>NZ_JBDLZX010000001.1:0-419407 GCF_040045115.1 Flavobacterium adhaerens | reverse complement strand
TGACTTATGACTTATGACTTATGACTTATGACTTATGACTTATGACTTATGACTTATGACTTATGACTTATGACTTATGACTTACTTTGGATATATAATCTGTGATATGATTTATATTGGTCAAATAATCAAACCATTTGGTGTTTTCATCACGTTTGAACCAGGTGAGTTGGCGTTTTGAAAATCTTCGGGTGTTTTTTTTGATTTCTTCAATGGCAAAATCCAATGTAAATTCGCCAGCAAAGTAACTAAACAATTCTCTATAACCAACTGTTTGGAGTGCGTTTAACTCTTTTTGGGGATATACCGATTCGGCTTCTTTAAGAAGTCCGTTTTGCATCATGATATCTACGCGTTGGTTTATTCTTTCGTAAATGATGTTACGGTCAGCTTCAATTCCGATAAGAATTGAGGTGAAATCACGATTGTTTTTCTTTTGATTTAAGAAAGAGGAGTAGGGTTTGCCTGTCCCGATGCAAACTTCTACAAAACGCATCATACGTTGTGGATTTTGTAAAGTTTGTGGATTTTCGACCGAGATTTTTTGAAAGTAATCGGGATCTAAAGTTTCTAATTGTTGCTGTAAATAGTCTATTCCAAGGTTTTCATAATTCGAATTTATTTTTTCTCTAACACTCTGATCGATTGATGGGAATTCGTCAAAACCTTTCAAAATAGCATCTACATACAAACCCGATCCGCCTACAAGTATTACATAATCATTGGTTTGGAATAATTCTTCGATTTTTGCAAGTGCTTCTTTTTCAAAATCACCAACAGTATAATGGTCTAAAATAGATTTGTTTTGTATGAAATGATGGGGTGCAGCGGCTAGTTCGTCAGGACTTGGTACTGCGGTTCCGATACTTATTTCTTTAAAAAACTGTCGGCTATCACAGGAAACAATTTCACAGTTGTAATAATTGGCTAATTTGATGCTCAAAGCGGTTTTTCCTATGGCAGTTGGTCCTACTATGGTGATTAAATATTTCATTGTGATGGTTTGGGTTTTTAATAGTCCAGATGGCAACGAAAACCCCGGAATTATTGCATTTTGTTTTTTCTTGGTATAAAAGAGCGACTAAAAGAAGCTCCTTTTATGCCTTAGAAAAACTTATGGAATAATGAGGAGTTGTAGTGTACAGCTGGATTAACTACTAAATAATAATTTTATTTATTTTTTAAAAATTAATGATTTTAAAAACTCTGTTCTTTCGTAAATAAGCCTGAATATGATTTCGAGTATTCCTATTGTTTGGGATAGGGATTAATATATTTTTTAGGATTTCGGGAGTATTGATTTGATAATTTAAATCAAAAAAAGCAAAACCTTTGAGTATTCCTTTCTCAATTAACAAAGCGGAATGTTCTCCAGTTTTTCGTCCTTTGTCAATGATAATCATGTTTTTGTTTTCAAAGAGGTTTTTGTCGATAAAAATCTTTACTCTGGCATTGTATTCATTAGGAGATATTTCTTTTCTGCAGGCACCGTCACACTGGTTGTTGCTGTTAGGAATACAGGGAGTTTTAGCGTCTGAAATTCCAGTTAGTTTTGGGCATAATTGATAGCTCGACGTGATCCGATTTAGCGCTCCATTACCTTCCTGTTGATTGCTGAAAGCGGTTATTTCTTTTTTGCGACCATCTGCTTTTTGAAGTTTTAAATTCAAATATCCATCAGCATCTTTTTCTGCATAAATAGCCCAATTTAATGTGTTTTTGCGAGCCATTCGATTGTAAATGGGACGGTTTTTCTTTATTTCTTCGGCTTCTTTTAAAAGTGCAATCAATTCGCTTCCAGTTTCTTCAAAGGTTACAGTAAAAACTTCGGATTGGATTTTTTTGGCACTGCTGGTTATGCCTGTAAAATGTTGATTGACTCTTTTCTTGATGTTTTTACTTTGACCAATAAATATAATTTTACCATCCTCACGATGAATATAATAAATTCCAGTTTTGGATGGTAAACTCTCTATAATGTCCCTTAATTTTGGAGAAACTCCTTTGAATACTTCTGATTTGATGAGTTCTTTGGTAATGGTTTTTTCCAAATCTTTGTCCAAAAGCATTTTGAAAAGTTTGACTGTAGCCATAGCATCACCGCTTGCTCTATGACGGTCGGCCATTGGTATTCCGAGTGCTCTTACCAGTTTTCCTAAGCTATGTGAAGGTTGTTCGGGTAATAGTTTTTGCGATAATTCTACTGTGCAAAGAGTATTTATATTGAAATCATAACCTAATCGACGGAATTCGGTACGTAGAATTCTGTAATCAAAAGAGGCATTGTGAGCCACAAGAACACAGTCGTTAGTGATTTCGATAATACGTTTGGCAACTTCATAAAACTTAGGTGCTGAACGCAACATTGCATTATTGATTCCTGTAAGTTTGACTACAAAAGGCTGAATTGGAATTTCGGGATTGATTAAACTAATAAATTGATCGACAATTTCGTGACCGTCAAATTTATAGATGGCAATCTCGGTGATTCCCTCTTCATTGTATTGTCCTCCAGTGGTTTCTATGTCGAGTATTGCGTACATTATTCAATATCAATATCAAAAGTCAATGTCAATAACTATAGCATATTCTAAAAAATGAAAATTGTCATTGTTATTGTATTGATTCATTTTTTGTTGTTTATCATTTTTGAAGCAATTGCTATAAGTTCTTCAACTTCTGCCAAAAGCTATTTTCTTTCTTCTGTATTGCCTCCATTTATATAATCAAGGACTTTTAATGAATTTCTAGATTCCTTTAATTCTTTTACAGAAAGGGAAACTTTAAAAACAAAATCTTTACTTGTAATGGTACCTTGGGCTTCTCCATAGTTTAGAGAAGAACTTCCAGATGATCTTATAAGCTGATTTTTATAATATTCAAGTTCAAAAGATTTTTCGAGTTTTCTAACAAAGAAAATACATTCACCAGCAAATCTAACCAAACGATCTTCAAAATTGTAAATTTTATCAAAATTAGGTTCGTTAACTTTCATAGTAATTCTTAATTGTTTGTCGAATTTTACATACCATTATTGATATTGTCATTACCATAGATTTTTGCCATTGAAAAATTTATCTCCCTCCAAATATACTACTTCCAATTCGAACCATTGTGCTTCCGCAGGAAATTGCTAATTGATAGTCGCCAGACATTCCCATTGAGATAGTATTCAGTTCGCAGTTTTTAGTGTTCAGAGGTTTTAGTTTGTCAAAAATAGATTTCAAATGGATAAATTCCTTTTTGATTTGATCTTGGTTATCTGTAAAAGTAGCCATTCCCATCAAACCCACTATTCGGATGTTTTTCATTTCTCTGAATGATGGCGAGGCTAGGACTGAAGCTAATTCTTCTTCATCAAGACCAAATTTTGTTTCTTCTTCTGCGATGTATATTTGGAGTAAACAATTAATTGTTCGATTGTTCTTGATAGCTTGTTTGTTGATTTCTTCTAATAATTTCAAACTGTCCACACCGTGAATTAAATTCACAAAAGGAGCCATGTATTTGACTTTGTTGGTTTGAACGTGTCCAATCATATGCCATTGGATATCTTTGGGCATTTGTTCCCATTTTTCGACCATTTCCTGAATTTTGTTTTCGCCAAAAATGCGTTGACCTGCATTATAGGCCTCCATCAAATCAGAAACTGGTTTGGTCTTAGAAACGGCTACCAAAGTAACCTGTTCTGGAAGGGATGATTTTATATTTTTTAAATTATCTTGAATAGTCATGACTTAAGCAAGCTTAATGTTTAGATGAATTGTTTCGAAATCTTCTCGGCTTTTTTACTTTCGCTATAATCATAAAACCCTTCGCCAGATTTTATTCCCAATTTTCCAGCTCTTACCATATTTACCAATAGTGGGCAAGGAGCGTATTTAGGATTTTTGAAACCGTCGTACATTACGTTTAAAATGGCTAAACAGACATCGAGGCCAATAAAATCAGCCAGTTGTAAAGGTCCCATTGGGTGTCCCATTCCTAGCTTCATAACAGTATCAATTTCATAAACACCAGCTACTTTGTTGTATAATGTTTCAATCGCTTCGTTTAGCATCGGCATCAGAATTCTATTGGCTACAAATCCTGGATAATCGTTAACTTCAACAGGAGTTTTGCCTAGTTTTTCGGATAATTTCATGATGATATTGGTGACTTCATCGCTGGTGTTGTACCCGCGAATAATTTCGACCAATTTCATGATTGGTACTGGATTCATAAAATGCATTCCAATTACACGTTCTGGATGCGCTACAACAGCTCCTATTTGAGTAATCGAAATTGATGACGTATTGGTCGCCAAAATGGTATTATGTGAGCAAGCTTCGTTTAACTGTTTGAAAATATTGAGTTTTAATTCTATGTTTTCGGTAGCAGCTTCAACTACCAAATCAGCACCTACAACTCCATCCTTTATATCGGTATAAGTAATAATATTGGTGATGGTTTTTATTTTATCTTCTTCAGAGATGGTTCCTTTGGCAACCATTCGATCCAAATTGGTAAAAATAGTCTCCATTCCTTTATCTAAAGCTTTCTCGGAAACATCGATCAGTTTTACAGTAAAACCACTTTGGGCAAACGTATGAGCAATTCCGTTCCCCATGGTTCCTGCTCCAATTACGGCTACTATTTTCATTATTTATTTGTTTAAAGTTAAAAAGTTTAAGGTTTAAAGCGTAATACATGAACTTTAAACCTTAAACTTTAAACTGATTTTTGAATTTATTTTTTAAAACAATCTATAATCTGATAGGCAACTCTTAAGGCTTGTGTTGCTTGTTCTAATGTCACAATTGGATTGGTGTCGTTAGTAATAGCATCAGCAAAGGATTCTAGTTCGTCTAAAATGGCGTTATTTTGTTTTACATCTGGGTTAGAGAAATAGATCTGTCTTTTTACTCCTTCGGCATTTTGTAAAATCATATCAAAATCACCAGGGACTTCTGGAGCGTCTTTCATTCGTACTACTTCGCATTTTTTTTCTAGGAAATCGACAGAGATGTAAGCGTCTTTTTGAAAAAATCTCGATTTACGCATATTTTTCATCGAAATACGGCTCGCAGTCAAATTTGCAACACATCCATTTTCGAATTCAATTCTTGCGTTTGCAATATCTGGGGTGTCGCTTATTACGGATACACCACTTGCGCTAATATTTTTTACATTAGATTGTACAACACTCAAAATTGCATCTATATCGTGAATCATTAAATCTAAAACTACTGGGACATCGGTTCCTCGTGGATTAAATTCGGCCAATCGATGCGTTTCAATAAACATTGGGTTTTCGATCATGCTTTTGGTAGCAATGAAAGCAGGATTAAATCGTTCAACGTGACCAACTTGACCTTTTACATTGTACTCTTTAGCTAATGCAATGATTTCTTCTGCTTCCTCTACGGTATTTGAAATGGGTTTTTCTATAAAGACATGCTTGCCCGATTTTATTGAAGCTCTTGCACATTTGTAATGAGAAAGAGTAGGAGTTACAATATCTATTACATCTACAGCGTGGATTAAAGAGGCTATTGTAGAGAATTGTTTGTACCCAAATTCTTTGGCTACTTTTTCTCCATATTCTTGGTTTTCATCATAAAAACCAACTAATTCATACTTTTCGGATTGTTGTAGTAAACGTAAATGTATTTTTCCTAGATGCCCAGCACCCAATACTCCAATTTTAAGCATAATAATGATGTTTCTACAAAAATAGTAATAAAATGAGAATTTCCAATTTATAAAATTCTAATTTGTATGTAAGTTTTGTTCGTAAGAATTGTAAATTGGTTTTTATTTTGAGTACGAAATTGATTTAGTTTTCTATTTTTGTTTGATAATAAAACCTTAAATTTTGAAAGATACAGCCAAGCATCAAGGACTACGAAATCAGTTAGTAAGTAACCTAAAACAAAAAGGAATTACTGATAAATTAGTGCTAGAAGCTATAAAAAAAATTCCACGACATCTATTTTTGAATTCCAGTTTTGAAGATTACGCCTATCAAGATAAGGCTTTTCCTATAGCTGCAGGTCAGACTATTTCTCAACCTTACACAGTAGCCTTTCAGTCACAATTATTAGAGATCCAAAAAGGACACAAAATATTAGAGATTGGAACGGGGTCAGGATATCAAACAGCCGTTTTGTGCATGATGGGAGCCCAGGTTTTTTCTGTAGAAAGACAAAAAGAATTGTTCAAGCAAACATCAATATTATTGCCTAAACTTGGTATTCGTCCAAAACATATTTCATTTGGCGATGGATACAAAGGTTTGCCTGCACATGCGCCATTTGATAGTATAATTGTAACAGCTGGTGCCCCAATTATTCCACAAGCTTTAATGGCTCAACTTAGAGTTGGAGGAAGACTCGTTATTCCGTTAGGCGAAGACGTTCAAATTATGACAATGCTGATTAGGATTAATGAAAAACAATTTGAAAAACATGAATTTGGAGAATTTCGTTTTGTTCCTTTATTAGAAGATAAAAATTAAAATTGCTATTTAACCAACCATCAAAATAAGTCTATGAAAAAAATTACTATTCTAATTTTATTATTCGTCTCTAATTTTATTTACTCGCAAGTAGATTATACAAATGTTTTAAACTTATTAATTAATAATAAACGAGATGAAGCTCGAACCTTATTTGATAAACAGTTTGGAAAAAACAAAACGAACAGTATCGATTTATTGTTTTTAGATGCTTTTATAGATGAGCAATCAGGAAAAGTAAGTTTTGATGAAACTTTGCTAAAGAATTTAGAGAATCTTCCTAATTCTCACTATTACATAGCTCCTTTTATAAATAAAGATATTGTTTTAGGAGATATTACGGTAGATGCTTGTAATGACTTGACTTATAATAAAATAGATTATTTATCATCTTCGCCGAAATTTAAAAATTTGCCAATAGTACAATACCGAAAAGCCATTTTTGAACGCAAGAGAATGCGATTTGAAGAGGCCAAAAAGTCATTTTCGGAACTAGGAGTAATTACAAAATGGCAATTTTGTGGTGTGTTTGAAAACCTAAACGGGAGTGGTCTGGATATAGAGTATGAGCCTGAAACGTATGCCAAAAATGATAAATTATTTGACGCTAACAGTAATGGTAAAATTGGTTGGTACAATCCGAAAGATGTAGAAGATGATGGTTATCATTTTTTTACCAATGAAGGAGAGTACGGTAGCGGAATTATTTATGCTCAAACGTTTATAGAATCTGCAGATTCAAAAAATGTTTTATTGCATTTTGGAGCAAGTCAAGGCTTGAAAATTTTCTTAAACGATAGCGAAATTTACTATAATCAAGACATCAAGAGAACAAACCTTGATGCTTATACCGTAAAAATTAAACTCGAAAAAGGGGTAAATCGATTATTGTTTAAATTGTCTATGAATGGTGGGGGCGATTATTTCTCGGCTCAAATCAAAAACCTGAATTCTTCAATACCAAGTGATTTAAAATTTACCGATACTTATCAGGCCTATACTACAACCAAAATGGATATAGCCGATGTACAAATTTTAAAATTAAACTATGAAGAGTATTTTGATAATTTAGTCCAGAAATTTCCAAATAATATATTGTACAAATTATATCAATATATGGCTTATGAATCTAACGGAAAATCTATTGACGCTTACGATGCTATTGAAGGCTTAGATAAAAAATACCCAAACAGTTCTCTAATTGCAAATTATTTTCTTAGATATTACGAATTAGAGGGAGACGAAGAACAAAAAACACAAGAAATTATTAAGAACATAGAGAAGAATGACGTAGATTATTATTACGTTACCTATGCTAAAATGCTAGATAGTAAGTTTCTTCAAAATTCGTCAATCACTGAATTGGAAACCTATAGAAATCGTGCTGCAAAATACAAGCAGAGTTTTTGCAAACTAATGTTCGATTTTTTGATTGCTTCCAAAAAAGAAGATGTTGATGGCATGTTTAAGTTGTTAGGAGAAATAGAAAAAGATACTTACGGAAACGAAAAATTCAAAATTGCTTCGGCTTCTTTGTATTCTAAACTAAAAAATGATAGAGCCAAAACAATTGCGCTTTTAGAAGAGATTTCTAAGACAAAAATAATCAACGAAGTCGATAATTTATTAATCAATTATTATAATGAATTAAATGATAAAGCTGCTGTTGAGAAAATTGTAAAAAGACGTATTGCTGAGTATAGTTATATTAATCAATTTAGAAATGATTATATCACTATTTTGGCCAACGAAAACAAATATGACGAAGCATTAGCTGTTATAGATCAAAATTTGAACAACTTTCCGTATTCGTTTACCAATATGGAAAAGAAAGCTGTGATTTATAATTTGAAGCAAAACAATAAAGAAGCCGAAAAGTATATCCGTCAGTCATTAACTCATAATTCGGGTAACGAAAAATTGAGAAAGCAATTATACGACATCAATAAAACTCCTGATGAGATTGAAGAAGTAGCGACAAAAGACATTTATAAATTGGCTAAAACCAGAAGAAATTCTAAATTAAAAAGTGATTTTGGGGTAGTGCTATTGTTGGATGAATATATTGTAAATGTTTTTCCAGAGGGCGGAAGAAAATCTAGAATATCGTATTTATTTGAAATTACTTCAGAGACTGGAATCGAAAAAATGAAAGAGTATTCATTAAACTTATACAGCAATACCGTTATAAAATCGGAAATCATCAAAGCTGACGGAACAATTGTTCCTGCCGAAGAAGGAGATAATTTGTTGGTTTTTTCGAATCTAAAAGTCGGAGATGTAATTTTTATTCAATACGAACGTATTGAAAACGAAACAGGACGTTTCTATAAAGATTTTAATATATCATGTTATTTTGATAGCGATTATCCTTCTACCGAAGCTATTTTTGGGTTAATTACTCCAGAAGAAACAAAATATTATACCAATTTTAATAATGGAGATGTAGTTGCTATTACCAAAAAAATAAATGGTAAAAAATGTAATATTTGGAAAAGAGTAAACATTCCAGCATTATCCCTAAAAGAAGATTATGCACCTATTGCTAGCGACTTGACCAATACCATTGAAGTAAGTACTGTAAAATCTTGGAGCGAAATTTCGAATTGGTACTCGGATTTAGTGAAGAAAAATTTGAAAGCAGACAAAATTACAAAGGACACCTTCAATTCGATTTTTCCTAAAGGAATTTCTAATGTAAGCGATGAACAAAAAGCTAAAGCAATTTATACTTATATCGAAAAAAATATCACTTACAGTTCGTTAGATTTTAGACAAAGTGGTTATGTGCCTCAAAAACCGTCCAAAACTATTACAACTAAATTAGGAGATTGTAAAGATGTTTCGACTTTGTTCGTTGCCTTGTCAGAATTAGCAGGTTTAAAGTCTAATTTGGTTTTAGTTTCTACAAATGACAATGGTTTTAATTCGATGCATTTGCCATCCAGAGATTTTAATCATTGTATCGTAAAAACAATAATTGATGGAAAAGAAGTTTTTCTGGAACTTACTGATAAATATTTGCCTTTTAGAATGTTGCCAGGTTCGTTGTATAAAGCTAACGCATTGGTGATTTCTTTTGACAAAAAGGAAAATGAAGTGTCTAAATTGATAAACATTCCATTTGACTCAACAGTGAAAAACATTTTAAAAACCTCTACTGTAGTTACTTTGGACGAAAAATCAAAAGTTTTCGTAAATAGACATACTATCGAAGGAGCTACAAAATCGTATTATAACGAACTATTCTCTGATGCTACTTCTCAGGATGTAAGGGATAAGGAAATCGAAAAAGGCTATAATAAACAATTGCAAAAAGTGGTTAGTTTGCAATCGGTAAAATTGTTATCGAATGAAACATTTGATAAATCAATTTCCTACGAAACTAAATTTTCTATAAATGAGAATTTACAAAAAGTTGGAGCGCTCAAAATCACCGAAATCCCTTTTATTGATAAGGTTTATACAAGAGATATTATTGCTACCGAAAGCAGAAAATTCGATATTAATTATTTTAATTATGAAAATAATAACCGCTACGAATCTGAAGTTATTTTGAATATTCCTGAAGGGAAAAAATTCTCTGAAATTCCAGAGAGCAAAACCTTTACTTTCAAAAATCAAAATTACTCCATCAAGTTTGAGTTGGTAAATAGTAATTCGTTAAAAATAAATAGAGAAGTGGTAATTCCTTGGGATAATATTAAACCAGACGATTATTTAGAATACAAAAAATATGTTGAAGAAGTTATCGCAGCCGAAGAACAAATTGTTGGTTTTAAATAATTCAAATCAACTCTAAAACAAAAAAAGCTTTACGAAAAACGTAAAGCTTTTTTTGTGAGGATAATTAGAGATTATTTTTCTTTAAAATCAACCGATAAAGAGTTTACACAATATCGTTGACCTGTTTTTGTAGGACCATCATTAAAAACATGGCCTAAATGTCCGCCACAATTAGCACAAACTATTTCGGTGCGTATCATTCCATGGCTTAAATCTTTAATGTATTCTACTGTTCCAGGAATAGATTCGTCAAAAGAAGGCCAACCACAATGTCCATCAAATTTTGAACTGCTTTCAAACAAAGGAACTCCGCAACCACCACAACAATAAGTGCCATTTTCAAAATGCAGATTGTATTTTCCAGTATGTGGGTATTCGGTTCCTTTTTGACGCAAAATTCTATAACGCTCAGAACCTAATTCGTCTTCCCATTCTTTTTCTGATTTTACAAAAGGATAGTTCATAATCATTATTTTTTTATAAAATTAATTATTTTTTGAATTACTTGCTGATCGGCCAATATCTTTCGGTGTCCCAATTGTTCGGTAATCATTAATTCGCCATTCTTTAAATGTTTATGAATGTGAATGCTGGCTTTTACAGAAACTTCAGGATCGTCTTTGTCATGAATAACAAGTGTGGGCACGGTGCTGGTTTGAGCCGCTTTATAGGCACAATAATCGTCCATAATGATATGGTATTTTTTTTCAAATTGTTTGCGTAATGCAACACTGATGTCGAGTTTTAATCCCAATTTGGTAACAAAATCGTCGGTAATGTCTTTTACGATATCACCACTTCCAATGATTATGGCTTTATCAACCTGTAATCCTTGTTTTATAGCATTCATTACCGACATTCCTCCTAATGAATGTCCGATGATAATTTCAAATGGGCCAAACTGTTTGTCAATTTCAAGGATTGATTCGATAAAATCGATCATAACAGTCGTGCTTCCTGGTGATTTTCCGTGAGCTGGCGCATCAAAACTTATGGTTTCATAACCGTTGTTGGTAAGTTCTTTTGCAATTTTACATAATTGCGTACCTCTGCCAGACCAACCGTGAACAAGAAGCGCTTTTTTATTGTTTTTTCCGTATTGATAAATATTTATTTTTCTGTTTATTGAAGGCACAGTAATCATTTGCTGAATACTGTTTTGATTCATTTCAATTTCACGTTTCGGAAGTTTGTGTTTGATTGGGGTTGTGAATAATCTGGAAACAAAAATTGTACCCCATTTGAGAGACAGAAAAGTGATAAACTTACTAGAAAGTTGTATTGTTTTGGGTATTTTTAATGGTTTAGTATGATTTGTGGACTTTTTTGTCATATTGATAAAATTACTTTAAAACTTTTTAAGTGTTAATTTTTTTAACTAAATTTAGAAAAACATAGAAGTACTATAAAATTAATGTTAATTTAATTTGTGAAACGACAATAAAATTAGCTTTTTTTTAAATTTAGAAGAGTATTTAGATGGATGATAATAATAGCATTTAAGATAATATTTTAAAATTTGACGAATATATTTCATATTGGAGCTGAATGTTACCCAATTGCCAAAGTTGGTGGTCTTGCTGATGTAATTGGAGCACTGCCTAAATATCAAAAAAAAACAGAAAACAAAGTTAGTGTAGTTATTCCTTGTTATCAAACAGTTTTTAGGTTAGAAAACAATTTTGAGTGTGTTCACTCTGGAAAAGTTAAATTAGGGAACTTTAATTTTCCGTATGCTATTCTAAAAGAATCTACAAATAAACTTGGTTTTGAAGCGTATGTAGTCGATATACCTGAGCTTTTTGATAGACCCAATGTGTATAATTATCGTGATGATATTGAACGATTCGTGTCTTTTCAAATAGCGACACTTGATTGGATTTCCGAACAAGATACTATTCCAAATATTATTCATTGTCATGATCATCACACAGGGTTAATTCCCTTTATGATAAAGTATTGTGCTAAATATGTTAGTTTAAAAAATGTTGCTACACTTATCACTATCCATAATGGATTGTATCAAGGGGTGTTTTCTTTTACTAAATTGTATTATTTGCCAGATTTTGATTTGGTTAATGTTAGAGAATTAGAGTGGGGAAATTGTATCAACTCATTGGCTACAGCCATCAAATGTGCAGATTGGGTTACTACAGTTTCACCGAGTTATTTGAAAGAACTGAATTATTCCGATAATGGTTTAGAAACTTTATTTCAACAGACAAACCATAAATCGAAAGGCATTCTTAACGGAATTGATGACGAAGTTTGGAATCCCGCTACCGATCCGATGATAGCTGTAAATTATTCCATTTTAAATTGTGTAGAAGGCAAACAAAAAAATAAGGAACAATTGTGCTCACAGTTTGATATGGATCCTGAAAAACCACTTTTTAGTTTTATAGGAAGATTATATACTGAAAAAGGAGCCGATTTATTGCCAAAGACGGTAGTGTCAGTTTTGGAAACTTTCAAAGAAGAAATTAATATCCTGATTTTAGGATATGGCGATACAGAAATCGAAAGTCAACTTAAGCTGTTGAAAGATAGTTTTATAGAGAATTATCACGTGCATATTGGGTATAACGAAGAATTGGCACATCAAACATACGCAAGTTCTGATTTTATATTGATACCTTCAAGAGTTGAACCTTGTGGACTGAATCAAATGTATGCGATGCGTTACGGAACAATCCCAATTGTAAGGAGAGTAGGAGGATTGAAAGACACAATTGTAGATTTTGAAGATGAAGGTAACGGAATCTGTCATGATCAAGCCACTGTCGAAGATATTTGTTTTTCGATAGAAAGAGCAGTTAGGCTATTTCAAAATAAAGATATTGTTAATCAAATTAGAATAAAAGGCATGAATACCGACCATTCTTGGAAGCATGTAGGTCAAGAATATTTAGAATTATATAATTTAATTATTGCTAAAAGACATGAAGACTAAAAAGAAAAATGTAATCGCTATTATTTTGGGAGGAGGTCAAGGTTCAAGATTATCTCCATTAACAGAAAGACGTTCCAAACCCGCTGTTCCTATCGGTGGAAAATTTAGATTAGTAGATATCCCGATTTCAAATTGTTTGAATTCGGATATTTATAGAATTTTTGTTCTAACACAATTCAATTCTGCCTCTTTAAATGCCCACATCAAGAATACTTTCCAATTTAATGCTTTTACAGAAGCTTTTGTTGATATTTTAGCCGCCGAGCAAACACCTGATAATCCTACATGGTTTCAAGGAACCGCC
Source organism: Flavobacterium adhaerens (assembly GCF_040045115.1). NCBI lineage: Bacteria > Pseudomonadati > Bacteroidota > Flavobacteriia > Flavobacteriales > Flavobacteriaceae > Flavobacterium > Flavobacterium adhaerens. The sequence continues at coordinate 405,865 of NZ_JBDLZX010000001.1, read as the reverse complement.
GATGCTGTAAGACAGTGTATGCCTCATTTTTTAAATCACGATTTTGATTATGCTTTGATCCTTTCGGGTGATCAGTTGTACCAAATGGATTTGGATGATATGATTGATGCGCATATTAAAAATGAAGCCGATATTTCTATTGCAACACTTCCTGTTAACGAAAAAGACGCAACGGGTTTTGGGATATTAAAAACCAATTCTGAAAGTTTTATCGAAAGTTTTATCGAAAAACCAGCTAAAGAGTTATTGCCTGATTGGAAATCGCAGGTAAGTGAAGAAATGGAGCGAGAAGAAAAACACTATCTAGCTTCGATGGGGATTTATATCTTTAATAAAAAATTATTGGTAGAGCTGATGGATAACCCTAGTACAACTGATTTTGGAAAAGAGATTATTCCACAGGCTGTCGGGCAAAACAAAGTTTTTAGTTTTCAGTACGAAGGGTATTGGACTGATATTGGAAATATAGATTCCTTTTTTGAAGCCAATATTGGTCTTACCGATGATTTGCCTAAATTTAATTTATTCGACGATCAAAATAAAATATTTACGCGTTCTAGATTGTTGCCTCCAACAAAATTCAAAGAAACCAAAATTGATAGATCTTTAATTTCGGGCGGATGTATATTGAATGCCAAAGAAATTACTCGTTCAGTAATAGGTGTCCGTACTAGAATTGGTGATGATACCGTTATCCAAAATTGCTATGTAATGGGGAACGATTATTATCAAAGCATTGAGCAAATGGACGAAGACATTAAAAACAACAAACAACTAATAGGAATTGGAGAAAGATGTTTTATAAATAATGCCATAGTTGATAAAAATTGTAGAATAGGTAATGATGTTTATATTAACGGAGGGAATCATTTAGAAAATGTTAATAGTGAATTTTATGTTGTTAAAGAAGGCATTGTTGTCGTCAAAAAAGGAGCCATAATCCCAAATAATTTTAGAATAGAATAGCTTAATGTTTTGAAGGTTTTATTGAAGCTTTATAAACATAAAAGTTACTAATTTACGTTTCAAATTAAGTAGCACATGCAGTATCAAACGCGTATAATAATAGAAAATGTTTTGCCACAACTTGACAGTGGTAAATTTGCAATTAAAAGAATTGTTGGTCAAAAAGTTGTGGTCACGGCAAATGTTTTTTCCGATGGACATGATGTCATAGAATGTTGTGTGAAATTCAAACAGGATGCTGATGAAAATTGGCAAGAAGTACGAATGACTCCTCTAGGAAATGATGAATGGATTGCCGAATTTGAGGTTGATAAACAAGGGGCTTATACCTATTTTGTTGAAGGCTGGGTAGATTATGCTTTAAATTGGCAACATGGTACCGAAAGAAAAATAAATGACAATCAATATGTAAAATCAGAATTACTGGAAGGAGCCGAATATCTTCAGGCAATTCTTAATCAGGTTGAAGGTTTTGAGAATGAATATCTTAATCAACTAATTTATTTCTTCACTACAGATTCAGAATACGACAATGCAATCAGAGAAGCTACATCCAAAGAATTGCACCGAATTTTCAAACAATATCCTGTTCGTTTTTTAGAAAACAAATCGATCGATTTGAAAATTTATGTAGATAGAAAGAAAGCTCTTTTTAGTACTTGGTACGAATTTTTTCCTCGCTCAGCTTCTTCTGAAGAAGGTAAACACGGTACTTTTAAAGATTGTATAAATTTACTTCCTAGAGTAGCCCAAATGGGGTTTGATACTTTGTATTTTCCGCCAATCCATCCAATTGGAGAGATTAACCGAAAAGGAAAAAACAATGCTACTACCGCTGAGTTTGGTGATGTAGGTTCGCCTTGGGGAATAGGTTCTCATTATGGCGGACACAAATCGACTCATCCGGAATTAGGATCAATAGAGGATTTTAAAGAATTAGTTCAGAGAGCTCAAGAATTAGGTATAGAGGTTGCTATGGATTATGCTTTGCAAGCAGCTCCAGATCATCCTTATGTAAAAGATTTTCCGCAATGGTTTAAATGGAGACCTGACGGAACGGTTCAGTATGCTGAAAATCCTCCAAAAAAATATCAAGATATTCAACCAATATATTTTGAAACTTCAGACTGGAAAAATTTATGGAAAGAATTACTAGAGGTTGCCTTGTTCTGGGTAGAAGAATGTAATATCAAAGTCTTTAGGGTCGATAATCCGCATACCAAACCGTTTTATTTTTGGGGTTGGTTAATTGCCGAAATAAAGAAAACGCATCCCGATGTATTGTTTTTGGCCGAAGCTTTTACCCGTCCTAAAATTATGAACGAATTAGCGAAACAAGGTTTTAGCCAATCCTACACGTATTTTACATGGAGAAATTCAAAACAGGAATTAACTCAATATGTTGAGGAGCTAACTCAAACGGAACAAAAAGAATTCTATAGACCTAATTTTTGGCCCAACACACCTGATATTAATCCATTTGCTTTGCAACACGGAAATGAATCAATGCATTTGCAAAAATATTTTTTGGCTGCTACACTAAGTTCTAATGTTGGAATTTACGGACCAATTTTTGAATATATGATTAGTACTCCAATGGGTAATGGCAAAGAAGAATATTTAGATTCCGAAAAATATCAATATTATAAATGGGATTGGAGCATTCGCAACAGGCTAATAACACTAATTACTAGAATTAATATGCTTAGACGCGAACATCTTTCATTGCAACAAACCAATAATATTGTTTTTTGTGAAACCAATAATGACCAAATCATATCTTATTACAAGTTTGATGACACTAAAGAAGATGAAACTTTGATGATTGTAAATCTTGATAATCACAACACAAGTAGTGCTTCGGTAAGAATGCCTTCGGATTTTAGTCATATTCATATAACTGATTTAATTACCGGAAACTCATATTATTGGGAAAATGAATGGAACTATGTAGAGCTTTCTGCAGATTTGCCTTTTCATCTTTTCAAAATTCATCGTTAACCGTAATCAGCGAAATATTATTTTATAAAAAACAAAGCCACAAATATGAACAAAGTACAAACCTATTCACTTTTTACGGATTTTGATATCGATTTATTCAAAGCAGGCAAACATTTTAAACTTTATGAAAAATTAGGAGCACATTTCATTGAGGTAGATGGTGTAAAAGGTGTTTATTTTGCTGTGTGGGCACCATCGGCTAGGACTGTTTCGGTGGTTGGAGATTTTAATTATTGGGTTCAAGGAGAGCATCAATTGTTTGTGCGTTGGGATTCTTCGGGAATTTGGGAAGGTTTCATACCAGGGATAGAACAGGGGACCAAATATAAATTCAAAATTCAATCCAATATCAACGGAATTATTACCGAAAAAGCAGACCCTTTTGCTTTTTACTGTGAAAAACCGCCACATACAGCTTCAGTAATTTGGGATTTAAACTATACTTGGAAGGATAAAAAATGGATGGAGAATCGCAAAGAACATAACGATTTAGATAAACCATTCTCTGTTTACGAAGTTCATTTGGGTTCTTGGAAACGTAAAGGTAAAGAAAATCGTTTTTTGACCTATAAAGAGTTTGCAGAGGATCTTGTAAAATATGTTAAAGAAACTGGTTTTACACATGTCGAATTTATGCCTGTTATGGAGTATCCTTATGATCCTTCGTGGGGTTATCAATTGGTAGGATATTTTGCTCCAACATCTCGTTTTGGAAACCCACAAGATTTTATGCTATTAGTAGATAAGTTACATCAAGCAGGAATTGGTGTTATTTTAGATTGGGTGCCTTCACATTTTCCTGAAGATAGTCATGGTTTGGGATTTTTTGATGGATCTCATTTATATGAACATCCCGATAGAAGAAAGGGGTATCATCCCGATTGGAAAAGTTTGGTTTTTAATTATGGAAGAAATGAAGTTCGTTCGTTTTTAATTAGTAATGCTTTGTTTTGGTTACAACATTATCATATTGATGGACTCCGAGTTGATGCTGTTGCTTCTATGTTATATTTGGATTATTCTAGGAATGATGGAGAATGGGAGCCTAATATTTATGGAGGAAGAGAAAACCTAGACACTATTAGCTTCTTGAAAGAATTTAATGAAGCGGTTTATGGCAATTATGAAGGAGTACAAACTATAGCCGAAGAGAGTACATCATTTCCAATGGTTTCTAGACCTACATTTGCAGGTGGTTTAGGATTTGGAATGAAATGGATGATGGGCTGGATGCACGATACCTTACAATATTTCCAGAAAGAAACGGTTTATAGAAAGTACCACCAAAACGATTTGACTTTTTCTATGACCTATACTTATACAGAAAATTTTATGTTACCATTATCTCATGATGAGGTGGTATATGGGAAAAGGTCTATTTTAGGAAGAATGCCAGGTGATGAGTGGCAACGATTTGCTAACCTTAGATTGCTTTATAGTTATATGTTTACGCATCCAGGAACCAATTTGTTGTTTATGGGGGATGAGTTTGGACAAAGTGGAGAGTGGGATTTTCAAAATAGTTTAGATTGGCATTTATTACAATATGATTTTCACAATGGGATAAAGTTATTAATCACGAATCTCAATAAACTGTATAGATCCGAACCAGCTCTCTACGAAAAACAGTTTAGCCCAGAGGGTTTTGAATGGATCAATTATTCAGATCATGAAAATGCTGTTTTATCCTTTATTAGAAAAGGAAACAATCCGAAAGATGATTTAATCATTGTTCTCAATTTTACGCAAGTAGTGAGAGAAAACTATAAGATTGGAGTTCCTCAAAAAGGAAAACTTGTAGAAGTGTTTAATAGTGATGAAAGTGATTTTGGAGGGAGTGGTGTTAAAAACACTAAAAAAATAGCCGTTGAAAATAATCCTCACGATCAAAAAGAGTATTCTGCCACCATTACACTTCCTCCGTTGGGGGTTGTAGTTTTTAAAACTTCTTAAATAAAAAGGAATAAAAATGTAACTTTATACCTCGATAATTAAATCTATGCATTATGAAAAAAAACATATTATTAGGAATCGGTATAATTGGTTTAGTCTATTCTTGCGCAACTAATCCTATTACAGGTTCAAAGGAGCTTAATTTTGTGTCAAATGATAATTTATTCGCAACATCATTTCAGGAATACGGAACTTTTTTAAAAGACAATAAAGTAATTTCGGGTACTGCTGATGCTAAAAAAGTAGAGAGTGTTGGAATTAGAATTAAAGCGGCAGCCGAAAAGTACGCAAATTACCTTGGTAAACCAGAGTATTTAAAAGGCTATCAATGGGAATATAAATTAGTAGAGAGTAAAGATGTGAATGCTTGGTGTATGCCAGGAGGAAAAATTGTTGTTTATTCAGGAATTATGCCAATTGCCAAAGATGAAAATGGCTTAGCAACCGTGATGGGACATGAGGTGTCGCATGCTATTGCCAATCATGGAGCGCAGCGAATGAGCGCTAGTCAAATACAGCAAATTGGTGCTGCAGGTGTTGCCGTTGCAACAGGGAATCAAAGTGCAGAAAAGCAACAAATGTGGCAACAATATTACGGAATAGGAACTCAAGTAGGAGGAATGCTCCCTTTTAGTAGAAGTCATGAAAGTGAAGCTGATAAATTGGGACTTATTTTAATGACAATTGCAGGTTTCAATCCAGACGAGAGTATTGTTTTTTGGCAAAGAATGTCGGCACAATCAGGAGGATCAGCACCTGCCGAATTCATGAGTACTCACCCTTCAGATGCTACTAGGATTGCTAATTTGAAAAAATTAATTCCGCAAGCAAGAGAAATTGCTGCAAAAGTTAATGCTCCTGCAAAAGGAGTTGCTAAATAGTCGGAATCTATTTGTAAACTAATAAGCCATAGATCAATAACAAATTGTTGTCGATTTATGGCTTCGTCTTTTTGAGGATATTCTAAAATTCTAATTTTAAATTTTTAATATTAATCTGTGAAAAAATATAATTGGCTATCATTCCAATAAAAAAATAAATAAATTCGCAAATAAAAAAATCAAGTATGGCAGATTTAGAAAAAGGAAGCAAGAAGTTATTAAACGCTTGGGCATTTTACGATTGGGCAAATTCCGTTTATCCTTTAGTGATTTCATCGGCAATTTTTCCAATTTTTTATGAATCCCTATTTTCTGATCGAAGTCATTATATAGATGTTTTCGGAATGAATTTAAAAAATTCAGCACTGATTAGTTTTGTTACTGCAATAGCTTTTTTAATGGTTGCTATTTTTTCACCAATACTATCAGGAATTGCAGATTATGTTGGAAATAAAAAAACATTTATGAAATTCTTCTGCTATATGGGAGCTATTTCATGTATTGGATTAAACTGGTTTAGTTTAGAAAATATTTATGTTGGGTTGTTTTTTTATTTTTTTGGACTAATTGGTTTTTGGGGAAGTTTAGTGTTTTATAATTCTTATTTGCCAGATATAGCTTTTCCCGATCAGCAAGATTCAATTAGCGCCAAAGGATATTCTCTAGGATATATAGGAAGTGTAGTTTTGTTAGTTCTTAATTTGGGAATGGTTTTGATGCCTGATTTTTTTGGTATCACAGGAACAAAAGGAGAGGCAGCAATGAAAGCAATGAAATATTCTTTTATAATGGTTGGAATCTGGTGGATCATATTTAGTCAGTACACCTATTATTTCTTGCCTAAAGGAAATAAAAAGTCAGATTCAAAAATAACAAAAGCGGTAGTTTTTAATGGTTTCAATGAATTGAAAAAAGTTTTGAAATTATTAGAAGCCAATATACCACTTAAACGATATTTGGTAAGCTTTTTTGTTTATAGTATGGCTGTTCAAACCGTAATGCTAATTGCAACTTATTTTGGCTCACAAGAAATTGCTTGGGAATCAGATAGTCAAAGTCAAACAGGGCTTATAATTTGTATTTTGTTGATTCAGTTGGTGGCTGTTGTTGGAGCAGTATTAACTTCCAGAGCCTCAACTAAGTTTGGAAATATACCTGTTCTTATCGTAATCAATTGTTTTTGGATTGTATTGTGTTCTGTGGCTTATTTTATCGTAACTCCTATGCAGTTTTATGTGATGGCAGCATTGGTAGGACTTGTTATGGGCGGAATTCAAGCTTTATCTCGTTCTACTTATTCGAAATTATTGCCTGAAACCGATGATACAGCCTCTTTTTTTAGTTTTTACGATGTTACCGAAAAAATCGGAATTGTGATAGGGATGTGTGTCTATGGAATTATCGATCAAATTACAGGCAGTCCAAGATTAGCAATAGTATTTTTGGCCGTATTTTTTATAGTTGGCGTTTTACTGTTGAATAGGGTTCCTCAAAAAGGGACAATTGCTAAATAATTTTTTTTTAAAGGAATTAAAAAAGGCTAATTAGTACAATTTTAGCCTTTTTTATTGGTCTTTATTTTGAAACGCTTTTAATGAAATCTTGGCTTGTTTTTGAATTTCTCTTTGCATGAAGCCTGTCCATCCAAATAAGAAACCTTTAAATCCAAATGCTTGTCTTGACCATTTCCAGATATCAAACGAATCAGTGTGTTGTAGTATCAATCCGTCTGAAAAATGAAATTGTCCACGAACTTCATTGACGACCTGTCTGTTGGTTTTGCTAAAATTATAAGTAGCAATCCATTTTACAGAACCAGATGTTTCGTTGGCTTTAATGTCGGAGTATTCTATTTTTATATTCCCGTTGCTATTTTTTAACAGCATTTTCCACATCATACGTACCTCATCACCTTTTAATTTTCCAAAAGCAGGATCCTCAAATTGTATAGATGGATGATAACATTCGCACATTGTTTTGGCATCGGCATTAGCAAATGCAGTATAAAATTTTTGAATTGTTTTTTCGTTTGGATTCATTTTAATTGAAATTTTAAAAATGGTTATATGATTTTCAAAAGTAAATTGGGATCGGGACAGTTTTTTAGATAATGCTCTAATTTATTTTTGCTGCAAACTCCAGGATAATCTCCAAAATTATCTTCAATGTCAGCTATTATTTGAAAATGCAAATGTGGAGCATAATCGCCATTTACCGATGAATCCCCTAAAAATGCCAACTTTTGTCCTTTCTTAAAAGAATCTCCAACTTTAAGATTGTCAATACTCTGTAATGTCAAATGCCCGTATAGTGTGTAAAAAGTTTGCTGTTCAAATTGGTGCTCCAGTATAATTGTTGGGCCATAATCACCCAATTTGGCATTATTTTGAAAACTGTGTACTTTTCCGTCAAGAGCGGTTAATACCGGTGTTCCAGCTTTTGTCCATAAATCCAAACCAATATGTATATTGCGTTCTTCGGTATTTAAAGCATTGAATACGGAGCTTCGTTTGTATAAATTTCTATTCTCATTATATCCACCAAAAGCCACTGTTGCGTTTTTCTCTTTCAAAAAATGATTAATAAAATGTTCAAATTCATTCGAATTTTGAATTTGATCGATTGCAATATTTGATTCTGATAAGTCTATAGAAGTGTATTGAGAGTAGGGGATAGAGGCATCAATAACTTTGATATCTTTCAAGTCTAAAAATAAATTTTCAAGAGCTGTCATCTAGGTATGTTTGGTTGTATAAAGATAAAAAAAAATCTCAACCCTAAGATTGAGATTTCTTTTACGATTGGTTTAACTATTAATACAAAGAAGGGAATCTTGCAGGATTTACTTCATGTATCATGTCATAAACTTTTTCAAAAATATCTTCAGCTGATGGTTTTGAGAAATAATCGCCATCGGTTCCGTATGCAGGTCTGTGAGCTTTTGCAGACAAAGTTTGTGGTTTACTGTCTAAATAAACATAAGCATTTTGTTTTTCAATTATTTGTTGCAAAATAAAAGCTGAAGCTCCACCAGGAACATCTTCGTCAATTACCAATAAGCGATTGGTTTTTTGGATACTTTTTTGGATATCGTGATTGACATCAAATGGAAGTAAAGATTGTATGTCTATTACTTCACAATCAATACCTATTTCGAATAATTCTTTAGCGGCTTGTTCTACCAATCGTAAGGTAGAACCATATGAAACAAGTGTAATGTCGTTTCCTTTTTTTAGTGTTTCTACAACTCCAATAGGTGTTTTAAATTCACCATAATTCAAAGGTGTTTTTTCTTTTAATCTGTATCCGTTCAAGCATTCTATGACCAAAGCTGGTTCGTCGCACTCTAATAATGAGTTATAAAAACCTGCTGCTTGTGTCATGTTTCTAGGAACCAATACACGGATTCCTCTAACCGCATTAATAATCATTCCCATTGGAGAACCAGAATGCCAAATTCCTTCTAAACGATGACCTCGGGTACGAATGATTAATGGGGCTTTTTGTTTACCAACAGTTCTATATTGTAAAGTAGCCAAATCATCACTCATGGTTTGAATGGCATAAATCAAATAGTCTAAATATTGTATTTCGGCAATAGGGCGTAAACCTCTTAGAGCCAAACCAATTCCTTGACCTATGATGGTGGCTTCACGAATTCCAGTATCGGCAACACGAAGTTCCCCGTACTTTTCTTGCATTCCTTCGAGCCCTTGATTTACATCGCCTATGTTTCCAGAATCTTCACCAAAAATCAATGCTTCGGGAAATTTGGAAAATAGCGCATCAAAATTATCTCTCAAAATCATTCGGCCATCAGTGTCTGCCACAGCGTTTGGTGCGTATTCTGGCAATATCTCTTTGGCCGAAAACACATTGTTTTCTGATTCAGAATATAAATGACTACTGAACTTTGGTTGTGTTATTTTGAAGTAGTTTGTTATCCAATTGGACAGTTCTTCTTTTTGAGGTTCGCTAATAATTAAACGAAGTGATTTTCGAGCAATTATCATAATCTCCTTTTTTAGGGGAGATTTTATATTCTTTAAACTGTTAATATTTCTTTGAATTTCGTCTCTTCTGTTGCTAGTGGTTACTGCTTTTTCTAAAATAGAGATTAATTCATTTTTCTCTTCGATAATAGGTTCGATAAAAGTATTCCAGGCAGCCTTTTTACCTTCAAAAACTTCTTTTTTAGCTTCAAGGTCTATTGCCTCGAGTTCTTCTGGCGACGCAATATTAATGGCAATCATCCATAATTTCATCTGACGAATACAGTCAAACTCTTTTTCCCAAGCCAATCGTGAAGCGCTTTTGTATCTTTCGTGAGAACCTGAGCTGGAATGTCCTTGAGGTTGTGTTAGTTGTGAAACGTGGATTATAACAGGAATATGCCTTTCACGAGCAATTTCGGCTGCTTTTTCATAAGTAGCAATCAAATCTACATAATCCCAACCTTTTACAGTTAGAATTTCGTAACCGTTTGTTCCTTCTTCAATTTGAAATCCTTTTAATATTTCAGAGATGTTTTCTTTAGTAGTTTGATGCTTTGCATGTACCGAAATACCATATTCGTCATCCCAAATACTCATAACCATTGGTACTTGTAAAACCCCGGCTGCATTTATGGTTTCAAAAAATAATCCTTCAGAAGTGCTGGCATTACCAATAGTTCCCCATGCAATTTCATTACCATTATTCGAAAATAATTCTGCATTAGGGATGTTAGGAATGTTTCTGTATATTTTCGAGGCCTGTGCTAATCCTAGTAATCTTGGCATTTGTCCAGCAGTAGGAGAGATATCGGCACTCGAATTTTTTTGTTGTGTTAAGTTTTTCCACGAACCGTCTTCATTTAAGCTATGGGTTACAAAATGACCTCCCATTTGTCTTCCTGCCGACATAGGTTCGATTTCTAAATCAGTATGTCCGTACAGTCCAGCGAAAAATTGTTCAATTGTCAATTCGCCAATAGCCATCATAAAAGTTTGATCTCGATAGTAACCTGAACGAAAATCACCGTTTTTAAAACATTTAGCCATTGCAAGCTGAGGGACTTCTTTTCCGTCTCCGAAAATACCAAACTTAGCTTTTCCTGTTAATACTTCTTTACGACCTAATAAGCTACATTCTCTGCTTATTAAGGCAATTTTGTAGTCATTTAGAACTTCAGTTTTGAAATCTTCAAATGTTAAACTGGTATCTACTGTTTCTTTAATCATATCTTAAAAAGGTCTGCTTACGGGAGCAAATTTAATTAAAAACAATCTAAACAGCATTAAATTATTGTTTATTTTTTAGTTTTTTCACAAATAATTTTTATTAAAACGAATGTATTTTTATTAAATAAATAATTTTAGCTTAAATAATTGTGTAAAAGTTTAAAAAATTAAAGTTTTTATTTTGAATTAAAACCATTTTCTAGTAAAAAGGTTGATTAATGATTTGGGATTGAAAATAAAAATAAACCGAATTTTTTCGCCATAATTTTTATCTGCAGGTTCAAATCCATTTGAAGAGTAGATAGGAAAGTACAATTCGAAATAATCTTGAACCAAATTCAGTCGGATACCGCTATCGTATAAAAAAGTAGGATCGGCGTTTCTGTTTTTTATCAGACCAAAATCTGCATAAGCATCAACCCAATTCCAAAGTAGTGAATAACTTAAATTTGTAGTAGTTAGCCATTGGTTTGCTTCTGAAGGAGTTACAAATGATTTGAATCCGCCTTGTCCTAAAATAAACTGTTGGCTTAATATACCTGTTGTTTCCGATCGAGCATAAACCGCATAATCAAACAAATAATCGTTTACTCTAGAAACTCCAAAATTATAATTTTGTGTGTTGTTGCTGTTGTAAATAAAAGTTCCAGCAAAAACACGAGCATTAAAATAACGATTGTCATTGAATAGCTTACGAAACTCCATTTCGGCAGAGATTTTACCAAAATATCCTGAGAATTGAATATCTGTGAGGAATTTTACATGACTAGTGATTTCTGTTTTTATATTGTAATATTTGAGGTTTAAAATAGAATAATTATCGGTGCTGTCTATTACTGTCAAAGAAGGTTCTTTGTAAATAATGTTGTATTTCATTGTAAAAGCTTGCTTTCTATTGTCACGATAATTTGGTTGTCTGATGTAGAAAGAAACACTTGGATACAATTTTAGATATGCAGCATCTGAAGCATAGTGATAATAGGAGGCTCCTAATAAATATCGGATATTGTACAGTCTGTTCTCTCTTAAATATTGATTGTATGCAAAAGAACCGCTCCCAATGACTGAATTGGTATTAATGGAATACATTGGATTAACATTAAACATAAAAGGTTTATCAAATAAACTGTAGTTATAGAAGCTAAAACCTGGCGCAAAACCATCGTATAAATTATAAAATAAGGTTGGGACATAAAATAATTGCGTACGATGTGGATCTTCTAAATCTTGAAAAAAGGTCATTTTTAAAGGACGATTTAAAGAAAAAGCACGCAATGATTTCCAGTTGTTTCTTAGGTTAAACTCGGGAACTTCATTGCTGTAATTGAGTACTAATTTGTCAATTTTTTTTCTTTCTATGGTAAGAATAGTGTCTATTTGATTGGTTTCTAACCATTTTTTGAAAACAACTTGTTTATCTCTGATTCCAAATATAGGCATCGGAACTAGAGGGATTCCTTTGTTTTTTACCTTAAAAGTAATACTATCACTGGTTTTGGTAATGTGACTAAATTTATAATCTATAGGTTTTCGGTTGTCAATAATATACTCAAAAAACCATTCTATGTTTTGGGGTGAATTGGATTTTAAAATTTGTTCAAAATCATTTCCATTCGTTTGTTTTTGAAGGTTTAATTCGTAAAATTGCTTAATTCCTGTAGAAACCTTATTAGTGCCAAGGTAATCATCAAGGTATTTTAAACTCAGTCCAGCTTTGTATTTATTGGCAATTTGAACATTGTATTTTATCAATGTATTTTTCGAAACATTAAGGGGTTGGTCTAGATTTTTTCTAGCCATAAGCATATAGTAATAACTGTATTGTTCATTAAAGTCGGTTTGAGCCATTTTGAAACTTCTCAATAAATAATATTTAGAGGCGTCTCCCATCATTTTGGCATCATGATGGTATTGGTCAATATAATTCATCATGCTAAAGATTTGAATTCCATCAAATATCCAATTGTCTTTTCTGGGGTCTAATCTTAAACTGTTTTTGAGATAATTATTTAAATATGTTTTTAAAAATTTTATTTCGAATAAAAAATCGGTATGAAACGGTCGCATAAATTTGGGTAACTGATTCAGTCCGTAAAAAGGATTTTTTTCATAATCGGTTGTTGAAATGATTATTTTATCCATCGGATATTCGCCTATATGATGGTTGCAATAGGTTACGATTCGCTCGATAATTTTAGCTTTTAACGAATCGTTGAATCTTCCAGAATTAATGTTATTAAATACTTCTAAGTTATTGACTTTGAATTTTGTATAACTTGATTTTTTTTCGATTATTAAATCAAAATTTGTTCTGTTTTTTCCAGTCAAAATCGCATGAGTTTCCTCTTCGGTCTGTGATATTTGTTGTTGTAACAGGTCTGTTGTGATGTCGCTTTTGCCTTTAATTTTTAGGTCAATATCAAAATCAGTTGAGCCATTGGCAATATCATCCAGATTTTCGTTACTGTATTTTACAAATTGATGATTCTCATATCGAGCAGGAGTGATGAACCAATCCTTAAGATGCATTCCAGATTTTTCTAAACGCCCATATTTTGTGAATTTGTCACTTGGTATTTTGACATTATAGGTCAGAATCAATTTGATTTTTTGATTGGGTAATAAGTTTGTATCAAGTAAAATTTTAATATAATCTGGATTTTTTTTTGTTCTTTCCCAACCAACTTTTTTTTGCAGTGTATTGTTAACGATAAAGTTTGTTGTGCCTCCAAGATCAGATTGATCCGCAAGATGAAATTTGTTGTAAAACTCATCCGAAAATCGTTTGCCCAAAGGACTTTCTTTGTCTGAGAAAGCATTGTTCCAGTCGTTTAAAACAATAGTAGTTAACGTGTCTTTCGATTGGTTGTAGAAAGTAATTTCTTGATGGATAGATAAAGAAGATTGTTCCATATCAGCAACTACAGTCATCTTAGAATGATGCTGTGCATACTGTTTTTGAGTCACCCATAAAACAATAATAGAGAAGATGATTTTGCTGTATGTTTTCAATCTGGGACGATGTATTAGTTTATAAGGTTATAAAGCTACTACAATTTACAAATAATTAAGAAAAGTACAGTATTAATCAGCTAAAAAGCATCGAAAAGCGTTGAAATAAAAAAGCCGTTCTTTCAAACGGCTGTGAGATTAAAAATTAGGGCTTAAATCGTATTTCTTATAGAATTTCTCAATTACTTCTACCACTTCGTCCTCGGTATCGACAATTTTAAATAAATTCAAATCTTCAGGATTTATAGTGTGTTCTTTTTCGAGTAAAACAGTTTTTATCCAGTCGATTAGACCAGCCCAAAAAGATGAACCGACTAATATAATTGGAAATTTTCCAATTTTTTTGGTTTGAATTAAAGTGATGGCTTCAAATAATTCGTCTAGTGTACCAAAACCTCCTGGCATTACGACAAATCCTTGCGAATATCGTACAAACATTACTTTTCTGACAAAGAAATAATCAAAATTCAAATTCTTGTCTCTATCAATATATGGATTAAAATGTTGTTCAAATGGTAACTCGATATTCAATCCTACCGAAGTTCCTCCACCAAAATGTGCTCCTTTGTTACCAGCTTCCATAATTCCAGGACCACCACCAGTAATTACCCCATAACCAGCTTTACTGATTTTGTAGGCTATTTTTTCGGCCAATTGATAGTAGTGATCTTCAGGTTTGATTCTGGCCGATCCAAAAATAGTTACACAAGGTCCAATTCGCCCCATGTTTTCATAACCGTTTACAAACTCAGACATAATTTTGAATATTCCCCAGCTATCATGGGTTCTTATTTCGGTCCATGTTTTTTGTTTAAAACTTTCATGGATTATTTTATCTTCCTCATTATCAAAATCTTGTAGTTTCATGTTTTATATTGTTTTTTGTTTATGCTTTTTTGTTGTTGATTCTTACTTTTTGCAATTAAAATTATATTCTATATAAGTATCCTATTGGTAAACTAAGATACTTGTTTTTCTAAAGAATCATTGTAATAGTAACCTTAATTTTAATGTTTTTTTAAATGAATAGAAAATTAAAAAGAATTAAAATTAGTTTGTATTTTTTATTTTATGAGTAATCAAGACAGTTTTTTTTGAATTATTTGTAGTTTTAGGGCGTAATTGTATTGTTTTCTTGAATAACACAGTTACCTCATTTAAAATAAATACACTTTGAAGAAATTTTTTATAAATCTATTACTATTAATAGGATTTCACTTTTCTATTGAAGCTCAGGAAAATCCTGTTCAGTTTTTGGATATATCTGATGGATTGTCAAACAATTCGGTCACTACAATTTTTCAGGATAGTGATGGGTATTTATGGTTTGGAACTTATGACGGATTAAATCGATACGATGGTTATGGTTTTAAGGTTTATCGTAATCGTATCAACGATAAAAAATCATTGCCTTTTAATACCATTTATAATATTGAAGGAGATTTTCAAAAAAATATTTGGTTGGGAGGTTCGAATGGGATTTGTATTTACAATAAAAATACGGCAAGTTTTCAGTCGGTTCAATACAAGGGTTTTGATGGAAAATCAAAAAAATTAAAAGATGTTATCCATCAAATTCGGGCTATATCGAATGATTTGGTATTAATAGCTTCTCAAAGTTTGGGTTTGGTGGCTTTTGAAAATAATACATATATAGGTAGCCAAGTTCCTTTAGCAATTCGAAGCACTAAAAAAGTTATAAAAAACTACGATGCAATAGCTATTCAGCATGATAAAATAAATAAACATTCTTGGGTATATGTTCGTAATACTGGAATTTGTAGTTATCAGTATCAATCAAAATCATTGCAATTAGTATTTCCGTTATTAAAAGAAGTAAAGGCTATGAAGCTGGCTACAGATGGAAATTTATGGTTAGGAACTGATGAAGGACTTTTTTTGTTTGATACTAAATTTGGTACTGTTTCTGAAAATTATTTTTTGAATAAATGTAGTGTTACCGATATTCTTGTTGATCGAAAAAAAGAAGTTTGGGTAACTACAGATGGTTGCGGAATTTATAAAGTATTAAAAGGGAAAAACAAAGTAATCTCTCAGGATGAAATAAATAGCAATCCATTGGCCAAAAGTAACTCGGTTTGGAGCTTATATGAAGACAAAACTGGAAATAAATGGTTTGGATCCTTACGTGGTGGTGTGAGTATGCTAAGTAATGTACCGAAGTATTTTAAGACTATTCGGTATAATGCAAAAAATCCGGCGGAGAATTTTATTTTGTCATTCTGTGAAGATGAACAAAAAAATGTTTGGGTTGGAACAGATGGTGCTGGATTAAAATACTGGAATCGAAAAAATAATACTTATACCAATTATAGTAATAGCCTTTCGAGCAAGTTTATTACAGGAATTGCTAGAGATGACAATAACGATATTTGGATCTCGACTTGGGCAGGAGGGGTAAATCGAATTGCTAAAAACAATACCGTAACCCAATATTCTTGTTACAATCCCTATACGAAACAAATAGAGAAAAATATTTGGTCTATATACAAAGATTCAAAATCTAACATTTGGGCAAGTGCCACCAATGAAGGTTCACTTTACTTTTTTGATCGAAAACAAAATGTTTTTGCCCTTTTTGATAAATCGATCACTAATTTGCAATGTTTGACCGAAACTAGTGATGGGAAAATTTGGGGAGGAAATTATACGAGTCTATTTTCTATAGAAAAAGAAGCTCATAAAATTTCAAAGTTTCCAATAGGAAATCCTATTCGATGCATTCATGAAGATAAAAAGAAGAATCTTTGGGTTGGTACACAAGAAGGAGGATTGGTTTTGTTTGATCGTAATACCCAAAAATTCAAAAGGTTTACTACTGATGATGGCATTCCATCTAATACTATTTTGAGATTGCTTGAAGACAAAGAGGGAAATCTTTGGATGAGTACTTATAATGGTGTTTGTAGATTTGATAATAACAGAAAAACGTTTCGTAATTTTTCTGTAAATGATGGACTTCAAAGCAATCAGTTTAGTTTTAATGCAGGTCTTCAGTTATCTACTGGAGAATTCCTTTTTGGAGGAATAAATGGTTTTAATATCTTTTTTCCTGAGGCTATAAAAGGGTTTAATCAAAAGAATAATTTGTTGCTGACCAATTTTTATGTGAATAATCAATCGGTCGAAGAAAGTAAAGCCCGCATTGATAGTTCGAATAAAATTAAACAAGTTGTTTTGAATTATGATGAAACAACTTTATCAATGGAGTTTGTAGCTTTAGATTACAATAATGCCGACAAAATCAATTATGCCTATTTTTTAGAAGGTTGGGATCAGCAATGGAACTATGTGGGACAAACTCGTAAAGCAAATTATTCAAGATTGCCCGAAGGGAATTATACTTTTAAAGTAAAGACAACCAATTTTAAAGGGGGATGGAATAAGGAGGAGACTCTTGTTGAGATTCAGGTTTTACCTCCTTGGTATAGAACTTGGTGGGCCTATATGCTTTATCTGTTGACAATTGGAGGATTGTTATATGTTTATAAAGATTATAATAGAAATAAAGAGCAGTTAAAATATAAGGTCAAAATTGCTGAGTTAGAAAGTAAAAAAGAAAAAGAAATTGCTGAGAAACAGTCATCGATGTTTACTTATATATCTCATGAGTTTCGAACTCCTCTTTCATTAATTATAAACCCTCTGAAAAAGGCTGTTCAGAAAGAAAACGTTCAAAATGGTTCTTCTGGAAGTGATCTAGCCATTGCACACAGAAATGCTAGAAGGCTTTTGAGTTTAGTGGATCAACTTTTACTTTTGAGAAAAGCAGAGAATGATGCTGATTCGCTTAGACTGTCAACAATCAATATGAATAGTTTATGTAATGAGGTTTTTCAGTGTTTTGTAAATCAAGCAAAGGATAAAAACATTCAATACAATTTTGTAGTTCCAGATCATGATATTGTGATTGTTGGTGATTACGAAAAAATCGAAATTTCTTTGTTTAACTTGATGTCCAATGCATTTAAATACACATCAATAGGAGGACATATAGATTTGATATTGACGGAAACTAATAATGAAGTTATTCTTAAAATAGCGGATACTGGTCACGGAATAAATGCAAAAGATATTGATGTGATTTTTGAGAAATTCAAACAAATTAACTCTAAAGTTTCTATTGGGACTGGTTTTGGAATCGGACTTTACATTGTTAAATATTTTGTAGAGAAGCATAAAGGAACAGTAAGTTGTACCAGTGAGATAGGTAAAGGGACATCATTTACATTGACTTTTCTTAAAGGTGATAGTCATTTTGATAACGTTGAAATAATGGATGTGACTCCAAAAAGAACTCAATTGTTTGACGAATTAATTGTTGATGATGCAGAAGAGACAAATTTATCAATCGAAAGCTCAGGTGCAGATAAAGACTTGAAAAAAGTGATGCTTACCGAAAAACGTACTGTTTTAATTATTGATGATAATTTTGAAATTAGATCATACCTAATCAAATTATTCTCTGAAAACTATGTTGTTTATAGTGCTCAAAATGGTGAGGAAGGTTTGAAATTAACAAAACAACACATGCCTGATCTTGTAATTAGTGATATTACTATGGATGAAATGGATGGTATCGAATTGTGTAGAAGAATAAAAGAAAATAATGATTTGTCTCATATTCCTGTTATTTTGTTAACGGCCTCCAAAAATACTGAGACTCATTTGCAAGGAATCAACGAAGGAGCTGATGATTATATCACCAAACCTTTTGATGATGATATTTTGGTTGCTCGGGTAGAATCATTATTGAAAAATAGAAGTAATCTAAGAGCGTATTTCTTAGATAGTATAACTTTAAGAGAGAATACACAAAAAGTTCCTGTCGAATATCAAGAAATGCTTAAAAAATGTATCGATATAGTAGAAGCTAATATCCATAAAAAAGATTTCACCATCAAGAATTTTGCCCTTGAAATGGGAATGAGTCATAGAACACTTTATACTAAAATCAAAATTATTTCTGGGCAAACCTTAAATGCTTTTATTCGTTCTCTGCGAATACGAAGAGCTGCTATGTTAATGCTTACTGAGGATATGAATATTGCTCAAGCAAGTGCAGAAGTAGGTTTTGAAGATCCAAAATATTTTAGACAACAATTTGTGAAACTTTTTGGAATGACTCCTTCTGAATACATTAAAAAATATAAGAATTCCTTTAATTCTGATCTTAATGTTGTCAATTAATTTTAACTCAAGATTATATTTTTATTAAACATATTTGTTTTTTTATAGCTGTTTTGCGCTATTCTATGAAAAAACTACAACGTTTTAGTGATAAATCGTCTTTAAAACAAAAAATATACAATATTCAAAAACAAGTATTTTTTTTTAAATACTTAATAATTTTTAGAGCAAATAAATATCTTATTACAATTTTGACCTCCTTTTTTTTCCAATTTACCCCTCTTTATAAGTGTAGATTAAACATTTCTTTGTGGTTATAGTAATTTAATTAACATTTTACTATGAAATTAAGAGTGTTCGTTTTTCATATATAATCTGGTTTGAATTTTAGTAAAATTTAAAAGCATATTAAAATTTGGTTATGTTTTGGTTAAAGTTAATTAGTTGTTGCTTATCCATTAACCCGTAGCTTAAAAACTACGGGTTTTAAAAAAATAAAAACACTCTTTTTTGAAATCTTGAATTGTGCAGAAATTAGAAAACAATAGACAATCCTTTTAGAATACTATTATATATAAATTATGAAAACAATTAGATAACCATTTTACCCTTTTTGTTTACCTAAATGAAGGAAAACAGAATTAATCAGTTTACAATTAAACCAGTGATTACCTTAAGAATTAAAAAAAAAAAAAAAAAATAACCTAACTTAAAATTAATGAAATGAAAAAAAATGTATTTCTATTTTTTCTTGCTCTTTTTGCTGTCCTTTTTACGGGATGCCAAAATGACGAATCAGATTTCCCAAGTTCTGATGATCCTACGATAGTAGTTGCCACCGAAGAAATTTATGGTGCGCCTACTAGAAAATTTGAAATCAAAGCTGCTTTGGCGGATGATTTAGGATTAAAGAGTGTTCAAATTCAAATCCCTGAATTATCACTTGATAAAGTCATAACTTTTGGGACAGATCCATTAGTAACAAACTATGACTTAAGTTACTTTTTTGAAGTACCAGCAGATAGAGGAACTTCAGAAGTTTTCAAAATTAAATTGATTACTACAGACGTTTCTGGAAATGTTGTTAACGATGAAATTAATTTGCGTTTAGACGGAGAGTTTTCAGTTCCATCGATAACAATGAACACACCAAAAGAAGGTGCTGTGATCTTGTTGTCAACTAGCAATGAAATGCCAGTAAATTTTGTCGTAAATGACGATTCAGGTATTGATTATATTGAAGTAAAATGTGAGGCTCTTGGTATTCTTGATTTAATTCAATTAACAGATAGCCCTCAATCATATACTTTCAATAAAACTTATACATTGCCAGTTACTGCTGCAAATTATGTATTGACCATTACAGCAAGAGATAAATTTGCTATTCCTAACACAGGTTCATTAAGCATTAATGTGGTTGCTACAAACGAATACCCAGCTATTTATTTATGTGATCAACCAAAAGGAACTAATCTTACTACAGATGCTGTTGGAGTTCCTATGTATTTCCATGAGAAAAACGGACAAGATTTTGAGTTTAACTATTATGCAGATTCAGACAACAAAGAAATTTATTTCTTAGGACAAGAATCAGATTTTGCACCACATTGTTTTGGATTAAACGCTTCTGGTAATTTAGCAGATGATGTTACTTCTAGTCCAATTGTTTTACCAACCAAAGGATATTACATAATAAAAGTAAACCCAAATACTTTGCTTTATTCTGTAGAAAAATACACACCAACAAGTAAAGTTTGGGCTGATGTTGCTAATGGATTATGGCATGACGACGAAGCTTTAAGAAAACCATTCGTAAGTGTTTGTGGTGGTGGAATTAAAGATGCTAACTGGGATACTTGGAATGCTTGGGTAATGACAGGTTTACATTTAGCTAATAATCCAAACAATCCTTACCAATTAGTGGGCGAATATACTCTGACAGGTACTATGGAAGCTACATTTACTGGTCAATGGTGGAGTCCATCATGGAGATTAATTCAAAATGGTGTTTGTACAATGTCTCCAGGTGAAAACGGAAATGCTAAATATCCAGCAGCTGCAGGAGTTTACAAAGTAGTTCTAGATACAGAATTGGAAAGAGTCTTTATATCTAAAAAATAGTTTGTTATGACTTTGTTGTAACATTTAATCAATAAAACAACTTAATATGAAATTTAAATATATATGGTTTTTTATTGTCCTTTTATGTACCACGGTATCATTTGGACAAATAAAAATAAAAGGAACCGTTAAGGATAAAACTAACGTTCCAATTCCAGGGGTTAATGTAATTGTAAAAGGTTCTACGATGTCAGCATCTACAGATTTTGACGGGAATTATTCAGTAGAAATTCCTAACAAAAATGCACAAGTTGAGTTTTCTTATGTTGGTTTTACTACCAAGGTAGAGCTTGTAAACGGTAGAACCGAAGTAAATGTAATACTTAGTGATGCTAGTAACGAGTTAGATGAAGTAGTTGTGGTAGGTTATGCTACAGTAAAAAAGAGTGATGTAACGAGTTCTATTTCTTCTATAAAAGGAAAAGAATTACAAACGATGACTGTAGGTAACGTAACCGAATCATTGCAAGGTAAAGTTTCTGGGGTTCAAGTTGTTGGAGCTGGAGGACCTGGTGCACAACCTAGAGTATTAATTCGTGGTATCTCTACGGTAAATTTAAGTACAGACCCGCTTTATGTAGTCGATGGAATCCCGATGGGTACAAGTATCAACTTCTTGAGTAATAATGAGATAGAGTCTATGGAGGTTTTAAAAGATGCTTCTGCAAGTGCTATCTATGGTTCTCGTGCATCAAATGGAGTTATCTTGATTACAACCAAAAAAGGTAAAGTAGGTAAAACTAGATTTACAGTTGATCTTAGCTCAGGTATGCAAATCATGAATAACCCTTATAATATGGCTGATGCCGAAGGGTATGCTACTATTATGAATGCTGCTTATAACAATTCGGGATATTCAGATTATTTACCAAATCCTTCTCAATATAGAGGAAAAACTACTGATTGGTGGGGAGCAGGAATTAGAACGGGTACACCTGTAACAAACGCTTCTCTTGGAGTGACAGGAGGTTCAGAAAAACATACTTACGCAGCGAGCATCAACTATTATGATAGCGACTCGATGTACGGAGTTGGTGGTTGGGAAAGAGTTACGATGAGAATCGCTAACGATTTCAAATTCTCTGATAAATTCTCTGCAGGAATTACATTGAATCCTCGTTATGAAACTTGGGGTTCTCCAGGAAACTGGGCAGATTTTGATAAAATTGATCCAATCACACCAATTTACAAACCAGTTGATCAATTAGATGGTACCGAAAATGAATATAGCATTTATGCTCGTTCTCCTTCGTATATCTGGAATCCAGTTGCATCAGTAGCAAGATATGATGATTATACAGATCAGTATAATTTAAACATGAATGGATATTTACAATATACACCAATCAAAGGATTGGTAATTCGTTCACAAGCCTCTATCGAGGTTGGTGATAAAACACAAAGTATTTTTAGACCTGATTTCGTAATTGATGCTGCTCACGAAAAAGCAGAAATCAATAGTGTTGAAAGAACTAACACTACTAACGCAGATTGGACTTGGCAAAATACAATTACCTATAGCAAAACTTTTGCTGAAAAACACAATGCTTCTTTAATGGTAGGTAATACTATGGAAGAGTACAACGGAAATAATGTTTGGGGTTATGGTGAAGGTGTTCCTAATAACTCAGATTCTATGAGAGAGTTAAATGCTGCTACCAAAAACCGTAACAGTGGAGGTAACAGATGGTCAAGTTCTTTGATGTCTTATATTTCTCGTCTTTCTTATAATTATGACGGAAAATATTATTTGACAGGAACTTTTAGACGTGATGGATCTTCAAAATTCATGGAAAATAACAAATGGGCAAATTTCCCATCGGCATCTTTCTCTTGGAGAATCTTGAATGAAGATTTTATGGAATCAACTAAAGAAGTTTTTAGTGATTTAAGATTTAGAGCTGGTTGGGGTAAAGTAGGTAATCAAAATTTACCAAGTGCCGTTTATCAGTCAAACATTGGTCAAGGATTTTACGTAATTGATGGTGTTGTTGTAGATACATCGTATCCATCTTCTATGGCAAATAAAGATATCAAATGGGAAACTGTAGAAGATGTAAGTTTTGGTATTGATTATGCTTTATGGAAAAACAAACTTTCAGGATCTATCGAGTATTACCAAAAGAAAACTAACGATATGTTATTCTCTAAACAGTTCCCAACCTATAGTGGTTTCCCAAATTATTCAACAATGTGGACAAACGTTGGTTCTATGAAATCAAGCGGTATCGATTTAATGATTTCATATAAAGATAAAGTTGGAGATTTCTCTTATGGCGCTGATTTAACTTTTACAACTGTAGATGTAGAGATGGTATCCTTATCTACAGATGGAGAAAAATTATACGGAGCAAGTAATAGAACGCTTACAGTAGAAGGTGATGAGCCAGGATATTTTTACGGATACGTTGCTGATGGTTTATTCCAAAACCAAACAGAATTGAACTCTCATACAGATGAACACGGAACTAAATTGCAACCTTATGCACAAGTAGGAGATGTTCGTTTTAAAGATTTAAACAACGATGGAAAATTAGACGATCAAGACAGAACAAAAATTGGTACTCCTTGGGCTGATTACAATATTGGTTTGAATTTAAACTTTGCTTACAAAGGATTTGATTTAGTAGCTAATTTCTATTCAAGTTTAGGGAATGATCTTGTAAACCAAAATATATCTGATTTATACAATGGTGCAAGTTTGACTAACAAAGTAAGCGGATTAGATCAAATGGCTTGGCATGGTGAAGGAACTTCTACTTATGTGCCTCGTTTGTCTAAAGATGATAATAACGAAAACTTTACCAAATTCTCTTCTCTTTATGTTGAAGATGGTTCATTTGTTCGTCTAAAAAATATTCAATTGGGATACACATTTACAAACCAATTCGGATTGGATAAATTGAGATTATCAGTGTCTGGACAAAACATTTGGACATGGACAAACTATACAGGAGTAGATCCTGAAGTAGGAGGAGGAGTTTTAGGATCAGGTTTTGGTGGATGGAATTATCCTGTACAACCAACAATCCTAATGGGGCTTAATGTAGCATTTTAATTAAAAAAATCATGAAAAAAATAATAGTATCAATAATTGCTTTTGCTGCATTTGCAGTTTCTTGTAGCGATTTTATCGAAAAAGAAGAAAGAGGTACGCAAACTTTGGAGAACTACTTTCAAACGGCACAAGAATGCGAAAATTACGCTAATGAATTAACCCAACGTTTATTATTAGCCAAAGACTGGTGGACATTAACAGCGCCAAGAGTTACCAACGAAATGTCAACCGATGATGCTTGGATGGGAAATACTGGTCAAGACAATTCAGCTCACAGACCTTGTTCTCAATACATTATTACACCAGATAATATGGGAGATATGAACAGTATTTATACTGCTCATTTTTATACTATTCAATCGGCTAATATTGGTTTAGAGAAAATGGTAAATTCACCAATTACTGAGGCTCAAAGAAATCAATACATGGGTGAATCTTTGTTTGTTCGTGCTTATTGTTATTATGAATTGGTAAACCTTTTTGGAGGTGTGCCTTTGTACACAACTTCATTAGGAACTGGTGATTTAAATTTATCTCGTAGCTCTGCTGCCGAAGTTTATGCTCAAATTGAGTCTGATCTTAAAGAGTCTGCTGCAAAATTAGAAAGCGCTCCAGTAAATAGAGATGGAAGAATCAATAAATGGGCTGCTTATGCATTACTGGCTCGTGTAACTTTATTCCAAGAAAAATGGGCTGATGCTAAAATGTATGCTAACAAAGTTATTACCGAAGGACCTTTCTCTCTTGAAACTGACTTCTTAAACATTTGGAATGTAAACAATCACAACGGAGTTGAGTCTATTCTTGAAGCTCAAACGTCTTCTGTTCAAGATAAAAGTCTAGGTGCAGCTTTGCCAACTTTGGCAGGTGCTAGAGGTGAAGACAAGAAAAACTTCCCAAGTAATGATGCTGGAGATGTTCTTGACGGATGGGGATGGTGTATGCCAACTAGTGATTTAGAAAATGCTTATTTGTCTGAAAACGATGAAATTCGTCGTAGAAGTACCATTACAAAATGGGGTGAAGCCGCTTATGGTGATGAACTTTTAAATCCAACTCACAAGTTTAGTTTAAATGATAACAAATCAGGACGTATCTGTCGTAAATATTACATTCCGATTGAAACACGTCGTTCTTTAGATAAATTAGACGGTCACTTACCATTGAATATTCCATTGATTCGTTTGGCCGAAATGTATTTAACAAGAGCAGAAGCTAGTTACCATGCAGGAGGAGATGCTTTGGGAGATATCAATATCATCAGAGCTCGTGTAAAATTAGATCCAAAAACAGGGATTTCTGGACCAACTTTGTTGAAACAAATTTACAAAGAGCGTCGTTTAGAATTAGCATTCGAAGGATTGCGTTTGTTTGATATTCGTCGTCAAAAAGATCCATCAACTGGTAAAAGAGTTATCGAAACATTAATGGGACCAAACGGAACTTTTGTACAGTATAACTTGAATTCTTCTGACGAGTACGAAACAACAAATACTCGTGAAGCTCAAGACAAAGGAATCAATTTTGATGCTTCGAAACACTTATTATGGCCAATTCCTCAAGTAGAAATTGATTTGAGCCATGGTTTGATCGAACAAAATCCTGGTTACTAAGATGAATTTTTTAAAAACTACCAAAGTAAGTCTGCTATGTGCAGGCTTACTTTTAGCTAATTCTTTTGTTGGTTGTAGTTCGGATTCATCAGATAATGATTCTGGCGAAGGGACTTCTACAACAACAAGTTTGGATATCAATTTAAGTACAAATCTTCAAACGATGGAAAGTTTTGGTGCTTCTGATGCTTGGCAATGTAATTTTATTGGAAAAAATTGGCCATCGGAAAAAAGAAATAAAATAGCTGATTTGCTATTTAGTAAAGAAGTTGATTCAGACGGAAATCCAAAAGGTATTGGATTGTCATTATGGCGTTTTAATCTTGGAGCAGGTAGTTCAGAACAAGGCGATGCAAGTGATATAGGTGATGAATGGAGACGTACCGAATGTTTTACTTCGGATGGTGTAACTTATGATATGACAAAACAAGCAGGTCAGGTTTGGTTTATGAAAGCGGCTAAACAACGTGGTACTGAGAAATTATTGGCTTTTGCTAATAGTGCACCTGTATATTTGACTCAAAACGGGAAAGCATATGCGTCTATCAAAGAGTTTTATAATCTGAAAGATGGAAAAATGTCTGAGTTGGCAGATTTCTGGGTAAACTCGTTGAGTAAATTAAAATCTGAACACGGATTAACTATTGATTATGTAAGTCCGTTTAACGAACCACAATACGAGTGGGACGGTACAGGGCAAGAAGGATCGCCAGCAACCAATGCTAATATTTACAGTTTGGTATCTACTTTATCACCAAAATTAGCTTCGAGCGGAATTGATGCTCAAATCGTTGTTGGAGAAGCTGGGGCTTACGAACCTCTTTATAAAACAGTTTCAGGAAAAGAAAGTAGATCTAATCAAATTGATTATTTCTTTGGAGCAAATTCAACCAAAAATATTGCTGGTTTGAGTAATGTAAAAAAAACCATTTCGGCTCATAGTTACTGGCAAGCTTGGCCTTTGAGTGATTTGGTTTCTTCAAGACAATCTGCAGCTACAAAAATTGCAAGTGCCAATATTAGTCTTTGGTCATCAGAATATTGTGTTTTAGAAAGTCCAGGAACTTCAGAATTACCTGGTGGTTCAGGAAATGGTAGAGATTTAGGCATGCAATTGGCACTTTGGACAGCACGTATTATTAGTACCGATATTGCTGTAGGAGGAGTTACTTCTTGGCAATGGTGGACAGCCATCAGTCGAGGAGACTACAAAGATGGTTTAATTCATGTTGATAATGGTTCTAGCAATGGTGCAGGAGATGCGAATTATTGCAAATACGACGGATACATTAGGGAGTCTAAAACCTTATGGGCTCTTGGGAATTTTTCATTCTTCATAAAACCTGGAATGATAAGAGTTCAAATTCCTTCTGTAAACAATGCCGCTGCTGTAAATGATGTGATGGTTACTGCTTACAAAGACGAATCAAGCAAAAAGTTGGTTGTAGTTGCTGTAAATGTTAATACTGCAGCAAAGGCTTATAAATTGAATCTTGCAGGAGGGACATTGGTCGATAATAAATTAACACCTTACACAACTTCTGAATCTTCAAGTTTGAAAAAAGGGGCAGATATTGATCCAACAAATTTTGAAATTCCTGCAAAATCTGTAGTGACCTATGTAGGAACTTATAAATAAGAATCGATAAAGATATTTAATCGCAAAGTTCAATGTTGTTCTGTTGGATTTAGACACAGAAAGATAGGCTTTGCGGTTATATATAAAATAGAATATTAAAATGAAAAAAGTATATATCTCTCTTTTATTGGTAATGGGTTCAATGGCATTTGCTCAGAGAACCGCTATCATTAGCACAGATAATGTAGTTCAGACAATGGATGGATTTGGAGGATCTGATGCCTGGCGAACTCAGTTTGTTGGAAAAAATTGGCCTGAGCAAAAAAAGAATGCCATAGCTGATTTACTTTTTAGCAAAGAAATTGATGCTCAAGGAAACCCTAAAGGAATTGGGCTTTCTATTTGGAGATTTAATTTGGGTGCTGGAAGTGTAGAGCAAGGTGAAAATAGTAAAGTTTCGGATGAGTGGAGAAGAAGCGAATGTTTTCTTAATGCAGATGGTACTTATGATTTTTCAAAACAAGAAGGACAAAGATGGTTTTTACAGGCAGCTAAAAAAAGAGGTGTTGAAAAATTCTTGATTTTTACAAATAGTCCACCCGTTCAAATGACAAATAACGGATTGTCTTTTTCTTCTGAAAAAAATAAGCTGAATCTAAAAAATGGAGCAATCCCAAAATTTACTGATTTTTTAGTTCAAAGTATTAAAGGTTTAGAGAAAAAAGAAGGAATCAAATTTGATTATGTGAGTCCATTAAATGAACCACAATGGGAATGGATGCCAAATAATGGTGACAGGAACAGTCAAGAAGGAACACCAGCAACAAATTTGGAAATTTATGAGGTAACGAAATCACTTTCGGAGAAACTCAAAGCTGAAAAGATGAGTACTGAAATTGTAATTGCCGAAGCAGGGCAAATCAATTATTTATACGAGAATGTAAATGCCGAAAACCGCGATAATCAAATTGACTATTTCTTTGGAAAAACAAAGACCAATATTTCGAAACTCCCAAATGTAAAAAATGTCATTCTAGGACATAGTTATTTTACAACTTGGCCAATTGATAGACAAGTTTTGAGCAGAAAATTGATCGCTGCCGAAGTGAAACAAAAACCAGGTTTAAAATATTGGCAGTCCGAATATTGTATTTTAGAAAATCCTGGTGTAGCCGAAATTCCAGGAGGTTCTGGAAATGGTAGAGATTTAGGAATGCAGACAGCATTATTTGTTGCGAGGCTAATTCATAATGATATTGCTCTTGCTAATGCTTCGTCATGGCAATGGTGGACATCACTTACTCGTGCCGATTATAAAGATGGTTTGATTTATCTAGATGATGGCAAAAGTAACGGAAGTACTGCACCTGATTACGTGAAAAATGATGGTGTGTTTCATGATTCTAAACTGCTTTGGGCATTGGGTAATTACTCTCTTTTTGTTCGCCCAGGAATGCTTAGAATTGATGTTCCTAATCAAAATGAATTGGATGCTGCAAATGATGTGATGCTTACCGCTTACAAAGATACAGCAAACAAAAAGTTAATTGTTGTGGCTGTAAACTGCGGAAAATCTGCTCAGAAATACAAATTTGAATTATCAAAAGGAACTGTAAAAAACAATGAATTGACACCTTATATCACTTCTGAAAATTCAAATTTAAAAAGATCCGAAATTCAAAAAATAGACAATCTTGAAATACCAGCAAAGTCAGTGGTAACATTTGTTGGAGAATTACAATATTAAAAATTACTAATTATTGTTTGTGAAAATTAATTTTTTCAGCAACATAGAATCTTAATAAAAATGGTTACAAAAAAAATCTTATTACCAGCATTACTCTTTTCGTGTCTGTCTGCGAGCAGTCAGGTTTCGTTTGGGGATTCAAAAAAAATTAATGACAATTGGAAATTCAACCTTCAAGAAACTCCAGATGCCAAAAACACAACTTTTGATGACAGTAAATGGCAAAAAATAAATGTGCCTCATGATTGGAGTGTAAAAGGACAATTAAGTCCAACACTTGCGAGTTGTACAGGATATTTACCTGGAGGTATTGGTTGGTACAGGAAATCAATCAATATCCCACAAGCCAAAAGTGGCGAAAAAGTGTATTTGTATTTTGAAGGAGTATATAACAGAAGCGAAGTTTTTATCAATGGTCATTCTTTAGGAAAACGTCCAAACGGATATATATCTTTTGCTTATGACGCAACTCCTTATGTGAAATATGGAGAAGAAAACACAATTTCAGTAAGAGTAGATCATAGTCAAAGTGCCGATTCTAGATGGTACACTGGTTCTGGAATTTACAGAAATGTTTGGGTTGTTTATTCAAATCCGGTTCACATTGCACAATGGGGAGTTTATGCTTATCCAGAAGTAAAAAAAGGGTCAGGAATTTTGAATGTTGAAGTAGATTTAGAAAATGGTTCTTCATCAAAATCGGCTTTAACAGTTGTAAACGAATTGATTTCTAAAGACGGAAAATCGGTTGCCAAATCTTCTTCAAAAGTAGAAGTAGCGGCTAATAAAAACGGGAAAATTGCGACGAAATTAAATGTCAAAAATCCACAATTGTGGGATTTAAATAACCCAAATTTATATCAGCTTAAAACGACAGTTTTTAGAGATGGAAAAGAAATTGATAAAACGGTTACACAAACAGGTTTTAGAACTTTTACCTTCGATCCTAACAATGGTTTCGCTTTAAACGGGGAGTGGATGAAAATGAAAGGGGTTTGTTTACACCATGATGCTGGAGTTTTGGGATCTGCTGTACCGAGAGAAGTATGGGAAACTAGACTTAAAACTTTGAAAGAGATTGGCGTAAACGCAATACGTACCAGCCATAATCCACAAGCTCCAGATTTTTATGAGCTTTGTGACGAATTAGGATTATTAGTTTTGAATGAAGCTTATGACGAATGGGAATTCCCAAAACGTAAATGGTTAGAGGGATGGAATTATGGAACTCCAGGATTCCAAGGCTCATTTGATATTTTTGCTGATTGGGCTGAAAAAGATTTAGAAGATTTTGTTCGTCGTGACAGAAATCATATGTCGGTTTTTGGATGGAGTATTGGTAATGAAGTAGATTATCCAAACGATCCTTATTCGCATCCTGTTTTAGACAAAGGAAAAGATGGATTTGGTCAAGCTAATTATGGAGGTTACAAGAAAGATGCACCAGATGCAATGCGTTTAGGTGCTATTGCAAAACGTTTGGTTGCAGCGGTTAAAAAATATGATAAATCACGTCCTACAACGGCTGGTTTAGCAGGTGTTGCCATGTCTAACGAAACGGAATATCCAGGCGCTTTAGATATTACAGGATATAATTATACTGAAAGCAAATACCAATCCGATCATGCTAAATATCCAAAAAGGGTAATTTATGGTAGTGAAAATGTGCATGATATGGAACCTTGGTTGGCTGTAAAAAACAACAAACATATTTTTGGTCAGTTCCTTTGGACGGGTATCGATTATTTAGGAGAATCAGGTAGATGGCCATCTAGAGGTTTTTATTCAGGATTAGTTGATTTTGCTGGAGTTATAAAGCCTAGAGGGTATTACCGTCAATCACTATGGTCAGATAAACCAATGGCTTATTTAGGAACTTATCCATTGACAAATGACAAAGACGTTTCTAAAGATGCTTGGGCAATTTGGAATTACGATGCTGGGCAAAAAATACGTGTAGTTTGCTATACCAATGCTGCTAAAGCTCGTTTGGAATTAAACGGAAAAGTTGTTGGTGAAACTAAGTTATATGATGAGAAAACTGGAATTATCTACTGGGACATTCCTTTTGCGTCTGGAAAATTAGAAGCAATTGGTTTAGATAAAAATGACAAAGAGGTTAGTCGTTATGCGATTACTTCAACTCAACAGCCAGTTGAATTAACGATTGCAGAGAAAAACATCACAATCAGTAAAGATAAAGGTGTTGCCAAAATCATGGTTCAGGTTAAAGACCAAAACGGTTTGCCAGTAATGCTCTCTGATAATGAAGTGACTTGTACAATTACAGGACCAGGAACTTTACTAGGACTTGAAGCAGGAAACAACAGCGATATGACAGATTACACAGATAATGTACAGAGAGTATTTCACGGTCATATAGCGGCATATGTACAAGCTACAGGTGAATCTACAGAGCCTATAAAAGTAACATTTAAAAGCCAATGGCTAAAACCAGTTGATGTTATCGTAAATGTGAAATAATTTTTTTTTCGCTAAAAACACAAATTAGATCTAAGAGCAATTAATTGTTTTTTAGATCTAATTTCATTTCAATATAAAACAGTATATTTAAAGTGTATTATTAACACTTATTTTTTTAAAAATTATGAAAATAAAAAATAAAATAACCATTTTTTTAGGAACCATTTTAATTTCTGCATCTGTAAATGCGCAAATAAAAACATTTGCAGAAGGAGAATTTAAACAATGGGCAAAAACACCTCCAATGGGCTGGAACAGCTGGGATTGTTATGGTCCGACTGTAGAAGAACATGAAGTAAAAGCCAATGCTGATTATATGGCAAAAGAACTTAAAAAGTTTGGTTGGGAATATATAATTGTTGATATAAGATGGTTTGTAGAAAATGACAAAGCAGGCGGTTACAATCAAACAGATCCTCGATATGTAATGGATCAATACGGAAGATATTTACCAGCGTTAAATAGATTTCCGTCTGCAAAAGATGGACAAGGTTTTAAACCTTTGGCTGATTATGTTCATGCTAAAGGATTGAAATTCGGAATTCATATCATGCGAGGAATTCCTAAAAAAGCAGTTGAAGACAAGATGCCAATTAAAGGTGCAAACGGTGTAACTGCAGATCAAATTTATTCTACAGCTTTGCAATGCGAATGGTTAAGAGATAATTATACCATTGTTGCGGACAAACCTGGAGCACAGGAGTATTATGATTCTATTTTTGAATTATATGCACAATGGGGAGTCGATTTTATTAAAATAGATGATTTATCTAGACCTTATCATGAAGGTGAAATCAATTTAATCCGAAAAGCAATCGATAAATGTGGGCGCAAAATTGTTTTGAGTACTTCGCCTGGAGAAACTCCAATTACGGCTGCTTCACACGTAAAAGAGCATGCTAATATGTGGCGTATGGTTGATGATGTTTGGGATACATGGCCTCACATGACGCATTTGATGGATATTGCTCAAAAATGGTATCCACATATTGCTCCAGGAACATGGCCTGATTGCGATATGATTCCGTTGGGTCGCATTTCGATTAGAGGAGAGCGTGGTAATGATAGAATGACTCGTTTAACAAAAGACGAGCAATATACGTTGATTACATTTTTTAATATCTTAAAATCACCATTGTTTTTTGGTGGAGATTTACCAAGTAACGATGCTTTTACTTTGTCATTATTAACAAATCCTGAAGTTGTAAAAATGCATAATGAGAGTACCGATGTAAAGCAACTTTTTCAAAAAGATGGAAAAATTGCGGTTACTTCAAAAAATGCAAAAGATGGAAGTGTTTATCTGGCATTGTTCAATATTTCAGATAAAGACTCACAGAAAGTATCCGTAAATCTTTCAGATCTTGGAATTTCCGGTTCAGCAGAAGTTTTAAATATGTGGACAGGTGAAAAATCTAAAGTAACTTCCAAAGAAATAGGAGCAGATTTAAAACCGCATAGTTCAGTTCTGTATCAATTAAAAAGCAAAAAATAATGAAAAGAATATTTTTAATTCTGCTAATGTGTTTTAGTTTAGCACAGGCACAGAATACAACCAAAGGAACACCACCAATTATTGCCGAAAAAGATTTAACGGCATACTTATTTGTATATTTTACAGGAAACTCAGTCGAGGAGGAGGCTGTTCGTTATGCGATTAGCGCAGACGGCTATCATTATTACCATCTTAATAATAATAAACCGGTAATAGACAGCAAAGC
Organism: Flavobacterium adhaerens; assembly: GCF_040045115.1. NCBI lineage: Bacteria > Pseudomonadati > Bacteroidota > Flavobacteriia > Flavobacteriales > Flavobacteriaceae > Flavobacterium > Flavobacterium adhaerens. The sequence continues at coordinate 372,356 of NZ_JBDLZX010000001.1, read as the reverse complement.
AATCAGTTCAACTGGAGGTGTGCGTGATCCACATATTTTGAGAGGTGAAGATGGAAAGACTTTTTATATGGTTTTGACAGATATGACTTCATCAAAAGGTTGGGACAGTAATCGTGCAATGGTTTTATTAAAAAGTACCGACCTTGTCAATTGGACAAGTAATGTAGTGAATATCCAAACTACTTTTCCAGGTAATGAGAACTTAAAACGTGTTTGGGCACCTCAAACTATTTACGATGCAAAAGCTGGTAAATATATGATTTACTTTAGTTTGCAGTATGCGGGAGGCCCTGACAAAATTTACTATGCTTATGCTAATAAGGACTTTACAGCTCTTGAAAGCGCTCCAAAATTATTGTTTGTGCCAAAATCAGAAAGAGCTTGTATAGACGGTGATATCATCGAAAAAGAAGGCGTTTATCATCTTTTTTATAAAACAGAAACCGAGAAAGCGGGTATAAAAGTAGCAACTACTACCGATTTGACTTCGGGGAATTGGATAGAAAATGATAATTATCTACAACAAACCAACGATGGAGTAGAAGGGTCTAGTGTTTTTAAATTGAATAATTCTGATGAGTATATTTTGATGTATGATGTTTACACCAAAGGGAGATATCAGTTTACTAAGACAAAAGATTTAGAGCATTTTGCTGTAATCGATAATGAAATAGCTATGGATTTCAACCCGCGTCACGGAACGATTTTGCCTATTACAAGATCCGAATTGAATCGTCTTACCGATAAATGGGGAACTCCGGCAAAATATCCAAGAGTAAACAATAATCCAGTTCTTGAGGGCTACTATGCAGATCCAGATATTTTATATTCTAACAAAACTAAGAAATATTACATTTACCCAACAAGCGATGGTTTTGATGGCTGGTCAGGGTATTATTTCAAAACATTCTCGTCCGATAATTTGAAAGATTGGAAAGACGAAGGTGTTATCATCGATCTTAAAAAAGATGTTACTTGGGCAAATCGCAATGCTTGGGCTCCTTGTATTGTTGAGAAAAAAGTAAAAGGAAAGTATAAGTATTTCTATTATTTCACAGCAGCACAAAAAATTGGTGTTGCCGTTTCAGACAATCCAACAGGACCTTTCAAAGACAGTGGAAAAGCTCTTGTAGCGACTAGACCAGAAGGAGTAAAAGGTGGACAAGAAATTGATCCAGATGTTTTTACAGATCCTAAAACAGGTAAAAGTTATTTGTATTGGGGTAATGGTTATATGGCTGTAGCCGAATTGAATGACGATATGGTTTCTTTCAAAGGTCAAGCCAAATTAATTAATGTTGACAACACTTATCGTGAAGGAACTTACGTAATTTACAGAAAAGGAACTTATTATTTTATGTGGAGTGAGGATGATACTAGAAGTCCAAATTACAAAGTGCGTTACGGAACGTCAAAATCACCTTTGGGGCCAATTGAAATTTCTAAAGATAATGTAGTTATCCAGGGTATTCCAGATCAGGGAATTTACGCAACAGGACACAATTCGGTTTTACAAATCCCAAATAAGGATGAATGGTATATTACGTACCACCGTTTTTCATATCCAACTGGTATCAAAATGGGTGAAGCTGGTGGCTTTCACCGCGAAGTCTGTATCGATAAATTAGAATTTAAACCTGATGGAACTATCAAACAAGTTGTTCCAACCCATCAAGGAATTGAATTATCTAAGTAAAACAAGAATTATGATGAAAAGCAAAAGACTAGTTTTGGTAACACTTTTTTTATGTGTAGTACTTCCAGTTTTTTCTCAGCAGAAGCATACAAAAGTAAAAAACAATATTGTTTTAGATTCAATACGATTAAGTGACCCATTTGTTTTTGCTGACAAAAAAAGTAATATGTATTACATGACTGGGACTGGTGGCTTATTATGGAAGAGTAAGGATTTAAAATACTGGTCAGGCCCTTTTGAAGTTGCAAAACCAAACCCTGAATCATGGATGGGAAAATCACCAATGATTTGGGCAGCAGAGATACACGAGTACAAAGGAAAGTATTATTATTTTGCCACTTTCACTAATGAAAAAATCATCATTGATGCTAAAAAGAATGTTAGAAGGGCAAGTCACGTTCTGATAAGTGATAGCCCAGAGGGGCCTTATGTACCTATGGCTGATAAAACGTATCTACCTGAATCTATGTCAACGCTTGATGCAACATTATGGACAGATGTAGATCAAAAACCATATATGGTATATTGTCATGAATGGGTACAGAATAATAATGGTACTGTTGAAAAAATAGAGCTTAAGAATAATTTTAGTGGTACAACTGGGAAAGCAAAAATTCTTTTCTATGCTAAAGATTCGCCTTGGAGTAAACAAAAGGAGAATGGGTTTATAGAGCCAAATAAAGTGACTGACGGACCATGGGTTTTTAGAACAAAAACTGGAAAACTAGGAATGTTGTGGACTAGTTGGGTTTATGATGTTTATACTCAGGGGGTGGCATATTCAGAAAGCGGTACTCTTGACGGACCTTGGATACAAGAACCCGAACCAATAACACCACCAAATTTTGGGCATGGCATGATGTTTTATACTTTTGATGGTAAACTAATTATGTCATTACATAGTCATTATGAGAATAATAAAGGAAAATATATTCGTATTCCTAAATTTTTTGAAGTCGATGATTCTGGTGATAAACTAAAGTTAGGGGATACATATACTCCATAATGATGTTTAGATAATTCTTATGATTAAAATTAACTGAACTAATCATTTATATAAAATATTTATACTCTAATTTTTTAAGTTGAATTTTTATTAGAAAAGACTGTCTCTTATTTAAGAGATAGTCTTTGTCTTTTAATAATAAATGTAATTTGTGATTTTTATGGATATTAATAGATTTTTCACAAAAAGAGAAACTCTATTCAAAATTTTAATTAGGATAATTCCTTTTTCAAAAACTTGGCTGTAAAGCTTTTTTTGTTTTGAGCGACTTCTTCAGGAGTTCCTTTGGCTACAAGCGTTCCGCCACCTTTACCACCTTCAGGACCAATATCAATTATATAATCGGCCAATTTTATAACATCCATATTGTGTTCGATAATTAATATGGTATTTCCTTTATCAACTAATTTATTGATGACCTCCATCAATACTCGAATATCTTCAAAATGTAAACCTGTAGTAGGCTCGTCTAAAATATAGAAAGTGTTTCCAGTATCTTTTTTGGATAATTCTCCTGCGAGTTTAATACGTTGTGCTTCGCCACCAGAAAGAGTTGTACTTTGTTGACCAAGTGTGATATAGCCCAAACCAACGTCTTGAATAGTTTTTATTTTTCTGTAAATTTTTGGAATATTTTCAAAAAAAGGAACAGCTTCATCAACAGTCATTTCGAGTACATCCGAAATAGATTTGCCTTTGTAGCGTATTTCAAGTGTTTCTCTATTAAAGCGTTTGCCTTGACATGTTTCGCATTCGACATAAACATCTGGCAAAAAATTCATTTCGATTGTACGAACTCCAGAACCTTCACAGGTTTCGCAACGTCCTCCTTTTACATTAAAACTAAAACGACCAGCTTTATAACCTCGAATCATACTCTCGGGAGTCATCGTGAAAAGATTTCTGATTTCTGAAAAAACTTCAGTATAAGTTGCTGGATTGGATCGTGGTGTTCTTCCAATTGGACTTTGATCAATATCTATTACTTTATCGATATGCTCTAAACCTTCAATTTTTTTGTAAGGCTTTGGTTTTTTGACCCCATTAAAATAATAAGCATTCAAAATAGGATAAAGGGTTTCGTTAATCAAAGTCGATTTTCCGCTTCCAGAAACGCCTGTGACACAAACTAATTGACCTAGAGGGATTTCGATAGAAACATTTTTTAAGTTATTTCCTGTTGCTCCTGTAAGTTTTAGGAATTTGCCATTTCCTTTTCTTCTTTCTTTCGGAATATCAAATTTCATTTTACCATTCAGATATTGAGCGGTAATGGTATTGGATGCTAATGTTTCTTTTGGGGTACCGATACTAATGATTTCACCCCCGAATTTGCCTGCTTTTGGACCTATATCAATAACATAATCAGCCGTTTCGATCATGTCTTTATCATGCTCGACTACAATAACGGAGTTTCCAATATCACGTAACTGTTCAAGTGATTGAATCAGTTTTTCATTGTCTCTTTGGTGCAAACCAATACTAGGTTCGTCGAGAATATACAAAACACCGACCAATTGTGAACCTATTTGAGTTGCCAATCGAATACGTTGTGCTTCGCCACCAGAAAGCGATTTTGAGCTTCGGCTTAAGGCTAAATAATTCAAACCAACATTCATTAAAAAGTTCAATCTGTCTTTGATTTCTTTAATGACTTCAGAAGCAATTGTTTTTTGTTTTTCAGACAAATGTTGGTCTAGGTCTAAAAACCAAGCAGTCAAATCTGAAATATCCAAATCGCATAATTCGGAAATGTTTTTTTCGTTGATTTTAAAAAAAAGAGCTTCTTTTTTTAATCGTGAACCTTCGCAAACTGGGCATTTTACTTCATCCATAAATTCTTTAGCCCAACGTTTTATGGTTGTCGAACCGCTTTCGTCGTGTTGGTTTTTGATGAAATGAGAAATTCCTTCAAAATCAATTTTGTATTCTTTGGTAACGCCTAAAACTTTAGATTCAATTGCGAATTTCTCTTTTCCACCATTCAAAATCATTTCCATTGCTTCTTCAGAAATACTTTCGATTGCATCGGTTAATTTGAAATTGAATTTTTCGCCAATAATTTCTAATTGTTTGAAAATCCAACTGCTTTTGTATTCACCCAAAGGAGCAAATCCGCCAGCTTTTATCGATAATTTAGGATTGGGAACTATTTTTTTAACATTGATTTGATTGATTGTTCCTAAGCCATTGCAATGATCGCAAGCTCCTTTTGGGGAATTAAAAGAGAATAAATTGGGTTCTGGATTTTGATAGGAAATTCCAGTTGAAGGACACATTAAATTCCTGCTAAAATAACGAACTTCATTCGTGTCCTGATCAAGTACCATCAAAACATTTTCGCCGTGATGCATAGCGGTATTGATACTTTCGGATAATCGTTTGTCGATATCGGGATTGTTTTCGATAACCATTCTGTCCACGACAATTTCGATATCATGTGTTTTGTATCGATCCAATTTCATTCCAGGAACCAAATCGAGGATATCTCCATTTACACGAACTTTCAGAAATCCTTGTTTGGTTATTTGTTGAAATAACTCGGCATAATGTCCTTTTCTAGAACGAATTACGGGTGCTAAAATATTGATTCTTTTTCCGGTAAAATTATCAGTAATCAGTTCTTTAATTTGATCATCAGAGTAGGAAACCATTTTCTCGCCCGTATTGTAACTGTATGCGTCTGCGCCACGTGCGAATAACAAACGCAAAAAATCGTAAATTTCTGTAATCGTTCCTACGGTAGAGCGTGGGCTTTTACTAGTTGTTTTTTGTTCAATTGCAATTACGGGCGAAAGCCCATCAATTTTATCAACATCGGGTCGCTCCAATCCTCCTAAGAATTGTCGAGCATAGGCCGAAAAAGTTTCTACATAACGCCTTTGTCCTTCGGCATAAATCGTATCAAATGCCAAAGATGATTTTCCAGACCCCGAAAGACCAGTAATAACCACTAGTTTTTCGCGAGGAATTGAAATGTCTATATTTTTTAGATTATGAACGCGAGCGCCTTGAACTTCAATCGTATTGTCTGTTTCTAGCATAATTTTTACAAAAAAGCAAAGTTACCATTTTGCTTGATTTTTTTGATAGGATATCATGGAAGATTGTGTTAAAATAAGATAATATAAAAGCAAAAGAGGATTCGCATTTTTTTTTTGAAACAATATGATTTTCTCTTTTAGATTATGTGTGTTTATTTTGCCGTTGAATAAAATTAATAACTACTTAGTTTAGATAAAAAATTATTCTATAGTCATTGATTTTAATTTGGTTCTGTAGGCTTCTAGCGCAACATATTTGGATATAAAACCATAATATTTTTCATCACGAACCACCGGGAGATAGTTTTTTTTGGATGATTCAAATTTGTTCATTACTACTTCCATGCTGTTAAAAGGATGGATAACAGTTTCTGGTCGTACCATAACTTCTTTGATCAAGGTGTATTTTACCCGGTAAGTATTGAAAATAATTTCACGGATATCATTAAAATGAATAATTCCTAAAAGTTTATTGTCTTTGGAAACTACGGCAAAAATTACTTGATTGGAATGAGAGATCAAATCGACTAATTTTTCTAAATTTTCATCGGGTGATACTGTAAGGAAATCAGTTTGGATAATAGAGTTAGTATCTAATGTGGAGAGAACATTAGTGTCTTTATTACTCGTAAATGCGTGCCCTTTTTTAGCTAAATTTTTAACATCCAACGAATGAATTTCAAAACGTTTAGAGATTGCAAAACTAATTGAAGCAACTATCATTAGAGGAATCATTAATCCGTAACCCCCTGTGATTTCTGCAATCAAAAATATTGCTGTTAAAGGTGCGTGAAATAAACCGCTCAAGATTCCGGCCATTCCAACCATTGTGAAATTACTAACTGGCAAGTTAGTTAATCCCGTCATATTAAGGAACTTTGAAAAAAAGAATCCAACATATGAACCTAAAAATAGAGCAGGGGCAAAATTACCCCCATTTCCGCCACTTCCTATTGTAATCCCCGAAGCAAAGGCTTTTAGCATAAACGAACATCCAACAAAGGCCAACAAAGCCCAATCGTTGTTTCTAAATTCACTAAAAAAAGTATTCTCTAATAGTTGCCCAGGGTCTTCTTCTGCAAGTGTTCTAATCGTTTCGTATCCTTCGCCAAAAAGAGTTGGAAAAATAAAGATTAAAAGAGCTAGAATCGAAGCTCCAAATAATGCTTTTTTATAAGGAGAAAGCTTTACGTGACTAAAAAAATGCTCTGCTTTTTGAAAATTTCGGGTGTAATAAATCCCGATAAAACCTGTTGAAATTCCAAGAAAAATGTAATAAAAAAGATTATGATAATTAAAAGTTTGTCTAGTAGGGAAATTCAATAATATACTTTCGTCTAAAGCAATTGCAGATACTAAAGCTCCAGTTGCAGCAGCAATCATAATAGGTGTAAAGGCCGAAATACTCACATCGACAAGTAAAACCTCTACAGCAAATAACACTCCGGCTATTGGGGCGTTAAAAGCTGCTGCAATACCAGCTGCAACACCACAACCAATAAGCAAAGTTCTATCTCTATAATGTAATTTGTATTTCTGAGCATAATTAGAACCAAATGCCGCTCCTGTAATTACGATCGGACTTTCGAGTCCAGCCGACCCTCCTAAACCTACGGTAAGTGAGCTGGTTGCGATTTGAGCGTACATTTGTTTCTTCGGAATTATACTGGCTTTTTTGGCAACTGCAAATAAAATTTGAGAAGTTCCTTTCTCGATGGCGCCACCTAAAAATCTATTGACAACGAATACCGTAAGCAAAATTCCTATTGCAGGAAGCATTATTTTGATTAATCCAATAGTTAGAAAATCAGTATGAATAGTAAGAAAATTGGTATGTCTGGTTACATAAGTTGCAAATCGAAAAACCCAGTGCGCAAATGTTTTTAATACAATCACCGCAAAAGCTGATGAAATACCAACCAAAACACTCGATAGGAGTATGAATTGTTTTTCTCCTAAAAGAGATTGTGATAAAGCAATTAGTTGTTCAAATTTGGAAAGGAGTTTTTTTAACATTAGATCTTACATCATGGATTGAATACAAAATTAAGATTTTATATTAAGAAGAGAAAACTATTCCATTAATGACATTGCATGTTTAGCAACAATTCCAAAATTATAACCTTGAGCTTGATCATATCCTGCATAATTTACAGCTATGAGTTGGCCACATTCGTTAAATACTGGTGAACCACTAGCACCATGGGTAGAAGTCACATTGTATTGAATACTAACACCGTCTGATTCTTTATTTATTTGACCTTCATATACCTGAACTTTGATTCCCTTGCGGGTATTGGCTAATTGCAATCCTAGCGGATAACCAATTAAAATTGCATTGGTTCCAGGTTTTAGAGAAGTGTCATCGGTTACAGCGTTATCTAAATCGACAATATTAGTTACTGATGTTGGTAAAGTTTCATTTGTTAATTGTAAAATAGCAACATCAACTTCATCTTCGTTAGCTATTTTAAAGACTTTGCATGGAAGCCAGTTGTCTTTTGAACCGTGTAATGCAATACTAACTGTAACTGTTTTAGGAACAATTTCAATATCTTCAAGACTAGTATAGGTAATTTGACCTGTTACTGCTGCTTCATCAGTTTTGTTTTCGGTAATTAAATCGTTTACTTCTGAGTTTACATTTGTTGAATCTACATTGGCTACAACTAAATTATTTTCGATAGCAGCTTCTTCATCGGAAAAATCTCCTTCGTTTTCATAATCATTATAATAGTCATTCCAATGGGACTCTAGATAAACTTTGTAATCTTTTTTATCGATAGAATCAGGAAGTATTGCTGCAATATGATTTTTCAATTCATCAAAAGCTTGGGTATCTGGGGTTGCGTATTTCCAAGGTTCAGCCACATGATGATTGGTTACAATTTTTCCGTCTTCTGAAACAAAAAAGCCTGTTCCTGAAATAGTTTTTTCTTCAAATGAGGTATCGTCAACTTCGATTTGAAAAGGTTCTGAACCTTTGATTGAAATCTGTAATGAATAGGAGTGTTTAACCAACACGACTGCATTTTTGAACTTGTCGTAAATTTGAGTCTGACTGTTCAAGCATATGGTTTCTTTTTTGTTGAACTTTGCCCAAACACGTGGTATTATGATGATGCCAAGTACGACTAATACAGCCGATATAAGAATTATTTTTTTTGATTTAGAATTGTTTTTTTCTGGATTTGAATTTACTTCGGGTTGGTTGTTTTCTGACATTTTGATTTTTTTAGCAAGCAAATTTAATAAAACAAATCTGAGTTAATATGTGCTGTTGTTGTATAATTCGTTGTTTTTATAAAAACTTATAAACAATTAACCGTCACAATTTTATTGGAGTTTAAAATCCATAAATACATAGTGCCATATCAGTATTGAAACTTTCTAGAAAAAATCAAGAATATTCGTTTCAATTTAGGTTTTGTTTCTTTTGAGAATGACTAAAAAAAGTACCATTTCTTAAATAGAAATTAGTTTTTGATACGATTCTTTTCTTAAATCTTCGAAGAAAGTTGTAAACTCTTCTTCAAAATCATCGTAATGTGTGGTAAGTTCTGTTGAAGCAAATCGCATATTGGATTGATTCTTCGTGCGATAATCCATTTGTGTTAGGATTTGGTTGATTCCTTCGATAGTTTGGTAGCTTGCTAACCAGTTTTGTTTAATCATGTATGGCATCATTCCTTTGGCTCTTTCGGATAGCAAATCGTAATTATCGTGTAAGGATTGATAAAAAAGAGCTACATAATTTTCGAGTTTTTCATCAGAATAACAATTCCAATTTTTGGCTAAAAAATGATCGTAAATCACATCTATTATAACTCCTGAATAATGATGGTATTTACTATGCAATCGGCTGGTGCTTTTTCTAAAAATGGGGTGCGAATCGGTGTAGGTGTCAATAAATCGGTGCAGAATTATTCCTTTTTGAATATCCGAATGGTAATTTACGAATTGTTTTCCGCGAATTCCATCGGCCATGAAATTTCCAATTTTTACGAGTTCTTGGTCGCCTGACAAATAGATATGGGCAAGAAAATTCATTTTTTTACTTTTTTCTGGAAACAGTTTACTAAGTACTCTTAGGTTTCTTAGTTTTCGTTTTTAGTAAAAATAGCATTTTTTTTTTTAAACTTAGAAACTTAATAAGTCGGAAACTTAGCAACTTTTCTATATTTGTAACTAAATAACCATATAATTTTTAAAAATGACATTAATAAAATCAATATCAGGTATTCGTGGTACGATAGGAGGTAAGGTAGGAGATAATTTGACTCCTGTTGATGCTGTAAAGTTCGCCTCAGCTTACGGAACTTGGCTAAAAACATATTCAAAAAAAGAAAATTTAACTGTTGTTGTTGGTCGTGATGCTCGTATTTCTGGGCCAATGATTCATAATTTAGTAATCAATACTCTTGTTGGTTTAGGAATTGATGTGATTGATTTGGGGTTGTCAACTACTCCAACTGTCGAAGTTGCTGTTCCTTTAGAAAAAGCTGATGGCGGAATCATTTTGACTGCTTCTCATAATCCGAAACAATGGAATGCTTTGAAGTTATTGAATGAAAAAGGGGAGTTTTTGAGCGGTGCTGCAGGTGAAAAAATTCTTGAAATTGCAGAAGCCGAAGCTTTTGATTTTGCCGATGTAGATAATTTAGGGCAAATCACTGTAAATGATGCTTATATGGATATTCATATCGACGAAGTCTTGAATTTACCTTTAGTCGATATTGAAGCCGTAAAAGCAGCTAAATTTAAAGTAGTAGTAGATGGTGTAAACTCTTCGGGCGGAATTATTGTTCCTAAATTATTAGAATTAATGGGAGTTGAAGTGGTCAAATTGTACTGCGAACCAAACGGTCATTTCCCTCATAATCCTGAGCCATTAAAAGAACATTTAACCGATATTTCTGAATTGGTTGTTAAAGAAAAAGCCCATTTTGGAATCGTAGTAGATCCTGATGTAGATCGTTTGGCTTTTATTAGCGATGACGGAGAAATGTTTGGTGAAGAATATACTCTAGTAGCTGTAGCCGATTATGTTTTGAGTAAAACACCTGGTAATACAGTGTCTAATATGTCTTCATCTCGTGCATTGCGTGATATCACTAACAAGTACAATGGTACCTATGAAGCGAGTGCTGTTGGAGAGGTAAATGTTGTCGAATTAATGAAGAAAAACAATGCTATCATTGGTGGTGAAGGGAATGGCGGAATTATCTACCCTGAGTCTCATTACGGTCGTGATAGTATGGTAGGAATTGCTTTGTTTTTAACGCATTTGGCCAACCAAAATGTATCTGTTTCGGCATTACGTGCTTCTTATCCTGAGTATTATATGAGTAAAAACAAAATAGAATTGACTCCTCAAATCGATGTTGATGCTATTCTGGTTGCTATGACCGAAAAATATAAAAATGAAGACATCACAACAATTGATGGTGTGAAAATTGATTTCGCCGAAAATTGGGTTCACCTTCGAAAATCTAATACCGAACCCATTATTCGTATCTATACCGAAGCCGCCACACAAAAAATCGCCGATGATTTAGCATTAAGAATTATCGATGAAATAAAAGCAGTAGCAGGCATATAAATTTTAAGAAGCGAAACAATAGGCTTTATCAATTAGCATAGATTCCTGCCATCGTCTTTATCTCTACGCTATGCTTCGAGGATATCGACTCTGTCAGGGCTAAAAAGTGAGCAATTGTCTTTATTTGCAAAAATATATAAACCTAAAAAACCGTTCCATTATTTTGGAACGGTTTTTTTATATTTCGTCGGGATGACTGGATTCGAACCAGCGACCCCTAGCACCCCATGCTAGTACGCTACCAGGCTGCGCTACATCCCGATTTTTTTAGAATTGCAAATTTATTTTTTTCCCAATAATATCAAACAATTTAGAAACTATTTTTTTAGATAAGTATCGAAAAAATATTGAGGATTTTATTATTTGTCAAGTAATAATTGTTTGTTTAAATAGGTAGTATTGAATATTTATCAGAAATCCGTCTGTTTTTCGGGTTAATAATCAGGATACTCTTTTAAAATCTAGAATATTTACCAAAAAACGTAAAGTTGCCGATTTGTCTTTTATCAAAAAGCGATATATTTGAAGCCAAATTGCGTTAAAATGATTTCGACAAAAACAAGCACTCAATTAGAAAACTATTTTCAACAGTTTAGAGAAAACATAATTGGCATCAATCAAGAGTTTGAATCGCCTTTTGGTCTTCAAAAAATTGTTTATACAGATTGGACTGCAAGTGGGCGTTTGTATCGTCCAATAGAAGAAAAATTGATGAATGAGTTTGGTCCATTTGTTGCCAATACGCATACCGAAACTACCGTTTCGGGAACCGCAATGACCAAGGCATATCACCTAGCAAGACATATCATAAAGAATCATGTAAATGCTAATTCGGATGATGTTTTAATTACCGATGGTACCGGAATGACAGGGGTGGTCAACAAATTTCAGCGAATTCTAGGTTTGAAAATCCCTGAAAACCTTATAGAATATGTAAATATTCCAATCGAGAAAAAACCTATTGTTTTTATATCTCACATGGAGCATCATTCGAATCAAACTTCTTGGTTAGAGACTATTGCTGATGTAGAGGTCATCCCTTCCTGCGAAAATGGACTTTTTAGTCTGGATAATTTGTTTGCTTTATTAGAAAAACACAAAGATAGAACATACAAAATAGCTTCTATAACTTCGTGTTCGAATGTAACGGGAATAAAAACTCCTTATCATGAAGTAGCCAAACTTATGCATCAGTACAACGGAGTTTGTTTTGTTGATTTTGCGTGTTCAGGCCCGTATGTAAAAATCGATATGCATCCTGAGGATCCAAAATCTTATTTGGATGCTATTTTCTTTTCGCCTCATAAATTCTTGGGAGGTCCCGGAACGTCTGGGGTTTTGGTTTTCAACAAAAAGTTATATCATAATATGGTGCCAGATTGTCCAGGAGGCGGAACGGTTTCTTGGACAAATCCTTGGGGCGAACATAAATATATAGACAACATTGAAGATCGGGAAGATGGAGGAACACCTGGTTTTTTGCAGGTTATTAAAACGGCTTTGGCAGTTCAACTGAAGGAACAAATGGGTGTTGATAATATTCTAGAACGAGAGCATGAACTGGTAGAATATGTTTTTGCTTCTCTGAATACAATTTCTAATTTAAAAATACTAGCTAATCAGCATCATGATCGTTTAGGTGTAATTTCGTTCTTTATAGAAGATTTGCATTTTAATCTTGGGGTGAAATTATTAAATGATAAGTTTGGGATTCAAACGCGTGGGGGATGTAGTTGTGCGGGTACTTACGGACACTTTTTGTTGCATGTCGATCAAGAAGCTTCTAACAAATTAATCGACGAAATTAGTTTAGGAGATTTGATTCGAAAACCAGGCTGGATTAGAATGTCTATTCATCCAACCACAACTTCAGAAGAAATTGAATATGTTTGCGATAGTATTAAATCTTTATCCGAAAATTTCAAAGAGTGGTCCTTAGATTATACTTATGATAAAGTGACCAATGAATTTATTCATAGGAATTCAAAGGCAATCGAAGACGAATTTGTACAAAAATGGTTTTCGGTCAAAAAATAGGAAACTAAAAAAGCTTTTCGAAAATGGTATCGAAAAGCTTTTTTTTAGTTTATAAAAAATATGTTTCTTAACGTCTGTATTTCCATCGTTTATGAGTCCATAAATAATATTCGGGAGCTTCATAAATTTGTTTTTCCAAAAGATGCAAATATTGGTTGGTAAGTTCAAAATCAGGTATTTCTTTTGGGTTTTCCGAAAGGATTTCAAGGGTAGCTTCGTAGTGACCTCGACTTACTTTTTTGGTATTCAAATATAGTAGAGCCATGTTGTATCTTTTGGACAACATTTCGGCACCAATATGAACAGGAACTTCTATCCCCATAAATTTTGCCCAATGTACAGCCGCTTTGGCTTTAGGCGATTGATCGCTTGCAAACCCGTATAATGACAATACTTTGTTTTTATTGTTACTAATAATTGTTGGAACTGTCTGTCTAGTAGTGATTAATTTGGCTTTGAATCTCGAACGTATTTTATGGACTAATTTATCAAAATAAGGATTTTTAATTTGTTTATAAATTCCATAGCCCACGAAATCAGAATAATAATTCATGGATATAATCCATTCGTAACTAGCATAATGTGAGCAAATTACAGCGATGCTTTTTTCGTGTTTTTCGACTTCTTTGTAAACATCTATATTTTTGAAAACAAATCTTTTGCGAATTTCTTTTTCCGAAATATTCATCGTTTTGATCATTTCAAGAAACATATCGCACATATGGTGGTAAAACTTTTTTTCTACATCAAGGCGCTCTTTTTCGGATAAATGAGGAAGTGCCAATGCCAAATTTTCTCTTACTGTTTTTTTGCGATAGCCTATAATTCTGTAGGTTATAAAACAAACCAAATCAGAAACTAAATAAAGTATTGGAAAAGGAAGTATAGATATTCCCCAAATTAATGGATAAGCAAGTAAATATACAAGATATTGCATGTAGTTAAAATTTATACAAATATAAATAAATAATAATTTTAAAATTAATTGTACTAATAAGCTTCTAGTTTTGAGATTATCTCAATTTTTGTATGTTTTAAATAGTCAAAACTCGAAATGGTTATGGTAATCAAAAAGAAAGTGCTGAAATACAATATATAAAGGATAACTCATAAGCCTGAATGTATTTCATTTTTTATCCAATCAAATATATACTTTTAAACATGTTTCCTGTTTTTTTTATCGTTTTTTTAAGATTTTTAGTAGCCAACTGCTATTTATTTTTTTAGTTATCAAATACTTTTCAATTCATTTCAAAAGAGTGTATCTTGTCTATCAAATAATAGTTAGTTTTACTGTAAACTTTTAAAATTTAATTCGAGTATGAATCTTATTTTGCTTGCCATTATAATTGCCAATGTTATAATTAGTTATAAGGGATTTAATGATCTTTATTTCTTCAGAAAGTACGAATTCCATATTGGTAGTATTCGTTCTGGAGAACAAATCCGAATGATTTCGTCAGGATTCTTGCATGTAGATATAGCCCATTTGGTATTCAATATGCTGACGTTGTATTTTTTTGCACCTGTAGTATTAACTTTTTTAGGAACAGTTTCGTTTGTAATGGTCTATTTTGGTAGCTTGATTTTTGGTAGTTTGCTTACAATGTTGTTTCATAAAAACGATTATAGTTATAGAGCCGTAGGAGCATCTGGTGCGGTTACTGGAGTATTGTATTCGGCTATTTTGTTGCAACCCGATATGATGTTGGGACTGTATTTTATATTACCAATTCCTGCGTATTTGTTCGGAATTTTATATTTATTGTATTCTATTTACGGAATGAGAGCCAAGAATGATAATATTGGCCATACAGCACATTTTGGAGGTGCAGTTGGTGGGTATTTAATTACCTTATTGCGAAATCCGGAGCTGATTCAGGAACATACTTTGATGACTATATTATTGGCAATTCCTATTGTTATTTTATTTGTTATGGCCAAAACAGGAAAGCTTTGATTTACCGTATGAAGAGAGTTTATTTTTGCACCTTATTTTTGTTTTTTGGGTTTCTTTCAATAGCACAAGAAAAAGTGGCATATCATTCTCTTGATGCTAAAAATCCAATTCAGTTTACTGGAAAAACCATCATTTACAAAGGTAAGACCATTGAGTTAGGACCAAAATCGTTCTTTATAGATTCGCAACTAACAGACGATCAGGTGGCTAAATATAGATTTGTTTTCAATTCGATACATGCTGCTAGCAAAGAGCTTACAGATGGAACCGAATCCTCTCCAATGACTTTGTTTATCGCACCAAATGTTTATTGGATAGACAATCCCGATGATCCCGAAATTCGAAAACCTCAAGCTAACGAAACAGTTCCGTATGGCTTGGTTATTAAATGCGAATGGCTTCGATTTTATGGTCTTAGTGATAATCCTGAAAATGTTGTTTTAGCTTCTAATCGTGGACAAACTATTGGTGCCGTTGGAAATTTTACCATGTTTAAATTCTCTGGTCAAGGTACAAGTTCCGAGAATATTACTTTTGGAAATTATTGCAATGTTGATTTGAATTATCCATTGAGGCCAGAATTAAACAGAAAAAAAAGAGCATCTGCAATTGTTCAGGCGCAGCTTATTCACTGTGATGGTGACAAAATTGTAGCTCGAAATACCCGATTTATAAGTCGTCTTAATTTGTGTCCATTTGTTGGTGGCAAAAGAGTACTGTTTGATCGTTGTCATTTTGAATCAACTGATGATGCTTTATGCGGGACTGGTGTTTATTTGAATTGTAGTTTAGATTTTTATAGCTCTAAGCCGTTTTATTCTACCGTTGGAACTGGTGCTGTTTTTTTGAATTGTGATATCAGATCATTTGTTTATGGGAATCAGTTTTTTACAAAAGCTAATGGACAATTGTCAATAGTGGATACGAGATTTTCGTCGGATAAAACAATTTATTTGGGATGGAATGATAATTTACCAAAGGAAACTCGAAATTATCAATACAATGTGAGTCTTAATAACAAAGCGGTTTGGATTGAAAACAACAATAAAATAGCGACTGTTGATATGAATAATTTAGATGTTCTTAATGCATATCGATTTATTTATAATGGTAAAGTTGTTTACAATACCTATAATTTATTGTCAGGAAATGATAATTGGGATCCAATGCAAATAAAGGATTTGGTTTTTGAGGCCGAAAAGAAAAATCAACAAAAATATACCCATCTTCCAACACAGCTCTTAGTAAGTCCTTCACAAATTACGATTGAAACAGATAAGAGCAAAGTACTTTTGAAGGCTACTGTTAATCGCTTTGGAAATTATGAATTAAAAGGAGAAAAAATTACTTGGAGTACAGATGCTGACAATAGTGTGCTGAGTTTGAAGCCTAATTACGATGGTAGCGAATGTGAGCTTATACCAAATAATTTGAATGACGAAATGCAAACGGTAATAGTTACCGCAAAAGCAGCTTCTGGACTAGTAGCGGCTTCGGTAGTGTATGTCATTCCGCCAAAATTAGATAGTCCAAAATTTATCAAACTCCCTCAATTTTCTAAAATTATAGACGAAAAGCTAAAGTTAAATTATCAAGTTGAGAATTCTTTTAAAGACGAAACACAAGTTACTTGGTATCGCTGTAGTGACAAAAAAGGAAGTGAGCCAATTGAAGTAGCAATATCCAGAAACAATGTTCCTCTTATCGATTATCCGCTTAATATTGCAGATGTTGGGTATTATATGATGGCGACTGTTGCTCCCAAAAGTAGCAGGAGTGATGCAGGAAAACCTTTTGTTGTTATTACTGACAAACCTATCGATCCAAAAGATATTCTTACGACCAAAATGAATTTTTGGACAGATTTTCAAAATACTTCGACAAGAAACCAGTTCGAGCTTAAACCTGGTTTTTGGACTTTGCGACCATTTACTAATGAAGGTAATGATCCTAATAAAGAAGTATGGTATTATGGAAAAGGATTTGATGGAGCTGATAATCAATTTGGACTTTTACAAACGGGCAGAAGTGCTACTTTGCTATACACACCAATTGAAAAGAGATATACAGATATGAAATTTTGCCTTACCGTAACACCATTCAAAACGGCTGGTCAGGGTTTTAGCATGGCTCATTTGTATATGGATGTATTAATTAAGTTTGATACTAAAACGATGAGTGGTTATGCAGTACGATTTATTCGAACTACTAAATTTCATGATGCTGTAGATTGTGTTTTATTAGAGTATAAAAATGGTATCGCAACAACAATAACTCAGCCAATATCTACTAATGGATTTAAAGGAAAATACACGATTAATCTTGAAGTTGTGGCTAATCAATTGGTTGTAAAAGGTACTGCGTGTAATCCAGAATTAATTTCGGCCACCACCAATGAAGAGGTACATTCTGAAGTTTTTTTAACTGCAAAAATTAATACTTCTGATTACGGTGGTTTTGGAATTCTTTATAATGGTGGTTCGCCTACAATGATAAATACAGTAGATGTTGAGTGGAAATAAAGTTATAATATCATTTTTTCTAGCTCTTTTTCGAGTTTGTCAAAGTTTTCTTCATTTTTATCTATAACATAAGGTTTTAGTTTTTGACAAGCTTCATCAGTTTCAAAAAGCATTTTGAAAACAACTTTGGTTTCGTTTGCAGAAATAGCTTCAAAAGTGGTTAGGATTTGAAAATGCGGTTTTGAATGACGCTTCCAAGCAATAAGATTTGGTTTTTCTATTTTGATGAATTCACATTCATTCTCGAAATTCCCTTTTTCAGGGCCGTGCATGGTAAATTTCCATTTACCTCCTTCGCGAAAATCAAATTCGTGAAACGTATTGGTAAAACCTTTAGGTCCCCACCAATTTTTCAAATGTTCAGGTTCCGACCAAGCACGATATAAGTGCTCTATAGAGAAGTTGAATATTCTGATACTAACAATTTCAGAATTTGGTGTTGTGGAAAGGATTTCTGAGGTCATATTTCTTAAAATTATAGTTCGATTGTTCGTTCAATATTGATTTTCTCTAAAAAACTTTTATCATGTGATACAACAATTAATGTTCCTTGGTATTGATTGATGGCAGTTGTTAGTATTACAACGTTCTGAATATCTAAATTATTGGTAGGTTCGTCTAAAATAATAAGATCTGGTGATTGTTTGTTTAGGGTCAAGCAACAAAGCATTAAACGCATTCTTTCGCCACCACTCAAAGTATTACACGATTTGTCCCAGTATTCATTAGTAAATAAAAAATGATTCAATCTAAATTTGATTTCGTGTTCCTGTAATTCTGAAACATTGAACAATTCTATTTGTTCATAAACATTCAAAGTGTTGTTAAGTAATGAGTAATCTTGGTCAATGTATATCCCTTTACTTTCGGCAGCTAAAACAGATCCTGTTTGTGGCTTTAACTTTTCTAAAATGAGATTAATTAAAGTTGTTTTTCCAGAACCATTTTGGCCATTTAAGGCAATTCGCTCTCCAGATGTTATTTGGAAATTCAAATTTTCTTTCCATAGATTATGGCTGTTGTAGCCAAAATTCACATCAATTGCAGTAAAAAGGATTTTTCCTTTGTGCAGATTGGAAGAACTAAAACCAAATTTCATTTTGTCTAGAGGAGTCAAATTAGATCGCAATTCTTGTAGATCATGTGAAATACCGTTAATTTTTTCGGCATGAACACTTTTTATTTTCGAGGTGCTATTTTCGGCATTGTTGCGCAATGTATTCATCATGATTCTCGAAACTCCTGACTTTTCTTGCTTGTTTTTCCCTTTACTGTCTAACTTTTGCTGTCGTTCGATTATTTCTCTTTCTTTTTCTTTGGCCTTGCGTAAGGCTTTTTCTTTGTTTTGAATATTGTTGTTTAATGCGTTTTTTTCAATTTGTTTTTGTTCAATATAAAAATCAAAGTTTCCGCCATAAACTTTAATTTTATTTGGGGTTAACTCGCAAGTAGCATGTAGCTGATTCAGTAATTTTTGATCGTGACTTACAATAATCATAGTTGTTTTTGATGATTGAATAAAATCATACAACAATTGCCTGCCAGAGCTGTCAAGATGGTTGCTAGGCTCGTCTAATAAGACGAGTTCTGGCTGATGAATTAAAATTCCAGCAAGAAAAATTTTGATTTTTTCGCCACCACTTAATGTTTCCATTTTTTTAGAAAGATCGATATCCGTTAGTTGCCAGAAGTGTAATGCTTCCTGACATCGGTCTTCGAAAGTCCAGTCGTTATTTAGGATAGTAAAATTTTCATCATTGGTATTTCCTTTCAAAATTTCATGAAGTGCAGTTAGTTTTTCCTCTATTTGTAAAGCTTTTGAAATAGTGAGATGATTGTACTGTCCAAAAATTTGGGGTATATAATAAGGTTCGGCTCCCAAGGTTAGGACTCCGCCCGTAGGTTGTAATTCATTGGCAATAATTTTTAAAAGCGTCGATTTACCGACGCCGTTATTTCCAATTAAAGCGATTTTATTTTGTTTGTTTACTGTTAGGTTAATTTCATTAAACAGTAAGTCTTTGTTAAGATGTGTATAGGAAATGTTTTGTAAAACAACCATAATTTCTTTCTATTAAGAATTAAACAATACCGCAAATCGAATCCTGATTTGTGGTCGTACTTGTCTGAAAGAAATTGTTTTTTACATTTTTAGTCCGATTTTTTTAGGTCTGCAAATTTAATAAAAAAAAAATGGTTGTTTTATAATGGTTGAAAAACATCGCTAAAATTAGCTTCAGATAAGCCTATACACGAATAATGTCTTGGTAAAAACCAGGCAAATGCCAACATAACATTTTGGTATATGGCTTCAGATTCGAAATCGTTGGGCGTGATATTAAAGGCTAAGTCTTGGGAAATGATTTCTTTTTTTTCATTTTGTCGCATCAACAACAATACTTTTGGAGATTCGATTCCATTATATTTTAAAAAAGATTCTAATACTTTTCTTGTTTTAATAGGCAATAAAGTTTCCGAAGGTTGACCGATGAGGACTTGTTCTGATTTTGTTATGGTTTCAGTTTTTTTTCTTTTTGAAAACAGTGTCGGTTCGTTTGAATAAAATGTGTTGTTAAGATGTAAATTTACAATATCACCATAGGATAAAACCCAATCAGGTTCTTCTGCAGTAGGATTTATTACAACGCCATAACCGTATTCTAATAAAAAATCATCTTTCATTTTTTCGATTACGAAACATTGAAAACTAACATTAGGTTCTGGTAGAAAGAGTTGAAAATAAGGGAAACCATCAGGGCCAGTAATCACTTGTGGCTCGCCACATTTAAAACTTGCTGCAACTATATTTGATAAGAATTCGGAATTCCAATTGTCATCTCTTTCAGAATTCGGTGTTTGCACTAACTGATAAATTTTTTGCGTTTTTTCTAAATCACCATAATAAGGTTGTGTTGTTTGGTTTTGTTCTTCTGATAATGAGTTAGTCATAATTTTATATTTTTTTAAGGTATAACTTGTTAGTGCTTTTGGGTAAGTCGCTTTGTTTTAACAGTGTTTCAAATGTAAGTGTTTTTCTTATTTATTTAATATGGTTGATTAGTTGTATTTGTTAAAGATAACTCTTCGAGATAGTTTGTAATTAATTAACTTAATTTTTTTTTTTTTTTTGAGGCAGCTAGTTAAAGCAGGAGATGTTAGGACAGTTTGCGTGTTTAGAATGACGAAGCAGGAAAGTTTAAAATGTCAGTTTGTCATATTGTTTTATGCCAATTAAACTGCAAACTGACAATTTACTATTGTTTTTTTTATTGGCACAATGATTGACTATAGCAACTCAAGTTGTTAAAATGAGTATATAATAAAATTAAATATAAATAAAAATGGGTAAAATAATCGGAATTGATTTAGGTACTACAAACTCTTGTGTTTCTGTAATGGAAGGTAACGAAGCAGTTGTTATCCCTAACGCAGAAGGAAAAAGAACTACACCATCTATCATCGCTTTTGTTGAAGGTGGAGAGATTAAAGTGGGTGATCCTGCAAAAAGACAAGCAGTAACTAATCCAACTAAGACTATTGCTTCTATCAAACGTTTTATGGGACATACTTTTGCTGAAACTCAAGAAGAGGCAAAAAGAGTTCCTTACAGTGTAGTAAAAGGAGACAACAATACACCACGTGTAGATATTGACGGTCGTTTATACACTGCTCAAGAATTGTCTGCTATGACACTTCAAAAAATGAAAAAAACTGCTGAAGACTATTTAGGTCAAACAGTATCAGAAGCAGTTATTACTGTTCCTGCTTACTTTAACGATGCGCAACGTCAAGCTACTAAAGAAGCTGGAGAAATTGCTGGTCTTAAAGTAATGCGTATCATCAATGAGCCAACTGCTGCTGCACTTGCTTACGGATTAGATAAAAAAGGGACTGATCAAAAAATTGCTGTTTACGATTTAGGAGGAGGTACTTTTGATATTTCTGTTCTTGAATTAGGAGACGGTGTATTCGAAGTGTTATCTACAAACGGAGATACTCACTTAGGAGGTGATGATTTTGATCAAGTTATTATTGACTGGTTGGCAGACGAATTCAAAGCTGAAGAAGGTGTTGATTTGCGTTTAGATCCAATGTCATTACAACGTATTAAAGAAGCTGCTGAAAAAGCAAAAATTGAATTGTCTTCTTCTGCAGAGACAGAAATCAACTTGCCATACGTTACAGCTACTGCTTCTGGACCAAAACACTTAGTTAAAAAATTATCTAGAGCTAAATTTGAGCAATTAGCTGATTCTTTAGTAAAACGTTCTATGGAGCCAGTTGCTAAAGCATTAAAAGATGCAAGTTTGTCAATCTCTGATATTGACGAAGTTATCTTAGTAGGAGGTTCTACTCGTATCCCAAGAATTGTTGAGGAAGTAGAGAAATTCTTTGGTAAAAAAGCTTCTAAAGGTGTTAACCCAGACGAGGTTGTAGCTATCGGAGCTGCTATCCAAGGTGGAGTTCTTTCTGGAGATGTAAAAGATGTATTGTTACTTGACGTAACTCCATTGTCTTTAGGTATCGAAACTATGGGTGGTGTAATGACAGTTCTTATCGAGGCTAACACTACTATCCCAACTAAAAAATCTCAAGTATTCTCTACTGCTGCTGATTCTCAACCATCTGTTGAAATCCACGTTTTACAAGGAGCTAGAGCAATGGCTGCTGATAACAAAACGATCGGTCGTTTCCACTTAGACGGTATTCCACCAGCACCAAGAGGAGTTCCTCAAATCGAAGTATCTTTCGATATTGATGCTAACGGTATCATCAAAGTTTCTGCAACTGATAAAGGAACTGGAAAATCTCACGATATCCGTATCGAAGCTTCTTCTGGTTTAACAGCTGAAGAAATCGAAAAAATGAAAAAAGATGCTGAGGCAAATGCTGATGCTGACAAAATTGCAAAAGAAAGAGCTGAGAAATTGAACGAAGCTGATAGTACTATCTTCCAAACTGAATCTCAATTGAAAGAGCTTGGAGATAAATTATCTGCAGAGCACAAAACAGCTATCGAATATGCTTTAACTGAATTGAGAATGGCTCACCAATCTCAAGATCTTGATGCAATCCAAAAAGGATTAGACAATGTGAATGCAGCTTGGAAAACAGCTACTGAAGCAATGTATGCTCAAGGTGAACAAGGTCAAGCTGCTGCTGAGCCACAAGCTCAATCACAAGGAGACAATGTTGAAGACGTTGAATTCGAAGAAGTGAAATAATTACTTTTTAGTTTATAAATTAAAACCGAGTCATTTCTGACTCGGTTTTTTTATGGAATCAAATTTTTTAATCTCTCTACTGCTAAAAGAATAGGTAGATTTTTAATCTCTTTTAAATTTAATTTTGACAACTTCGGTTATTAATTGTGTGTCTTTTTCTAAATACAATTTTAAAGCAGTCTCGTCATCAGTAAGTTTCAATTCTATATTTTCATATCCGATATATGCAAATTTTAGAATATCTCCTTTTTTGGCAGTTACTGAGAACTCACCATTTGAATTGGTAAATATTTTTTTTTCATAATCATTTATGCTTATTGTAGCTCCAGATAAAGGAGTTCTGTTTTCGTCATATATGATTCCAGTATATTTTTTTGTGCCTTTTCTTGTTTGAGCATCTGTTGAGTTGTCAACATTATTGTAATCTGTAAGGTTTATGTTTATAGATTCCTGTGCTTTACTTTCTTGATTTCCTAAAATAAAAAGCATAAGCAATAAAGTGACTGTGATCCAAATTGTGCTTTTTTTGTTTTGGCTATATGTTGTATCTTCTAGTTTTTTATGACAAGAATTAGGAATTGCTATTTGAAATATCTGATTCATTTTTGATTTTTTTGGCAATTTAAATAAAAATTATTAAAGTAATTATTTTTATGCATAATTTTTACAGATATGATATAATGTAGGTGATTTTAAAATAATATTGAAAATTATTAAAATAATTCATTTTTTTTATAATTAATATAAATATGATACGCTGTTAATGGTTTTTAAACCGTTTTGTAAAATATTAATATTATTTTTTTTGTAATATTACTATAGAAAACATTTTATGAGAAAGATTAAATATAAGAAAGGACGTAAAATACAATCTACGAATTTAGAATATACAGGTTTGCATAAAAGTCAAGAGTCCGAGATGCAACTTTTTGTATATGATAATGTTGATATTATTGAGTATGAAAAATTATTGCCAATTGCTTTAGATTCTTGCTTAGATATTTCAAAGAATAATTGGCTAAATATTCATGGACTCAATGATATTGATTTAATAAAAAAGGTTGGTGATCGGTTTAATATTGACGATTTTTTGTTGGCTGATATTTTAAATACAACCAAAAGGACTAAATTAGAAGAGCGACTTGAAATTCTGTTTTTCAATATCAAATCCATTTTACCATCTGGAGATTCAGACGATATAAGAGTCGAACAGATCAGTTTTGTTCTTAAAGAAGGAATTTTGATTTCGTTTCAAGAAAAGCGAAGTGATTTTTTTACGCATATTCGGGAGCGTCTCCGTTTGCATGGCGGAATTGTGCGCTCTAGAAAAGTAGATTATTTGCTTTATTTATTGTTAGATGCGGTAATCGAAAATTTTTACATTACAATTGAAAACGAAGAAAATAAGATTGAGCAACTCATTAATATGACCAAGAATGGAGCAGATCCAATTATTTTAGAGCGAATAGAAAATCATCGAGATAATTTTAATTTCTTGAAACGTTCTATCATTCCGTTGCGTGATTCCTTGTATGATTTGAAGAGTATAAAAGATGATGATATGTTTAATGGAGTCGAAAATAATACTTTTAGTTTTTTCTCACGATTGCATCAAAAATGTCTAGAGTTGTTAGAACAAATAGACTCAGATATGAGTTCTCTCGAGAGTGCTTCGAATTTTTATTTTTCTGAACAAAGCCGAAAGATGAACGAGATTATGAAGACACTAACAATTATATCAGTGATATTTATTCCGTTGACTTTTATAGTGGGAGTTTATGGAATGAATTTTGAAAATATGCCCGAATTGAGGATGATAAACGGTTATTTTATTGTTATTGGTATAATGTTTCTAATCGTTATCGGAATGGTTATTTATTTCAAAAAGAGAAGATGGTTTTAAATGGTTTGTAAATAATTGATTTTTTTTGGTTAAAACTGATTTTGGTCATTTTTCTTAGTGAATTAATCTGTTAATTTTGTAAGAAGTCAAAAGCTTAAAAAAAGATAAAAATGAAAAAAGCAATATACATCGCTACTGTAGAAGAGAATTGTGGAAAAACAATAATTACTTTGGGATTATTGAGAATGCTTTTAGGGAAAACAGCAAAAGTAGGCTATTTTAGGCCTATTATTGAAGATTGTGAAGAAGGCAAAAAAGATTCTCATATCGAAATGGTACTTTCTTACTTTGATCTTGATATTAAATACGAAGAAGCTTATGCGCTTTCGAAGAGTAATTTAATTAAGAAAAATAATAAAGGAAAACTTGGTGATGTTGTCGATTTGATTATTGATAAATACAAACAGTTAGAAGATCGTTTTGATTTTATTCTGGTTGAGGGAACTGGTTTTACAGGTGAAGGAACTGCTATAGAATTGGATACTAATGTTTTAATTGCTAAAAACTTACAAATCCCAACCATTATTGTGGGGTCGGGTGTAGGGAAAACATTAGAGGAATTAATTGATAGTTTAAATTTAGCGTATAGTTCATTCAAGAGTAAAGAGGTCGAAGTTATTGCTGTTATTGCCAATAAAGTACAACCCGAAAATATAGAATTGGTAACCAATGGATTAAGAAAAAGTTTACCAGCATCTGTACTAGTAAACTCAATTCCTTTAATTGGTAGTTTGAACAACCCAACTATTCAGGAAATTGTCGAAGTTTTGGATGCTAAAATATTATTTGGACACGATTATTTACACAATCAAACAGGAAGTTATAGTATTGGAGCAATGCAGTTGTGTAATTATTTGTTACATCTCAAAGAAAATGGGCTTATTATCACTCCAGGAGACAGAGCTGATATAATTCTTGGAGCTTTACAAGCAAATGAATCTAGTAATTATCCCTCAGTTTCAGGAATTGTTTTGACCGGAAATATTACTCCCGAAGAGAGTATTATGAAATTAATAGAAGGACTTTCTCCAGTTGTACCAATATTTACAGTCGAAGGCGGAACGTATCATATAGCTAATAAAATAGGAAATATTAAATCTAAAATTCACCCTAATAATTTTCAGAAAATAGAAACTTCAATTAACACTTTTGATAAGTATGTTGATTTAGATGTTTTACTTGATAAGTTTAATGCTTTTGAAGCAGAAGGGATGACACCAAAAATGTTTTTATACAATTTGGTTAAAAGAGCGAAAGCTCATCGAAAACATATTGTTCTGCCAGAAGGGAATGATGATAGAATTATAATCGCTGCAGCTCGCTTGCAAGCAATGGATGTGGTTGATCTTTCGATTATAGGGAATAAAAAACAAATTGAAAATAAAGTTGCCGAATTAGGGTTGGAATTTGATTTTTCTAAAGTTCCTATTATTTCTCCGATTGATTCTGAGCATTACGAAGATTATGTAAATACGTATTTCGAATTAAGGAAAGCTAAAAACGTAACATTAGCAATGGCCAAAGATTTACTCGAAGATGTTTCTTATTTTGGTACAATGATGGTCCATAAAGGTCATGCTGACGGTATGGTTTCTGGAGCTGCTCATACTACTCAACATACTATTTTGCCTGCATTACAATTTATTAAAACCAAGCCAAATTCATCTGTAGTTTCATCTATATTTTTTATGTGTTTAGAGGATAGGGTTTCTATTTTTGGAGATTGTGCAATTAACCCAAATCCAACAGCAGAACAGTTGGCGGAAATAGCCATTTCATCTGCCGATTCAAGTTTAGCATTTGGAATTGAGCCTAAAGTGGCAATGCTATCTTATTCATCAGGTTCGTCTGGTAAAGGTGATGAAGTAGAGAAGGTGAGAGCTGCAACAGAAATTGTTAAACAAAAACGTTCTGATCTTAAAATTGAAGGGCCTATTCAATATGATGCTGCTGTTGATCTTGAGGTTGGACAAAGTAAAATGCCAAACTCAGAAGTTGCTGGTCATGCAAGTGTTCTAATTTTCCCAGATTTAAATACAGGAAACAATACCTATAAAGCCGTTCAAAGAGAAACTGGAGCCTTAGCAATTGGACCTATGTTACAAGGGTTAAATAAACCTGTAAATGATTTAAGTAGAGGTTGTACAATTGATGATATTATAAATACAGTTATTATTACTGCAATTCAAGCACAAGGTCTTTAAATTAATATAAAAATGTAGAGATTGAATGATTTAAAATTGTCTTTTAATTTTTTCAATCTTTTAATAAAATTAAAAATGAAAATAGTAATTATAAATTCGGGAAGCTCCTCTATTAAATACCAATTAATTGAAATGCCAATAGGAGAGGTGATTTGTTCTGGGATAATCGATAGAATTGGTTTAGATGCTTCAAATTTTTCTTATGTCACTCAAACCAATAAGGTAGAAGAGATTTTACCTATTGCAAATCATAAAATCGGCTTGCAAAAGATTGCACAATTCTTAATGGACGAAAAAGTTGGGGTAATACAAAGTACCGAAGAAATAAAAGCTGTTGGTCACAGGGTGGTACACGGAGGGAGTTCTTTTTCGGACACCACATTAATTACCAAAGCCGTAAAAGATGAAATCAGAAAATTATGTGATTTAGCTCCGTTGCATAATCCTGCTAATTTAGAAGGTATTAATGTGGCCGAAGAAATTTTTAGAACTGCAAAGCAGGTAGTGGTTTTTGATACTGCTTTTCATCAAACAATGCCTGTTGAAGCGTATAAATATGCAATACCAAATTATTTGCTGAACGAACATAAAATCAGAGCCTATGGTTTTCATGGGACTTCTCATAAGTATGTTTCAACAAAAGCTATCGAGTATCTAAAAACATCCAACTTGCCTTATCAAAATATAATTTCGATTCATTTGGGCAATGGTTGTAGTATTACTGCAGTAAAAGATGGTAAGTGCATAGAAACGTCTATGGGTTTTACTCCACTTAGTGGACTAATTATGGGGACAAGAAGTGGTGATATTGATGTGTCTGTTATATTTCATTTGATAAAATCATTGAATTATACTGCCGATGAAGTGAATACTTTATTACAAAAACAAAGCGGTATGCTTGGGTTGACAGGTTTTAGTGATTTGAGAGATATTCAAGAGAAGGCTTCCAACGGAGATAAAGATTGTCAGTTGGCTTTGGCAATGAATACGTATCGAATCAAAAAATATATTGGGTCGTATGCTGCAGCCTTAAACGGCCTAGATGCAATTATTTTCACAGCGGGAATTGGCGAGAATTCAGACGAAATTAGGAGATTGGTTTGTACCGATATGGAATTTTTAGGCCTTGAATTGGATGTTGCTAAAAACAAAATTCGTTCAAAGGAAATTCGAGAAATCAATATGCCTCAATCCAAAGCGAAAATCTTAGTTATCCCAACCAATGAAGAGATAGAAATCGCAAACCAGGTATATAATTTGTTATTAAATTAACTGCTTAACCAAACTATTTTAAATGATGATTAGCCTCTGAGTCCAGGGGCTTTTTTTGTGGCTTTTTTTAAAGAAATGTAATTATATTTGATAAAAAAAAATACATTTTGAAAACTAAACTATTTTATATTATTATTTCTGTTTTTTTGACAATCTCTTTGTCGGCTCAAGAATTATTACCTTTTGTAGAGAATTACAACAAATCAAATTACCAAGGAGACAATCAAATCTGGAATATTGTTCAAGGAAAGGACAATGCTATATATTTTGCCAACAATAATTATTTATTGAGATATGATGGTGTAAAATGGGAAAAATATACACTCCCTAATAAAACAATTATACGCTCTATTATGGTAGAGGGAGACAAAATTTATTCGGGCTCATATCAGGAGTTTGGTTATTGGTATCGAAAAGATGCCAAAATGCATTACGTATCTGTATCAAAAGGAAAAGATGTCTTTGATGCTAATAATAATGAGGAAATTTGGAAGATTTTTAAATTTAAAAATAATATTTACTTCCAGTCTTTCAACGGTATTTTTAGATATGATGGTAAGTTAATAAAAGAAATTAAATTACCTTTTCTTATTTCGTATTGTTTTGTTGTCGATAATCAATTGTTGATTGCTTCTGTAGAAAAAGGGGTTTTTAAATTGAATAATGACAAGATTGAAAAAGTAAATGGATTATCACTTTTAGAAAACAATGTAATTCACGCTATACAGAAGTATAAGGACAAAACATATTTTTTTACCAAAAAGCATGGTGTTTTTGTTTTGGAAAACAATGTTTTGAGTCCTTGGCGAAAAGGGTTAAATGAGATTTTAAAATCAGCAAATATAAACGTAGCACAGTTTATCAAAAATGATAAATTGATAATAGGTACAGTAAATGATGGGGTTTATCTTTTGGATTTAAAAGATGATTCGTATAAAAACATTAATAGGAATAATGTTTTAATGAATAACTCAATTTTATGTATTGGTCTTGATAAAGAAAATAATCTTTGGTTAGGGCTCGATAATGGAATTGCTCATATTGAAGTCAATTCACCAATCTCAATATTTTATGATAGTTCAGGGATTTTAGGATCTGTATATTCTGTAGCAAGTATACCTAATGGTTATATGATGGCATCTAATCATGGTGTTTTTAAATACGAAAATAAAAAACTTAAAATGATTCCTGGTACACAGGGACAAGCATGGGATATTAGCGAGATTAAAAATCAGTATCTAATTGGACATAATGAAGGAACGTATGTTTATAAAAATGGAGCTTTTAATAAGTTAAGTTCGATAAATGGTGGTTGGAATTTATCTAAAAGTGCAATTAGTAATACCTATTTACAAGCAACTTACAGTGGAGTTGTGATATATACTAATGCAGATGATTTAAATCAAAAGAATTTTATTACTGGACTATTAAAACCTATTAAGTACTTAGCTCAAAATAGTAAAAATGAAATTTGGGCAGCTGATATAAATCGGGGATTGTATCGGATTGTTTACAACGATAATTATGAAACCAAAGTTGATAATGTTACACAACGTAGCAACATCAAAAACGATTTTGGAGTTAAGATATTTGAGTTTAGAAATGAAATTCTCTTTTTGATTGATAATTCGTGGTATACCTATAACTCAATAACTAATAAATTAGAGTTAAATGAGTTGTTTAATTCTAATTTTAAAAACGTTTCAGATATTGTGGGTATTGATGAAAATCACTTTATGGTTCTTCAAAATGGTCTTCTTTATCATATTTATGCAAAAGAATCGAAATTCATTAGAAATAGTATTCAGGAGAAATATTATAAAGGAAAGATTATCAATAATAATCTAAAAGTTTTTAAGGATAAAAAAAACTATCTATTAAATCTTGATGATGGCTTTATTTCATTAGAATTAAAAGACAATAATAAACAGAAGGCTGATGTTAAGCTTGAGGTTTTTGTTGATAATATTTTAAAGTCAAATTCCGAAAAAATTAAACATGATTCTGAATTGAGAATTGATGTAATTTCAGGTATTTATGGGATTTCAAAACCTGACTTGTTTTTTAGAATTAATGATAAAAAAGAGTTTATTCCAGTAAAAGATGGTGAAATTTTCATGAATACATTAAGTAGTGGTTCGCACAGTATTTCTATCTATAATAATAATGGTTTGTCTTATGATAAAGTAGCAGATTATCAATTTGTTGTAGCAAATCCATGGTATTTTTCGGTCTGGATGATATTGGTGTATCTGATTTTAGTTGCTTTCATATTGTATCTTTATTATAAGTGGAATAAAATGAAATACATTCAGAAATTGAAACTTCAAAAAGAAGAATTAAAGCATCAAAAAGCAATTCTTGAAATGGAGCTAAAGGCAGAAAATGAATTGAATATTCAAGAATATGAAAAACATATTTTAGAACTTGAACTACAGACTAAGTCGTCAGAAGTTGCAGGGAAATCACTTTCTATTGCTAAACAGAGTGAGATGATCGAAAATATTCAAAACATTTTAGAAACAGAATCTGATTTGAATAAGCTGAAAAGCGAGATTAAGAAAGCAATAAAAATAAACGCTGCTAACAAGCACGAATGGGAAATTTTTGAAACTAATCTGAATCAAATTCACAATGAGTTTATTGTTGCACTTTCTAAAAAATTTCCAAATCTTACCCCAAAAGATATTAAACTTTGTGTGTACCTAAAAATGAACTTATCCTCAAAAGAAATAGCTCCATTGATGAATATTTCGTTTAGAGGCGTAGAGTTACATCGTTATCGATTGCGAAAAAAATTAGGTCTTTCTCAGGAAGAAACTCTTTCTAAATTTTTATTATCTATATAATAATGGCTTTTTTTTTATAAAATATTTATTTTTAAACCACTTTTGTTGCAAAATAACAATACATCATTACTACATCATTACTGTTTGAGACACTACTTGTTAATTATTTGCAAACCCTTAATTATAAGGTTTTTTTTGTGCTTTTTTTGACTTTGATGAGTCTATGTAGTAGTGGTAATTCATCAACTACAACGTTGTAATTCTCTAATTTAGCTCCACTAACTAAAACGTTTATCAAACTTATGAGAAATTTTATTTTTAGCTTTTTAGCACTTATTCTACTACCAGCCTACATGTCTGGACAAGTAGTAAAAGGAAAAGTATTGGATCAGGGCGGAATGGGAATACCAGGAGCGTTTATTGTTTCCGGTAATTCATCTGCCGAAACTGATTTTGACGGTAATTTTAATATCAAAGCCAAAGCAGGCGATGTGTTAAAAGTAAGTCTAGTCGGTTTTGAATCTGTGACTGTGACCGCAACAAATGAGCCAATGTCTATAACGTTGTCTGAAGCTCAAGACACCAAACTAGACGAGATTGTTATTATCGGATATGGAACAAGAAAGAAAGTAGATAATACTACAGCAATTTCTTCAATTAAAGCCGAAGAAATCACCAAAACCAAAGTATTGAATGCTTCTCAAGCTATTCAGGGTAAAGCTGCGGGGGTACAAGTTATCGGCTCTGATTTGCCTGGAAGTACTCCATCAGTGGTTATTAGAGGTCTGGGTACGGCATTAGGAGGGCGTAGTCCTTTGTATATTGTAGATGGAATGCCTACCGAAAATATTAATAATATTAATACTAACGATATTACTTCGTATGAGATTCTGAAAGACGCATCTTCTCTTGCAATTTATGGTAATAGAGCCGCAAATGGTGTTATTATTATTACAACCAAAAAAGGAAAAGGAGATAAAATAACAGTAGAGTTGGAAAGTTTTGCTGGAATCCGAAATCCTTTGAAAAAAGTAAAAATGGCAGGAAGCAACAAATATTCGCACTATTCTAATGTGGCTTTGCAATCTACTACTTTTTCACAAGATCAACCCGTAAATACAGATTGGTTTGACGAAATTACAAGAACAGGAACCTATGTTCAAAACAATGCTTCGGTTTCGGGAAGTTCAGAGAATATTAAATACTTTTTTAGTTTAGGAAATTATGACGAAAAAGGAATTCTGAACGGATTAGAATACAATCGTACAACTATTAGAAATAATAATGAATTTAAGATTTCTAAAAAATTAACACTCAATCAAAACCTGAGTTTGACCTCTACAAGATCTACTCCAAAACCTCTTAGTGCATTTACCAATGCTTACAAACAATCGCCGATAGTACCAGTTTATTTTTCAAATGGCGAGTATGGAGTTTCATGGGTTGGTAGCGATGGGTTTGCTGGGGTAACAGGATCATCATTCAATAATGTTGGTAATCCTGTGGCACAACTTGATTATTTTGATGAGCAACAAAAAAGCATCACTCTACAAGGAGGTTTACGATTAGATTATGAAATCATTGAATCATTAAAGTTTACCTCTCAATTTAATGGCGAATATTACAATTGGAAGAACTATAATTTTGAAGCAACTAAATCTATTTGGGAATCTGGTAATAATCCAGGCAATTCAGACATTATTATCTATCCGAGTGATAAGAATCTTAATGTATTGAAAAAAGGAAGAGAGGAATATTTTAATTGGAATTTATCTAATTACTTAACCTATAATAAACTGTTTGCAGATATTCATGATGTTGAAGTAACCGTGGGTATGGAAACATCAGTTAAAGGGGCTAGAGAGAAATTATCTATAGATCGAAAAAATGTAAATACAGATTCAAATTATTGGGCTCTTAAAGATGTTGATTATTCAGGAAATATAATCAGTTACAAAGACGAGGTTTATAATGAAGCTAGATTAGCCTCTTATTTTGGACGTTTTCAATACAAATTGATGGATCGATACTTGTTAACTGGAACATTAAGACGTGATGGATCATCAAATTTTGGTAAAGATTATCGCTGGGGAACCTTTCCTGCTTTTGGTTTAGGTTGGATTCTTACTAAAGAAAACTTCTTGTCAGATTCAAAAAGCATCAATTTGTTGAAATTAAGAGGAGGTTGGGGTAGATTAGGAAATCAAAATGTTCCTCTTAACAATCAAGCCTATACTTCGGGTGTTGATAGTTATTTAGGAGGCTCTATTTTGTATCCAGGAACAACTATTAATTCGCAAATTGATCCAAGTTTGTCTTGGGAAATTACTGAAGAGTTATCTGTGGGTCTTGATTTCGAATTTTTGGATAGTCGATTAAAAGGAACTTTAGATTACTATGACAAAAATACTAATAATGTTATTTTAAATACATTACCATACATAACTTCGGGTATTACTACATCTTCACCTGCACACGTTGGAGAGGTTTCAAACAAAGGTTTTGAAGTGTCCTTGCGTTGGGATGACAAAATAGATGACAACTGGAGTTATTGGATTGGAGGAAACTATTCTAATAACAAAAATGAACTTTCGAGTCTAAAAAATACAACATTAGCTACTCTTAACGGTGGAAGTTTAGGAAATGGTCAAACCACTAAGATATTAGATAACACTTCTATTGGTCAGCCGTTAGGAAGTTTTTATATGTATGAGTATGCAGGTTTTGATCCTACTAATGGTAAAATGTTATACCATACTGCAGCTGGAACAGTTGTTACTCAAGAAGCATTGGATATTAATAAAGACAGAAAATATGTGGGGTCTATTTTACCAACATCAACCTACGGAGTTACTTTAGGTTTGAATTTTAAAAACTTTGATTTTTCAGTTGATGGATATGGTACTGCTGGTGCCAAAGTGTATAACGGAAAAAAAGCGCAACGTTTTACTGGTGAAAATATCGAAGATTCATTGGCAACAGATTTTTGGACAGTAAACAATACTTCAGGTGCTAATCCTGGTCCTTTCAATCAAGTGCCTGTTGCTTCAACTTATTATTTAGAATCAGGTGACTTCTTTAGAATAAACAATATCACTTTAGGATACAAATTACCTTTCAAAGAAGGTGCTTTTGTAAGCTCATGCAGAGTTTATGTAAACGCAATTAACCCATTTATTACTCAAAAATTCTCTGGATTTTCTCCTGAGTTAAATGGAAATGGTAGTCCTTACGAAAGTCAAGGTATTGAGTTGGATGCCTATCCTACTTTGAGATCATTTGTGATTGGTGCTAATTTAAAATTTTAAAACGATGAAAAAGATATATATATCAATGATTGCCTTGACGGCTTTATTATTTACTGCCTGTGGAGATGATTTTTTGGATGTTGATCAAACAGAAACAATCTCTACTAAAGATATAGAAATGTTTAACAACAATGAAGGGGCAGCAACTTTTGTTACGGCTATCTACAATGAGTTTTTGCAATGGGATATGTCTTCTTTTGGATGGATAGGACTTTCAAGTATCACTTCAGACGATGCCGACAAAGGTTCGTCACCAGGAGATACAGGAACTGATAAAGATGTACTGGATGCGTTAACCTACAATGCCTCAAATCCATCTGCCGAAAGTACCTTCAAAGCTAATTATGCTGGAATAAACAGATGTAATCAAGCATTGGATATTCTTCCAAAATTAGACAAAGCCGATGCGTCATTACGTGCTAGGTTAGAAGGCGAAGCAAAATTCCTAAGAGCATTCATGTATTTTACTTTGGTAAAATGTTACGGAGGAGTGCCAATTATAGACCATTTGCCAAATCCTTCTTCAGAAGAGGATAGAATAATGCAATTAACTCGTAAACCAGTTGCTGATGTGTATGCTTACATCGAAAAGGATTTAAATGAAGCTATAGCAGTTTTACCTACAAAAGCATCTTATCCAGCTAGCGAAAAAGCAAGAGCTTCAAAAGGAGCTGCATATGCATTGTTAGCTAAAGTTAGTCTTTATCAAAAAAAATGGCAGGAAGTGATTGATAATTGCAATCTAGTAACAGGTTATAGTTTGGTTACAGATTATGCTTCTATGTTTAGATTAGCAGGGGAGAACGGACCAGAATCTATTTTTGAGATCAACGGTGTTGCAAGCGTGCCTATCAAAGGAATACCTGGATACTCCAATACACAAGGTGCTCGTGGTGCCGGTGGATGGGGATGGGGTTTTAATACACCATCCGAAAGTCTGGTAAACGCTTATGAAGAAGGTGATGTCCGCAAAGACGCAACCATTATTTTTGAAGGAACTACTTTGTATGACGGTAGATTTGTTCCTACATCAGTTGAAAATCCACGATACAACTACAAAGCATATTCATCAACTTTTACGGATGCGTGGGAAACTGATACTAATATCATTTACTTACGATATGCCGAAGTGTTATTAATGAAAGCTGAGGCTTTAAACGAGTTAGGACAAACTTCTCAAGCTATTCTTTTATTAGATCAGATTCGAAATAGAGCTGGTTTAGATGATACTACTTTTAGTTCGCAATCCGATATTAGAACCGCAATTTGGAGAGAGAGAAGGGTAGAAATGGCTTTTGAACATGATAGATTCTTCGATTTAGTGAGAACAGGTCAAGCCAAAACGGCTTTTGAAGCTGATAATAAAGTTTTTACTGTTGGTAAAAACGAATTATTTCCTATTCCAGCATCATTCATAAGAGAAGCAGGTGGATTGTCTGAGCAAAATCCTGGTTATTAATTCCTAAAAAATAGAACAATGAAAAAAAATAAATATATTTTCTTACCTGCTTTAGTGATAGCAACTCAATTTTTTGGAAGTTGTAACGAGGAGAGTATAGATAAACAAAATGATCCAATTCCGTACGAGTCAATCGGTGGTTATGAGAATTCTGATGAAATTGAAGCAGAGCATTTAGTAGCTAAGTTTAGTTTTGAAAATAATTTGACAGATAGTAAAACTAATATTAGTAATGCTACGGGAACAAATATAGGTTATGCTGAAGGGGCAAAAGGAAATGCATATAACGGTTCCAATTCTCAAGAACGTTATTTTGTAGCCGATGCTACAACTGCAATAACTGGCCTAAATAGTTATACTTTTTCCTTTTGGATGAATACAGCTAACACTGTTAATCCTGCAACTCCTGGTCAAGGAAAAGGAGCGCAAGGTATTTTTTCGGTAGTTCGCCCGACTGAGTTTTGGGGAGGCTTAAATGTGTTTTTAGAAAATCCCGATAGTGCATTCCCGAATCGTATCCGTTTGAAATTTAGTATGGAAAATGGTAGAGCAGGAGTTGCTTGGAGAGGACAAGGGGCTATTGTAAATATTGATGGAAACCTTAATAAATGGATTCATGTAGTTTTTTCTTATGATGCTAGTACTAGTATAATTTCAGCTTATATAAATGGGGAATTAGCTACTAATTTAGGAGGTTTCCCTTATGCACCTGCTACAGGTGTAAATGGGACTGCCACTTTATATGCAGATGATCCTGGAAGTTTAGATAATAAAAATGGTGCTCCAAAATATGGAAATCTTGAAATGGTTGGTACTAATGGTAAAATTGTTTTCGGAACTCATCCATTTGAAACAACACCTCCTCAAAATAACGGAAGTCAACAAGATTGGGCTACTAGTTTTGCTGGTTTGTTAGACGAATTTAGAATTTACAATACTGCATTAGCACCAGGAGATGTCCGTTTCTTGTATAAACTAGAAATAGATAATAGATAGAAAATAAAAAGCACACCTGAAAATAATGATAAATCAGGTGTGTTTTTTAAAATCATTAATGCTATATTTTATAAAATGAAAAATCAGCTATTCATATTGCTTTTTTTAGGTTTTTTTCATTCCTGTACTGCTTCGTCTCAAGAGGGCAATAGCGAAGGAACTCCATTGCCTATAACTCCAACTATTCCAAACACACCTTTAACCGATAAAGAAGCAATGGATCAGGTTCAAAAAGATGCTATCAAATATTTCTGGGATTATGCCGAACCAAATTCGAAATTAGGTCGAGAACGCTATCATACTGATAATCCTAGTTTTGAAGCAAATAAAGTTACTACAGGAGGATCTGGTTTTGGATTGATGACTTTGATCGTTGGAATCGAGAGAGGTTTTATCCCAAGAGCCGAAGCGGTTAGCCGAATGACAACTGCTATGAATTTTCTTGAAAAAGCTGAAAGATTCCACGGAGCTTGGTCACATTGGATTGATGGAGCCACTGGTAAAGCGATTACTTTCGGAAATAAAGATGATGGTGGAGACATTGTAGAAACGGCTTTTTTATGCCAAGGTTTAATTGCTGTTCGAGAATATTTCAAGAATGGAAATACTGCCGAAAAAGAATTGGCTACCAAAGCAGATAATTTATGGAAAGGAGTAGAGTGGAGTTGGTACACAAATGGTGAAAACGCTATGTATTGGCACTGGTCACCAACGTATCAATGGGAAATGAAGTTTAAATTAGAAGGCTATAACGAATGTTTGATTGCCTACATTATGGGAGCTGCTTCTCCAACTTATCCAATTCCAAATGAAGCTTATCATGAAGGTTGGACTCGAAATGGAACTATCCAAACTACCAAAACCCAGTATGGGATTCCTTTGGTTTTTAAATATAATACAGTTGGTGGTAATGCTGGACCTTTGTTCTGGGCTCAATATTCTTATTTAGGATTAGATCCCTCTCAATTGTCTGATAAATATGCTAATTATTGGGAATTAACTCAAAATCAAGCCAAAATTATTTACAGTTATTGTGTAGATAATCCAAAAAAATGGAATGGATATTCTGATAAATGCTGGGGTCTCACCGCTAGTTATTCACGAAATACTGATGGCACAACTGGATATTCTGCACACGATACCAATAATGATTTAGGGGTTATCACCCCAACTGCTGCGCTATCTTCGTTTCCGTACACTCCAGCCGAAAGTATGAAATTTTTGCATTATCTATACAACGAAAACAAATCAAAATATGTAGGTATTGCAGGGCCTTACGATGCGTTTTCTCCCCATTACAACTGGGTTACACCTCGTTATCTAGCCATAGATCAAGGTACTATAGCACCAATGATCGAAAATTATCGTACAGGTCTGTTGTGGAAATTGTTTATGAATGCTCCAGAGGTCAAACAAGGCTTGATCAATCTGGGATTTCATTCAGGTAAATACGGATTTTAGAGGTTAAATAAAATAATGACAATTCGAATTGAAAGAACTAGTTTTTTTAATTCGGAAGTCAAAAATACAATACACTTATGAAAAATATAATAGTCTTATTTTTTTTAGGATGCACAGTTTTGGGTTTTGCTCAAAAAAAAGGTGCAAAAAATACAACGAAAATTAAGCCAAAAGCCGAATTTGTAGCTGATTTGCTTTCCAAAATGACATTGGATGAAAAATTAGGGCAATTAAATTTACCAACTTCCGGTGATATTACTACGGGACAGGCCAGTAGTTCAGATGTTGCCAAAAAAATAGCTGAAGGAAAAGTTGGTGGTTTGTTCAATATCAAATCGGTTCAAAAAATTAAAGAAGTACAGCGAATTGCAGTCGAAAAAAGCCGTTTAAAGATTCCATTAATTTTCGGAATGGACGTTATTCATGGGTACGAAACCACATTCCCAATTCCGCTTGGTCTGTCCTGTACTTGGGATATGAAATTGATTGAAAGAAGTGCTCAAATAGCTGCTCAGGAAGCAAGTGCTGATGGTATCAATTGGACTTTTTCGCCAATGGTTGATATCTCTCGTGATCCTCGCTGGGGAAGAGTTTCTGAAGGTTCTGGTGAAGACCCGTATTTAGGAAGTCAAATCGCAAAAGCTATGGTCGAAGGGTATCAACAAAAAGATCTTTCTAAAAACAATACAATTTTGGCCTGTGTAAAGCATTTTGCGCTGTACGGTGCTCCAGAAGGCGGACGTGATTACAATACGGTTGATATGAGTCATATCCGAATGTTTAATGATTATTTTCCTCCTTACAAGGCTGCTGTCGATGCGGGTGTAGGATCAGTTATGGCTTCATTTAATGAAGTTGATGGGATACCGGCTACTG
The DNA here is from genome assembly GCF_040045115.1 of Flavobacterium adhaerens. Taxonomy (NCBI): domain Bacteria; kingdom Pseudomonadati; phylum Bacteroidota; class Flavobacteriia; order Flavobacteriales; family Flavobacteriaceae; genus Flavobacterium; species Flavobacterium adhaerens. The sequence continues at coordinate 332,996 of NZ_JBDLZX010000001.1, read as the reverse complement.
GAAACAAATGGTTGATGACGGATGTATTGAGAAAGAAATGGGGATTCGACGGATTTGTAGTTACCGATTTTACGGGTATTCCAGAAATGATAGCTCACGGAATGGGTGATTTGCAAACCGTTACTGCCTTGGCTCTTAATGCAGGTGTCGAAATGGATATGGTTGGCGAAGGATTTACAACTACTTTAAAAAAATCATTAGACGAAAAGAAAGTGACAATTGAACAAATCAATCATGCTGTTACATTGATTTTGAATGCAAAATATGATTTGGGTCTATTTGAAGATCCGTACAAATACTGTGATGATAAAAGAGCCAAAACTGAAATTTTCACGTCAGCAAGTAGAGATGAAGCCCGAAAAATAGCTGCCCAATCATTGGTATTGTTAAAAAATCAAAATCAATTATTGCCCTTAAAAAAATCTGGAACAATAGCGCTTATTGGACCTTTGGCAGATGCCAAAAACAATATGTCAGGTACTTGGTCAGTTGCGACTAATGGCGAAAAATGTATTTCATTATTAGCAGGAATTCAAGAAGTAGCTGGGAAAAATACAAAAGTGCTTTATGCAAAGGGTAGTAATCTTGATTATGATGAAACTCTTGAAACCAACGCAACCATGTTTGGAAAAACATTAAACAGGGACAAACGCTCTAAAGAGGAAATGTTAGCAGAGGCCTTAAAAGTTGCGAATCAATCTGATGTTATTGTGGCTGCACTTGGTGAATCTGCCGAAATGAGTGGCGAGAGTAGCAGTCGTACGAATTTAGAAATTCCTCAAGCTCAAAAAGATTTATTAAATGAATTGCTAAAGACAGGTAAACCAGTTGTACTTGTGTTATTTGATGGGCGTCCATTAATTTTGAATGATGAAAATGCAACTGTCCCAGCTATTTTAAATGTCTGGTTTGCTGGTAGCGAAGCTGGATATGCGATTGCTGATGTTTTGTTTGGTGATGTAAATCCGTCTGGTAAGCTAACCACAACTTTTCCAAGAAGTGTTGGTCAATTACCTATTTATTATGCGCACAAAAACACTGGAAGACCGCTAATGAATACAGAAGGAAAATTCGAAAAGTTTAGATCTAATTATTTAGACGAAAGAAACGAGCCGTTATTTCCATTTGGGTATGGGATAAGCTACACTTCGTTTGAATACTCAAATCCTAAGATTTCATCTGATAAAATGACTTCTAACGAAAAATTAAAAGTAAGTATAGAGGTTGCTAATACAGGTAATTATGACGGGAAAGAGGTTGTGCAATTGTATATTAGAGATGTTGTAGGATCAGTAACAAGACCTGTTAGAGAGCTTAAAGGATTTCAAAAAATAATGCTCCAAAAAGGAGAAAAACAAACCGTGACTTTTGAAATAAGTGTTGAAGATTTGAAATTCTATAATTCTGATCTGCAATTTGTTGCAGAACCTGGGGAATTTGAGATTTTTATAGGAGGCAATTCAAATGCAGATAAAAAAGTTAATTTCAATTTAGTAAATTAAGTTTGGTTAGTAATTTGGTTAGCCCTTCGTTTTGGTTAGACGAAGGGTTTTTTTAAATTTTTTTATTGGTAAAAGGATGAGCATAAAAAACCTTTTTTTGAAACTTCTTGTTTTAATTGTAGCGATTGTTTTTGTATCGTGTACTGTAAAAAGAAATGGCATTGTTGCTCATAGAGGGGCATGGAAGAAAAATAATTTACCCGAAAATTCTATTGCAGCTTTGCGACATGCGATCGATTTAAAACTTCCTGGTTCGGAATTTGATGTTTGGAGAACGGTTGATGATTCACTTATTATCAATCACGACTCGCATTATAATAAAATGCTTATCGAAACAACTAATTATAATGATTTGGTTCGGTTTACACTTTCAAATGGGGAAAAACTTCCAACATTATACGAATATATTTTAGAAGGGAAACGAAACAACAAACATACTCTTTTGGTTTGCGAAATAAAACCTTCCGAAATAAGTAAAGAACGCGGAAAAGAAACGGCTTTAAAAACAGTTGCGCTAATCAAAAAAATGAAAGCCGATAAAGTGACTTGTTATATAAGTTTTGACTACGGAATTCTGAAGCAAATTAGAGCAGTTGACTCTAAAACTTCATTGCAATATTTAGAAGGAAATAAGTCTCCCAAAGAAATCAAACAAGACGGGATTTCAGGTGTCGATTATCATTATTCAGTTTTCAAGAAGCACCCAGAATGGATTAAGGAAGCCAAAGAAAAAGATGTGATTTTAAATGTTTGGACTGTTAATGATGTAGTGGATATGGATTGGGTTATTCAGCATGAATTCAATTATATAACTACAAATGAACCTGAGATTTTAAAGAATAGAATAAAGCATAAAAAGCAAATTAACTAATTTTATATCTCTATCAATTATGAAAGTAATATTCAAAATAAAAATATTGCGAGTTCTTTTGGTAATGATATTTTTTAATTGCCATCTTACTGCGCAAAATTCTGGAAAAACAGACTGGTTTGATTCAAATAAGCCTGCTACTACATATTGTAATCCGATTAATATAGGTTATAATTACACAACGTATAACCATAACGGAATTCCTGAATCTAGACGTTCTAGTGCTGATCCAGTTATTATTACTTATAAAGGGGAATATTATTTATTTGCTACAAATCAAGCTGGTTTTTTTTGGAGTAAAGATATGTCGGATTGGAATTTTGTTTATGGCAGTTTTCAACGAAAACCAAGCGATGATGATCAGTGTGCACCAGCAGCTTGGGTGGTCAATGATACTTTGTTTTATGTGGGTTCTACTTGGAAAAAAGATCACCCTATCTGGAAATCAGCTGATCCTAAATCCGGACGATGGACACGACATGTAAATACTGCAATGTTACCGACTTGGGATCCTGCTATTTTTCAGGATGATGATAAAAAGGTTTATATGTACTATGGTTCAAGCGGAAAACTACCTCTTGTTGGAGTCGAAGTTGATTATAATACTTGGCTTCCTAAAGGCAATCAAGCTGATTATTCCAAATTATATTCTGCTACCGAAGTTGAAGATATTCAGCAACCTTACGGGCAAGCAAAAGCAGTAGTTGGTTTGGATCCAAAGTTACATGGTTGGGAACGTTTTGGTCCCAATAACGACATGGAACCAGCGCCTTGGGGCAATTTTATAGAAGGGGCTTGGATGACCAAATACAATAGTAAATACTATATGCAGTATGGGGCTCCCGCAACAGAGTTTAAAGGGTATGCCAATGGAGTGCATGTAGGCAATAATCCTTTAGGTCCTTTTATGTATCAAAAACACAACCCAATATCGTATAAACCAGGTGGTTTTGTAATTGGGGCTGGGCACGGAAATACTTTTAAAGATGTTTTTGGTAATTACTGGAATACAGGAACTTGTAAGATTTCAATTAAAGATCGATTCGAACGTAGGATTGACATGTTTCCTGCTGGATTTGATAGCGATGATATTATGTATTCGATTACTGCTTATGGAGATTATCCTACAATACTTCCAGCTGATAAGAGGAATCATGCTCAAGGGGCTTTTTCAAATTGGATGTTGCTTTCTTATAAAAAACCTGTGATAGTTTCTTCTTTTGAAGAATGTAAAGAGGTAGAAACTCATAGGATGGATAATGGTGGAAAAAAAGTATTTGAGAAATTTTGTTACGATGCTTCAAATCTAACCGATGAAAATATTCAGACATATTGGTCAGCAACAACTGATAATCCTGGTGAATGGTTGCAACTTGATTTGAGTAGAAAAATGGAAATTCGTGCTTTACAAATTAACTATGCCGATCATAAAGCAACGCAATATAATAAAGCAATGGATATTTATTATCAATATAAAATTTATATGTCTGATGATGCTCAAAATTGGACATTGGTTGTGGATAAATCTCAAAATGATAAAGATGTTCCTCATGATTATGTCGAATTAATAAAACCGATTAACGCTCGTTATATAAAAATGGTTAATATTCATAATGCATCAGGTTTATTTGCTATTTCGGATTTTAGAGTTTTTGGTAATGGATTGGAAGAAAAACCTAAGTCAGTATCTGATTTTAAAGTTAAAAGAAACGCATCAGATGCACGAAATGCTGTTGTTTCATGGAAAAAAACACCTAATGCAATTGGTTATACCATTTATTATGGAATAGCTCCAGATAAACTATACAACAATATAATGGTCTATGATGATAATTCATATGATTTTAGAGGTTTGGATAAAGAAACTCAATATTATTTTGCAATCGAAGCATTTAACGAAAATGGAATTGGTTCAAGAAGTAAAATTCTTTCGGTGAAATAAAACAACTCAGTAAAAGCAATAACTAAGAAAAACTTTTTTTGAGCTTTTTTTCAAAAGGGAAAGGAAAAATTTCCGAGTTGAAAAGATTTTTGTTCCTTTGTATTGAAGCTGAAAACGGCTACTAATACTAATTCAAAAACGACCTCATACCGTATGAAAAAAAGATTTCTTTTAACCGCTTTGATTTTAAGTGGATTATCTACAGTTGCGCAAACTAATGAAGAAAACAATATCAAATTATTTTATAAAAAAGCCTTGACCGAATCAAAGTGTTATACTTGGTTAGAATATTTATCAAATGATATCGGAAGTCGTTTGTCTGGTTCTGACAATGCAGCAGCAGCCGTTCAATATACCAAATCGCAGTTAGAATCATTAGGATTGGATAAAGTGTATTTACAAGAAGTAATGGTACCGCATTGGGTTCGTGGCGAAAAAGAAATCGCATATATTCTCGATGACAAAACAAAGACCGAAGTTCCTATTTGTGCCCTTGGTGGTTCTGTGGCAACTGCAAAAACAGGGCTTACTGCCGAAGTTATTGAAGTCTTAGGAATTGATGAATTGAAACAGTTAGGCGATAAAGTAAAAGGTAAAATTGTGTTTTTTAATAGACCAATGAATCCAGAAAATATTGAGACTTTTAAATCTTACGGAGCTTGTGTAGATCAAAGATTTGCAGGTGCAAAAGAAGCTGCTAAGTTGGGTGCTGTTGGAGCTATTGTGCGTTCTATGAATTTACGTTTAGATGATTTTCCTCATACAGGAGCTCAAAGTTATGGCGACTTACCTAAGGAACAATATATTCCAACAGCTGCCATTAGTACCAATGGTGCTGAGTTATTGAGCAAATCGTTACAAAATAATCCTGCTTTAAAATTTTATTTCAAACAATCCTGTGAAACTTTGCCAGATGTTTTATCTCACAATGTAATTGGAGAAATTACAGGAACTGAACATCCGGAAAATATAATGGTTGTGGGTGGTCATCTTGATTCTTGGGATTTAGCCGATGGTTCACATGATGACGGAGCAGGTGTTGTACAAAGCATGGAAGTAGTTCGTATTCTTAAGAATTTAAATTATAAACCCAAAAATACGATTCGTGTTGTTTTGTTTATGAATGAAGAAAACGGTGGAAAAGGTGGAGCAAAATATGAGGAAGTTTCCAAACAAAAGAACGAAAACCACATTTTTGCTTTAGAGAGTGATTCTGGAGGTTTTTCTCCCAGAGGTTTTTCAATTGATGCTGATGATCTTAATTTTCAAAAAATAAAAGGCTACAAATCTTTATTCGAACCGTATTTGGCAGATAGTTTTACTATTGGTCATGCTGGTTCAGATATTACACATTTAACTTCTAAAAAAATTGTAAAAGCGGGGTTAAAACCAGATTCTCAACGTTACTTTGATTATCATCATGCTGCCAATGATAAATTTGATGCTATTAATAAAAGAGAGCTCGAACTTGGAGCTGCTACAATGACTACCTTGCTTTATTTGATTGACCAAAAGGGAATCGAATAAACTATAAGATTAGCATAGATATAGCGATTGATTTTTAAATTTTTTTAATGCTCAAAATAAATTTATTTTAGCGTCTCATTTAAAAAATAAAACAATGATTACTGAAGCTCAGTTTCAAAACGAATTAAAACTATTAATTGCAAATTCTATTCGAGAAGATGTAGGTAGTGGTGACTACAGTTCGTTGGCCTGTATTCCTGAGAGGGCTAACGGAAAAGCAAAATTATTGGTAAAAGAAGACGGCATAATTGCTGGTGTTGCTTTTGCAAAAATGATTTTTGAGTATGTAGATCCAAAATTACAAATTGAAACTTTTATTGAAGATGGTGCAGTTGTCAAAAAAGGAGATGTCGTTTTTCATGTTTCGGGAAGTTCACAGTCTATTTTAAAATCAGAAAGAGTGGTGTTAAATTCTATGCAGCGTATGAGTGCTATTGCAACAAAAACAAATAGTTATGTGCAGTTGTTAAAGGGAACTCAAACAAAGGTATTAGATACTCGAAAAACAACACCTGGATTTCGTGTAGCCGAAAAATGGGCTGTAACAATTGGTGGTGGAGAAAATCATCGTTTCGCTTTGTATGATATGGTGATGTTAAAAGACAATCATATTGATTTTGCTGGGGGAATTACATTGGCAATTGCTAAAACCAAAGCTTATCTTAAAGCAAATAATCTGGATTTAAAAATTATAGTTGAAGCTAGAAATCTTGCAGAAATAGAAGAAATTTTAAAGAGCAATGGTGTTTATAGGATTTTAATTGATAATTTTAATTATGAGGACACTCGTACTGCTGTTGCTTTAATTGGCGATAAATGCCAAACTGAATCTTCAGGAAATATTAATGAAACAACTATGCGTCATTATGCCGAATGTGGGGTAGATTATATTTCTTCGGGTGCCTTAACTCACTCTATTTACAATATGGATTTAAGTTTAAAAGCAATTTAAAAGATGACTTTAAAAATTGAAAGTAAACTCGAAAATATTCCTGTCGTAAGAAACTTTATGCATGTTCTAAGAAAAGTAAAATTGCCTGGTTTGGGCGGTTTTTCTCTTTATGATTTATTAGAAATGTATTTTAAAGGGATTCTTGAAGGGGCATTTTCGTATCATGCTAGTGCTGTAGCTTTTAGTTTTTTTATGGCTTTATTTCCATTTGCCTTATTTATTTTAAACTTAATTCCTTACATCCCAATCGAAGGGTTTCAGAATGATTTTTTGCAGTTTGTCAAAGAAGGGGTGCCACCAAATACTTATGATGCTATTGCGACAATTATCAACGATATTCTCAATAATAGTCATTCGGGGTTGGTATCTTCTGGGTTTTTATTGTCAATTTTTTTAATGGCAAATGGAATCAATGGTATTCTGGGTGGATTTGAATCTTCTAAACATGTTTTGGTAAAAAGAGGTTTTCTTAACCAATATTTGACAGCATTGTGGATTTCTTTGTCGTTGTCTATTCTGTTGCTTCTAACGGTTGCTATAATTGTTGTTTTTGAGGTCGCTATTCAAAGTACAATGATTCAAGATGTTTTGAGTGATCAAATTCCGTTAATTATTTTAGGAAGATATGCTTTTGTTATTCTGATGATTTTGATAACAACTTCAATATTATTGCGCTACGGAACAAAACAATCTCACAAGCCTCCTTTTATAAGTATTGGTTCAGTTTTTACAACCATTCTAATTATTGTTTCTTCTTATTTTTTTGGAATATGGGTTATCCGATTTTCAAAATATAACGAATTGTACGGTTCTATCGGAACTTTATTAATCATGATGTTCTATATCTGGATCAATTGCATGATTTTGTTATTAGGATTTGAATTGAATGCTACAATTCATAAATTAAAAAAGAGCAAATCGAAGTATTAAAGTTGGTTTTGAAATCTTTTTTAATTGAAATTTCGTATTCTTGTCTTAAATAATTTTAGTATTGTGTTTTTTGAATAATAAAATTTTAGCATCAATAATTTAGTAAAAAATGAAAAAAGGTATCGTATTTAGTTTGGTTGTGTTCTTTTTGATAATTTTTAATGGACAATGTCAAACGGTTTTGGGTAAATGGAAAACGATTGATGATGAAACAGGACAAGCTAAATCTATTGTTGAAATTTATGAGAAATCAGGGAAGATTTATGGCAAAATTATCGATATTGTAAATGTTGAAAAGCGAAAAGCACTGTGTACTAAATGTTCTGGAGACGATAAGAATGCGCCAATTTTAGGATTAATAGTTATTAAAGGGCTTGTAAAAGACGGAGATGAATACAACGGCGGTAGAATATTAGATCCAGTAAATGGAGAAGAGTACAAATGTTTAATTGCTCTTGAAGGCAAAGATAAACTTAAGGTGAGAGGTTTTGTAGGCTTTTCTTTAATTGGAAGAACACAATATTGGTACAGAGTAAAAAATTAATTGATAAAATATTCAATGATGAGAAAAGCAATATCCTTTTTATTCCTGATTGCTTTGTCAAGTGTTTTTGCACAAACTAAAAATTCGTTATTACAAATAAGTCATCTTACGGGTGACTTTTATATTTACAGAACATTTAATAAATACAAAGGGAATTTGATTTCGGCAAATGCGATGTATCTCGTGACCCAAAAAGGTGTGGTTTTGTTTGATTCACCTTGGGACAAAAACCAATTTCAACCTTTGTTAGATAGCATAAAAGCAAGGCATGGAAAAGAAGTATTAATGTATTTTGCTACACATTCTCATGATGATCGAGCTGGAGGATTTGATTTTTATAGAAAAAAAGGAATTAAAACCTATTCGATACAACAAACAGATGAGATTTTAAAAACAACTAACAAACCTAGAGCTGAAATTGTTATCCGCAATGATACTGTGCTTAATATAGGCGAACATAGTTTTAGAATTTTTTACCCAGGAAAAGGACATGCTCCCGATAATATTGTAGTATGGTTTGATAAAGAAAAAGTACTTTATGGCGGGTGCTTTGTAAAAAGTGTTTTGGCTAAGGATTTAGGTTATTTGGGGGATTCGGATGTTGTAGAATGGGAAAAGTCAATAAAAAATGTTCAAACTAGTTTTTCCAATCCTTTATATGTAATCCCAGGACATGGTGATTGGGACAATGTTAAATCGCTAGATCATACTTTACAATTAATTCAAGAATATAATAAAAGCAATAGGTCTGATCAATCAGATAAAAAGTAAAAAAACGAATGTATTTCATCGAAGTTATTTTACCACTTTCTCTCGCTAAAACTTTTACTTATAAAGTTTTCGAGGCTGAATTCAATTTCCTTAAAAATGGAATGAGAGTAACAGTGCCGTTTGGAAAAAATAAAATCTATACTGCTTTGGTTGTTGAAACTCATAATAATGAGCCCGCTTTATACGAAGCCAAAGATATTCATGAGATTATTGATGTGTTACCAGTTGTTACTGAAATCCAAATCAATCATTGGTTTTGGATTGCCGAGTATTATATGTGTGCCATTGGTGATGTGTATCGCAATGCTATGCCAAGCGCAATGTTGTTAGAGAGCGAAACCATCATTTCTCGTAAAAATGATTTGATAATAGATGATACCTTGTTGTCTAACGATGAATATTTAATTTTTGAGGCTTTACAAACACAGAGTTCCTTGAAGATTCAGGAAATTATTTCAATATTGAATAAGAAAAATATTTTGCCTGTTATTCAAAAAATGATAGATAAGAATATTTTGGTTTTACAAGAAGAAGTTCAGGAAGTGTACAAGCCAAAGTTGGTAAGATATGTTAGATTACATTCTAAATACGACACAGATCAAGGACTTAAAGATTTATTGGGGATTTTAAAAAATGCTAATAAGCAAAAGGAAGTTGTGTTGAATTATTTTCAGTTAAGCGCTTCCGAAAAAAAGCCAGTTACAGTTAAAAAACTGATAGAAACGGCACAATCATCTTCGACAATTGTAAAAACATTAGTGGATAAAGAAATTTTTGAAGAATATTTTTTACAAGAAGATAGGATCAATTTTGCTGGAAAAGCAAGCGAGAATGAATTGCAATTAAGTTCAGATCAATTGCAAGCTTTGGTATCGATAAAAGATAGTTTTAATGAAAAATCAGTTTGCTTACTACATGGAATTACTTCGAGTGGAAAAACTGAAATTTATATTAAACTCATAGAGGAGTATTTAGCAACAGGAAAGCAAATACTGTATTTATTGCCGGAAATTGTCCTGACGACACAATTGGTATCAAGATTAAGGTCGTATTTCGGGAATAAAATTGCTGTTTTTCATTCAAAATATAGCAATAATGAAAGGGTAGAGGTTTGGAATCAAGTTTTGTTGAATGCTTCAAAAGCTCAAATCATAATTGGTGCCAGATCGTCTTTGTTTTTACCTTTTCAGGATTTAGGTCTCATTGTGATTGATGAAGAACATGAACAAACCTTTAAACAATCTGACCCAGCTCCTCGATTTCATGCTCGTGATGCAGCAATTGTTTTAGCAAATTTACATCAGGCAAAAGTGTTATTGGGCTCAGCAACTCCAAGTATAGAATCATATTACAATGCTATGTTGCAAAAATTTGGTTTTGTGCAAATTACCAAACGTTTTGGTAATGCAGTTTTGCCTGAAATTTTGTTGGTAGATTTGAAAGATAAATATTTTCGAAAAAAAATGAATGGTCATTTTAGTGATGTTTTGATTGAAGAAATTACAACGGCATTATCCGCAGGAGAGCAAATCATTTTATTTCAAAACAGAAGAGGGTATTCTCCTGTTGTAGAGTGTATCACTTGTGGTCATGTACCACATTGTCAATCATGTGATGTGAGTTTAACTTATCATAAATATAAGAATCAATTGCGTTGTCATTATTGCGGATATTCTATTGCTAATCCTACACGTTGTCATTCTTGTCATGGAGTCGATTTGACTACGAAAGGATTGGGAACTGAGCAAATCGAACAAGAACTGATGACTATTTTTTCAAATGCTAAGATTGGCAGAATGGATCAAGATACTACTCGTGGGAAATTTGGCTTTGAGAAAATTATTGATGGTTTTAAAAATCGGGAAATCGATATTTTGGTTGGAACACAAATGCTAGCTAAAGGATTGGATTTTCAAAATGTTAGTTTAGTGGGTATTATGAATGCTGATACGATGTTGTATCATCCTGATTTTAGAGCTTTTGAAAGAAGTTTTCAAATGATGAGTCAAGTAGCTGGACGTTCCGGAAGATCTGAAAAAAAAGGAAAAGTCGTTATTCAGACCTATAATCCAAGCCATAATACTATTCAGCAAGTTACAAATTCAGATTATTTGGGCATGTATAAAGAGCAGTTATACGATAGGCAAATCTATAAATATCCGCCCTATTTTAGAATTATAAAGATTACTTTGAAACAACGTGATTTTGATAAATTAAAAGAAGGTTCTATGTGGTTATATCAAGTGTTGAGTCAGAATTTATCTATGCCTGTATTAGGACCTGAAGAACCAGCAATTAATAGAATTAGAAATGAATATATACGAACTATCGTTGTTAAAATTCCACAAAATATTTCAGTTGCAGGAACAAAAAAAACTATCCAGAAAATACTGAATAGTTTTGAAGCTGTTCCTCAATACCGTTCTATAAGGTTAACGGTAAATGTCGATTTTTATTAAAGTATTTTTTTTAAGAATAGGCAAGTGCTTTTACTAAATCTTCTTTTTTATTTCGACTCAAAGGAATTTTTGTTACTCCGATTTCGGCAAATTTGCTGTTAAATCGGTCAATCTTATCAATATTAACAATGTATGATTTATGTACTCTTATAAATTTATCTTTTGACAGGTCATTTTCAAAAGATTTCATTGTCGAAAGGACAAGATTGCTATCATCTTCGGTTACAACTTTTACGTAATCCCCAAAAGCTTCAATCCATTTTATTTTAGAAGTAAATATCTTTAGCTTTTTTAAATTACTTTTAATAAAGATATGTTCTCCTTCGTCTTCTTTGTTTTCTTTTTTAAGAAGAAAGTGATCAATCGCTCTGCGAACAGAAGCATTAAATCGTTCAATAGAGATTGGTTTTTGTAAATAATCGGTTGCGTCATAATCAAATGCTTTCATTGCATATTCAGCTTTTGATGTAATAAAAATAATTTGAGGTTTGGTTTTTAAACCGTCAAGAAAATCAAAACCGTTGATAACTGGCATTTCAATGTCAAGAAATATCAAATCTACGGTATGAACAGTCATGCAGCTTTTGGCCTCAATTGCATTCGAAAAATCACCTACCAAGTTTAAGTTCGTGTGATTATTAACAAGCTTGGCAATAATCATTCTTTGTATTGAACTATCATCAACAACAACACAGTTTAATTTCATAGTATCAAGTTTTTGATTCGGTAAAGTAAAAATAAGTTTTTTTTTCGATTAATTTGAAAAAACGATTTTTTTTTTCGTCGTTCATCGAATAAGATCAAGTAATACTTGTAGGTTCAAAAAAAATGATTACTTTTGCACCCAATTTAACAAATAAATAAAATTTTTATGAATCATTATGAAACTGTTTTCATTTTAAATCCCGTTTTATCTGAGGTTCAGGTAAAGGAAACAGTAAGCAAATTTGAAGATTTTCTTACTAGTAGAGGAGCTGAAATGGTATCGAAAGAAGATTGGGGTCTTAAAAAAATGGCTTACGAAATTCAAAACAAAAAAAGTGGTTTTTACCATTTATTCGAATTTAAAGTTCCAGGAGAAGTTCTTCTTGCTTTTGAAACTGAATTTAGACGTGACGAAAGAGTTATGCGTTTTTTAACTGTAAGTCTTGACAAACACGCTATTGCTTGGGCTGAAAGAAGAAGAGCAAAACTTAAATCTCAAAAAGCTTAATTATCATGGCAACATTACAACAATCTGCTTCAGGAAAAAAAGACGGAGATATCAGATATCTAACGCCTTTAAACATAGAAACTAACAAAACTAAAAAGTATTGTCGTTTCAAAAAATCAGGCATCAAATATATCGATTATAAAGATGCTGATTTCTTATTGAAATTCGTAAATGAGCAAGGAAAAATTCTTCCTCGTCGTTTAACAGGAACTTCATTAAAATACCAAAGAAAAGTGTCTGTAGCTGTAAAAAGAGCTCGTCATTTAGCTTTAATGCCATACGTGGCCGATTTATTAAAATAACATTATTAATCTAGTTGTTGCCTCGCATATGCGGGCTAACTTCTGAAAATTAAAAGGACAACAACATGGAACTTATTTTAAAGAAAGACGTTCAAAATTTAGGATTTAAAGACGATGTGGTAACTGTAAAAAACGGATACGGTCGTAATTACTTAATCCCACAAGGATTTGCTCAATTAGCTACTGCTTCTGCAAAAAAAGTATTAGCTGAAAACCTAAAACAAAGAGCGCATAAAGAAGCTAAAATCGTTGCTGATGCTAAAGCTTTAGCTGAAAACTTAAAAGCTTTAGAAATTAAAATTACTGCTAAAGCTGGTGGTGAGAAATTATTTGGTTCGATCACTAATATTGATATCGCTGATGCAGTTGCTAAAGCAGGTCATGAAATCGATAGAAAATTCATCACTTCTGGTGTTGTAAAACGTATCGGAAAATACAACGCTTCAGTAAGATTACACAGAGATGTTATCGTTGAGTTAACTTATGAAATTATTGCTGAAAAAGCATAATTTTAAAGTTTATAATTTAAAATCCCGATGTAAGTCGGGATTTTTTTGTTTAATTGAATTATAGATTTTTTTAAAATAGAAGCTAAGGTTTTTTGTAAATAGCAAAGAAATATGGTTAAGTTTTCTGAAATCTGACTTATAACTTCTAAAAAATTAACTTTTAAAATGAAATACGCTAGACTTACAAAAGAACAGTTTGAGGAATTGACGCAAGAGTTTACAAATTTTCTAGCAACTCAAGCTATTGATAAAGCCGAATGGGATCAAATCAAATCTGAAAAGCCTGAAGTAGCTGAGCAAGAATTGGATGTTTTCTCTGATTTGATTTGGGAAGGAGTGTTGTCTAAAGCAACTTATTTAGAGTTTTTTTCTAAAAATCATGTTTTTTTGTTTCACTGTTTCGATACTTATGTAGAATCAATTGTTTTAAAATCTTTGAATACAGAAATTGATTTCTTAAGTAAAGAAGGATTGCACTGGCTTAGTGATAATATGTTTACAGACAATATTGAAATGAAAGTCGGAAAAAAGGACTTTACAGAAGAGCGTAATCTCTCAATTTTTCAATTGATTCAACAAGGATCATTTTTAAGTGATGGTCAATTATACAATCAAATTAATACGATTATTAAGTCATAAATTTGATTTTTAATATAAAAAATGGTTATTTTAGTAGATTATTTAATTGACTAGAATAGCCTTTTTTTTTATGAATATATTGCAATCCATTCAAACTCTAAGAGAAGAACTTAATCTTCATAATTATAATTATTACGTATTAGATACACCTAGCTTATCTGATTATGAGTTTGACATGAAATTAAAAGAACTTCAGGATTTAGAAAATAAACATCCTGAATTTTTTGATTCTAATTCACCAACACAAAGAGTAGGAGGTACAATAACCAAAAATTTCAATACTATTCAGCATGAAAATAGAATGTATTCTTTGGATAATTCGTATTCAGAAGAAGATTTGATAGAATGGGAAAAGCGTATTCAAAAGGTTTTAGGTGATGTAAATTTGCAATATACTTGTGAATTAAAGTATGATGGTGCTTCTATAAGTATAACTTATCAAAACGGGAAATTGATTAGTGCAGTTACTCGTGGTGATGGTTTTCAAGGAGATGATGTTACCAATAATATCAAAACAATAAAATCTATTCCGTTGCAATTGAAGGGTAATTTCCCTGATAAATTTGCTATTCGTGGCGAGATTATTTTGCCTTTGGCTGGTTTTGATAAAATGAATCAGGAGTTAATTGAAATTGGAGAAACTCCTTATTCTAACCCTAGGAATACTGCTTCAGGAAGTTTAAAATTACAAGATAGTACCGAAGTAGCTAAACGCCCTTTGGACTGTTTGCTTTATTCGTTAATTGGTAGTGACTTACCCTTTAGCACACAATTTTCGGGTTTAGAATCGGCAAGAAAATGGGGATTCAAAGTTCCAACTCAAACCAAACTAGCTAATAATCTTAATGAAGTTTTTGAGTTTATTAAATATTGGGATATACATCGTCATGATTTGCCTTATGAAACAGATGGGGTAGTAATTAAAGTGAATGATTTTCAACATCAAGATGAATTGGGTTATACAGCCAAGTCTCCTCGTTGGGCTATAGCTTATAAATTTAAAGCAGAGCAGGTTAGTACCCGTTTAAATTCTATTTCATATCAAGTTGGACGTACCGGAGCAATTACACCTGTAGCTAATCTTGAACCAGTGCAATTGGCTGGGACTATTGTAAAAAGAGCTTCTTTGCATAATGCGGATCAAATTGAAAAGTTGGATATTCGAATTGGAGATACAGTTTTTGTTGAAAAAGGTGGTGAAATTATACCTAAAATTGTTGCAGTTGATTTAACTAGGCGTTCCGATAATTGCAAATCAACAAAATATATCACACATTGTCCTGAATGTAATACCGAATTGATTCGAGTTGAGGGTGAGGCGAACCATTATTGCCCTAATTATTGCGGTTGCCCTCCGCAAATTATAGGTAGAATTCAACATTATATTTCTCGAAAAGCAATGGATATAGAGGGACTTGGAGGAGAAACTATTGCGTTGCTATTTCATAACGGACTTGTACATAATTATGCAGATTTATATGAATTAAAGGTTGAAGATATTCTCCCTTTAGAAAGAATGGCTCAAAAATCTGCCGAGAATTTAGTAAAAGGTGTTTCGAATTCTAAAAATATCCCTTTTGAGAGCGTTTTGTTTGCTTTAGGAATTCGTTTTGTAGGTGAAACGGTAGCGAAAAAATTAGCCAAACATTATAAAAGTATAGATGCTTTACAACAGGCTTCACTTATGGATTTGATTTTGGTTGATGAAATTGGAGAACGTATTGCTAAAAGTGTTATTGACTTTTTTGAAAATACCGAAAATCAAAACATTATTCAAAGGTTAAAAAATTACGGAATACAATTTGAAATTATAGAACATATCAATCCAAATGCAACAGATAAATTTAATGGTAAAACTTTTGTTGTTTCTGGTGTTTTTTCAACTTTTTCTAGAGATGAATTAAAAAAAACAATCGAAGATAATGGAGGTAAAGTTGGAAGTTCAATATCGACAAAAACTGATTTTGTAGTTGCTGGAGATAATATGGGGCCAGCAAAATTGGAGAAGGCAAACAAGTTGAATATTGCAATTATTTCAGAAAATCAATTTATAGAAATGTTAAATGAAAGTTAGTACTCCATCGCTTATTTTGTTTTTCATTACTTCAATCTTAGCGATTGTATTTAAATTGTTAGGTTATGACGTATGTGTATTATACGCAAAATCAATTATTATCCCTTCGTTGTTTATTTATTATTTGGTTTGCAACAATTATAAAATATCAGCTTTTAATGTGCTGATTTTTATATTATTTTTTGCGAGAGATGTTTTTAATACCCTGCAAATAAGTCAATCGGCTATCGGTTCCTTTTTGTGTGTTTTAATGGTCTATATATTATTGTTGTATGCAGCTATACGAGATTTGATTTGTATAAAATTTGATTATAAAGATTTCATTTCGATTTTTATTCTTGTTTTTTCAATAGGAACTATCTGTTATTCGGTATTAAATTTAAAGCTTGAAAATTTAGAATTGGATTTTTGGCTCTATGTTTTTTTTGGTATAATCCTAAGCGTTTTAAGTATAGTTTCAATTATTAATTATATCAAAAGCGGAAGCTATGCTTATTTTAATAGCATGCTGATGTGTATATGCTTTATTATTACAGATATTTTTTTTGTATTGTATAAGTTTTATTTTTACAATTACATGTTTACCTTCATTAGTTTAATTACTCAATTTTTATCTTATTTCTTTATGGTTAGTTATTTCTTAGAAGAAAACAATACTAACGAAGATTTAGATAATTATTGATTTTCCCTGTGTTGTTTTTTGTTTGTTTGAGTCAAAGTAAAAATCAATTCGACCGAGATTTAAGCCATAACAACCAACCTGATTTATTAAAACCTCTTTTTGATCTAAATTCTTCATTATTGTAGGTTTATCTAAAAAAGTATGTGTATGCCCTCCGATAATTAAATCAATATCTTTGGTTTGAGCTGCTAATTTTACATCACAAATTTTATTGGGATTGGTTTTGTAATCATAACCTAAATGAGACAGGCAAATAATTAAGTCGCATTTGTTTTCTTGCTTTAGGATGCGAACCATTTCTTGTGCAGTTTCTATCGGGTCATTGTAAATAGTTTCTTTGTAATTTATTTTATCTACTAAACCTGCTAATTCGATTCCTAGACCAAAAACACCAACTTTTATTCCTTTTTTATTAAAGATTTTGAAAGGTTTTACATAATCATCCATAAGGGTATTTTTGAAATCATAATTAGATGAAATAAATTCAAAAGTTGCATGAGGCATTTGCGCAACAAGACCTTCTAATCCATTGTCAAAATCATGATTACCAATTGTGGAAGCATCATATTTCATCATGCTCATTAATTTAAATTCTAATTCTCCTCCGTAGAAATTAAAATATGGGGTTCCCTGAAAAATATCGCCGGCATCAAGTAGTAAAACATTAGGGTTTTCCATCCTGATTTTTTCTATCAATGCTGCTCTTCGTGCGACTCCTCCTTTATTAGGGTTCCTTGGATGATTGGGCGGAAATGGATCTATGTAACTATGAACATCGTTAGTGTGTAAAATTGTTAATTGTTCTATAGTAGAATTGTCAAAGCTACTTAGGGACAAACCTAAGCTTAATAAGGCGGTACTCGATGCTGTTTTTTCTATAAAATCTCTTCTATTCATTTTGTATCTTGTTGAAAAGCTTCCTATAAATCGGCTGAAAATTATTCTTTGATTATCCTGATGTCATTTTTGATTTGCACGGTGTCAACATCAACTAGATAATCGATTAATATGTTTCTTAATTTGTAATCCAAATCAATTCTTTGATTTCCTTTTTTAAAGAA
This sequence comes from Flavobacterium adhaerens, assembly GCF_040045115.1. Classification (NCBI taxonomy): domain Bacteria; kingdom Pseudomonadati; phylum Bacteroidota; class Flavobacteriia; order Flavobacteriales; family Flavobacteriaceae; genus Flavobacterium; species Flavobacterium adhaerens. Next base: position 315,018 of record NZ_JBDLZX010000001.1, on the reverse strand, counting down.
ATCCATTTTATCGCCGCCATTGGCAAGATAGTCGTTTGTGGCAACGTAGTAAGTATTGTTGTATTCTAAGGGTTTTCCTTGAATCAAAATATTTTTAGCTGAATTGTTAGTACTAATTACAAATGTCATTCCTGATATAGGGTGAGGCTTTTTGTCTGTTATAATAAAATTTGCCATTTCTTGAATTTGCTCACCTTTTAAGGCAACAACGACTAAACTGTTTTCAAAAGGCATTATTTCAAAAGCATTTCTAGAACTTACATTACCTTTGGGTAAAATAGAGCGAATACCACCGTGATTAAGTAAACAAATGTCAATGTTTTTATTTAACCGTTTGTTTAACACAGGATTTCCTTTGGCTAAGGTAATGTCTGCTAAAAAATTACCAATATTTGTTTGCCATTCACCTTTACTTTTATCCAGCGATTCTGGGTTATAGGCAAGGATTTTGTCTAATTCAGAGTTGATTTTTTCTCTGTAAGGTTTTATGAAGTTATCAATTTCAGAGTTTTGAATCTGATTTTCTGCGATAAGAGTATTTTTCCCTTCAATTTTTGTGATTGTGTATTTTTTTGAATTGCAAGAAATGCAAAAAAACATTGTTAAGATTGTAACAAAAAGTTTTAAAAGTACAATATAGTTTTTTAGATTTGCCATCTTTATGTGACTTAAATAAGTAAATTTGTAACCTTGTAAAAGTACTATGTTTTTAAAATATACAAAGGATTTTATATTAAAAAAAGGTTTAAAAAAGAGTTTACTTGATGTTAAGAAAGAGACTCTCGAATCTGCTATTACAAAGGTTGGTTTGATCGTAGATGAAACAAAATTTAAAGAGACAGAATTATTGAAGCAGGAAATTGTTTCAAACGGAATTGCTACAAACAAGATAAAAACTCTGGTGTTTTCAAATGAGAAAAAAAGAAATGAAACGGTATTAAATTCTGTCTTTGGATACAAAGATTTGAGTTTCAAAGGGGAATTTAGAGAGCTGTCCTCTGTAAAAGTTTTTTTAGAACAAGAATTTGATTTATTGATTAATTATTATGACAATCAGGAACCAATTTTAATGTTTGTAACAAACAATGCTAAATCGAAATTTAAAATTGGTTTTTCAAGTGTTGATAAAAGATTGAATCATCTCTTTATAAATATTGGGCTTGAGGATTATCGAGGTTTTACTCACGAATTATTTCGATACTTAAAAATATTAAATAAAATATAATTTAAATTATGCAATCATTAATAGGAACAGGAGTTGCTCTTGTAACACCGTTTAATAACGATTATACAATAGATGTTGAAGCATTAAGAAGAATAGTTAATTTTTCTATAGATGGAGGAGTGGAATATCTTGTTGTATTAGGAACAACAGCCGAAACAGCAACATTAACAGCAGAGGAAAAAGAGTTGGTTATAAATACAGTCGTCGAAGTAAATGCAGGTCGATTACCATTGGTTTTGGGAGTAGGGGGTAACAATACTTTGAAAGTTGTTGAGGAATTAAAAACAAGAGATTTGAGTTCGTTTGAAGCTATTTTATCGGTTTCACCATATTATAACAAACCAACTCAGGAAGGAATATATCAACACTTTAAAGCAATCGCTGAAGCTTCTTCGATACCAGTAATTTTGTACAATGTCCCAGGCAGAACATCAAGCAATATGTTGCCTTCGACCGTTATTCGATTAGCAAATGATTTCGAAAATGTTGTAGCTATAAAAGAAGCATCAGGTGATATAGTGCAAATAATGCAGCTTATCAAAAATTGCCCTAAAGATTTCTTGGTGATTTCTGGCGATGATATGATTGCGTTACCAGTTGTTTTAGCTGGCGGTGCAGGTGTAATATCTGTAATCGGTCAAGGTTTTCCAAAAGAATTTTCAGAATTGATTCGATTAGGCTTGAATAGAAAAGTTGATGAAGCTTTCAAGCTTCATTATGCATTGTATGATTGTATTAATATGATATTCGAACAAGGAAACCCAGCTGGTATAAAGGAAGTGTTTAAAACACTTAATATTTGCGAAAACACACTTCGTTTGCCATTAGTAACTGTTGATGAATCATTATCGAATAGATTAGAAAATTTTGTTAAAAAAATGGTGAAAAATTCTTAAAAACATATCGTTTTTTTTAACAAAAGAAATATTTTGTAAAAGCTAAATTAATAACTAAATTTGCCACCTATCACAGGTGGCTTTATTGTGTTTCATAGCTAGTGATATAACTAAAATTCGTTTGATATAATGAAAAAAATAATATCTGTATTACTTGTAGTTTTCTTTTTAAGTTCTTGTGGAGAATATCAAGACGCATTAAAAAATGAAGACGTTGCAGTAAAATTTGACTTAGGGACAAGATTATATGATGCAGGTAAATATTCAAAAGCGATACGCCTTTTTGAACAATTAGCTCCATCTTATCGAGGTAAGCCTCAAGGAGAAAAACTGTTTTATATGTATTCTCAATCATTATACAAAACAAAACAATATTATCTTGCAGGTTACCAGTTTGATAGTTTTAATTCGGGCTATCCAAGAAGTGAAAAAGCAGAAGAATGTTCTTTTTTAGGAGCCAAAAGTTATGCGAAACTTTCTCCTGTTTATAGTATTGATCAAACAGATACCTATAAAGCTATTGAGAAAATGCAAGCTTTTATAGATCGCTATCCAAATTCTCAATTTATTGAAGAAGCAAATGAAATTTCAAAAAATCTGAATGGAAAGATTGAGCGCAAAGTATATGAAAATGCTTTAGAATACAATAGAATTTCCAATTACAAATCGGCTTTGATTGCTTTTGATAACTTTATAGCTGATTATCCTGGAACTCCTTTGAAAGAAAAAGCGCTATATTATAAATTAGATTCTGCCTATTTATTAGCTATAAATAGTATTTATATTAAAATGGAAGAACGTTTGATTGTGGCTAAAACCTGCTACAATAATTTAATTAAGTTTAAGCCAGATACTGAATATAGAAGTAAAGCAGACGAAATGTTAGCTAAAATTGATGTTGAATTACAAAAGTTTAATAAATAAAAAAAGTCATGGATTTAAAAAAGACAAATGCTCCAGTAAATACAATAACTTATAACAAAACAGTTATTGAAGAACCTACTGGAAATGTGTATGAGGCGATAACAATTATGGCTAAAAGAGCAAATCAAATCAATTCTGAAATTAAAAAAGAATTGACTGAAAAATTAGAAGAATTTGCCACATATAATGATAGCTTAGAAGAGGTTTTTGAAAATAAAGAACAAATCGAAGTTTCTAAATTTTACGAAAAATTACCTAAACCACACGCCTTAGCTGTGCAAGAATGGTTAGATGGTAAAATTTACCATAGAGAAGCAAATAAATAATATACTAAAATGTCAGTTTTAAGTGGAAAAAAAATTTTGCTGGGTATTTCTGGCGGAATTGCTGCATATAAAACGGCTTCATTAGTTAGACTCTTTATAAAAGCAGGTGCGCATGTCCAAGTGGTAATGACACCTGCTTCTAAGGATTTTATAACTCCACTTACCCTATCTACTTTATCTAAAAACCCTGTTTTTTCAGAATTTTATAATAATGATGAAAAAAATGAACAGTGGAACAATCATGTAGAATTAGGTCTTTGGGCAGACTTAATGATTATTGCCCCAGCTACAGCAAGTACTTTATCTAAAATGGCTAATGGATTATGCGATAATTTGTTAATTGCATGTTATTTGTCAGCAAAATGTCCTGTTTATTTTGCCCCTGCCATGGATTTGGATATGTATACTCATCCTTCTACAATAGAAAGTTTTACTGCTCTAAAAGCATTTGGAAACATAATGATTCCTGCCGAAAAAGGAGAGTTAGCTAGTGGTTTATCAGGTGAAGGTAGAATGGCTGAACCAGAAAACATTATTTCTTTTTTGGAAAAGGATTTAGAAAGTAAATTACCCTTAAAAGGAAAAAAAATATTAATTACTGCAGGCCCTACATACGAAGCTATCGATCCTGTTCGTTTTATAGGAAACCATTCATCTGGAAAAATGGGGTATGACATAGCTCAAAGTGCTGCCAATTTTGGCGCTACTGTGATATTGGTTTCGGGCCCAACACACTTTAAAATCAATAATTCATTAATACAAGTGATTCCTGTAGTTTCTGCGCAAGAAATGTATGATGCCTGTCATGACTATTATCAAGTTATGGATGTAGTAATCGCAGCAGCAGCGGTTGCAGATTATAGACCCAAAAATATTGCCCAACAAAAAATAAAAAAATTAGCTGATGATTTTTCAATTGAGTTAGAAAAAACACAAGATATTTTACTTTCTTTTGGAGAAAATAAAAAAAATCAGTTTTTAATTGGTTTTGCATTGGAAACTGAAAATGAAATTGAAAATGCAAAAGCAAAAATTCAGAAAAAAAACTTAGATTTGATAGTTTTAAATTCACTACAAGACGAAGGCGCAGGTTTTGCCACAGCAACAAATAAAGTAACTTTTATAGATCGGGATTTTAATATTGAAGCATTGGAGCTAAAGTCAAAAGAAGCTGTAGCGGATGATATTTTGAATAAAGTAATTGCACATTTTTATGATTAGATTAGTATTTTTTTTATTTTTTGGATGTGGTTTTTTGCAAGCCCAACAGTTAAATTGTACTGTAACTTTGAACACTCAAAAAATAAGCAATGCTAATCAACAAGTTTTTAAAACATTACAAACAGCGATTAGTGAATTTGTAAACAAAACGGATTGGACGGGGCAGATATTCTCTCAAAAAGAAAAAATAAATTGTTCAATGTTTATTACTCTATCTAATTACAGTTCAGATCAATTTGTTGCCAATATTCAGGTTCAATCTTCAAGAAATATTTACAATTCTACTTATTCATCACCAGTTTTAAATATAAATGACAAAGATTTTACATTTAACTACACTGAGTTCGAAAATCTAACCTACAATCCAACGAGTTACAGCTCTAATTTAATTTCTGTTTTATCCTTTTATGTGTATGTAATTTTAGGAATGGATTCTGATACTTTTGTACCACTTCTTGGAGATCGTTATTTCAAAGAAGCCATGAACATTGCCAATCAAGCGCAACAAGGAGGTTATAAAGGTTGGAATCAGTCAGATGGGCCATTAAGTAGGTATTTTTTGATATACGACTTATTATCACCAACATATTCCGAGATTAGACAATCCAGTGCTCAGTATTATGCAGGCCTTGATACGATGAATCAAGATTTGAAAAAAGCCAAAGAAATAATAAAAGGGTCTTTAATGAATTTGGCAAAACTTAATGAAACTAAACCAAATTCATATTTGTTGCGTATTTTTATGGATTCAAAATCAGACGAAATTGTTTCTATTTTTACTGGAGGTCCAAGTATTCCTATAAACGATTTGGTTGAGAGTTTGAACAGAACTTCTTCTTCAAATGCTACTAAATGGCAACTGTTAAAATATTAGTTCCATAATTATTTTTCATTCAAAATCTATCAATATTTTTATTTTAAATTAATGATAACTTCACTAGCTATAAAAAACTATGCTTTAATTGAAAAATTAACCATCGATTTTTCAAAAGGTTTTTCAATCATTACAGGAGAAACAGGTGCTGGAAAATCGATAATTTTAGGTGCTTTGGGTTTGGCTTTGGGAAAAAGAGCAGATTTAACTTCTTTAAAAAACAAAGAAGAAAAATGTGTAATTGAAGCTCATTTTGAAATATCAAAATACAATTTAACTCCTTTTTTTGAAGAAAATGATTTGGATTATGAACACGATACTATAATTCGAAGAGAGATTTTGCCTTCAGGTAAATCTAGAGCTTTCATAAACGATAGCCCTGTTAATTTGCAAGAATTACAAGAATTAGGTTTGCATTTAATTGATATTCATTCTCAACAACAAACTCAGGAACTATCGGATGAGGAAGTGCAATTCAAGATTATTGATGCAATCGCTAATAATTTTGAAATCATTAATGATTATCAATTAAGATTAAAAAAATACAAAACAAACAAAAATAAATTGACTGTTTTGACCAAAAAAAAGAACGAAGCATCAAAAGAGCAAGAATATAATGGTTTTCTGTTAGAAGAGTTACTGTCAGCAAAACTAAAAACAGGTGAACAGGAAATTCTCGAAGAAAATTATGAACAGCTCAATAATGTTGAAATTATAAAAGAATCACTTGATAAAGCTTTGTCAATTTGTGTTGAAGAGCAAATTGGAGTATTACATAATTTGAGTGAAATTAAAAATACAATTCATAAAGTTTCTAGTTTCTCAAACGAATATAATTCCTTGTATGAAAGATTAGTGAGTTTGAAAATAGAATTTGATGACATTACTACTGAACTAAATCGTTGTTCTGAAAAACTAGTTAATGATCCAGAGCAATTGAGTTATGTTGGTCAAAAATTGCAGTTGATTTATAATTTACAAAAAAAACACCAAGTGGGGTCTGTAGAAGAATTATTAGTGATTCAAACTAATTTAGAAAACACAGCACTCGAATTGGATAATATAGATGAAGAAATTGCAAATTTGACAATATTGGTTAGTACAAGTGAAGCAGAACTGGATGAACTTTGTGATGAAATCTATAAAAATAGACTTGAAGCGATTCCGCAATTAGCACAAAAATTGATTACTATTTTGGAGACTTTAGGAATGCCTAATGTGAGATTTAAAATGGTTTTAAATTCAACTTCGACTTATTTAGCTAACGGAAAAGACGAATTGCAATTTTTAATTTCGGCCAATAAAGGTACCGATTTTGGTTTGCTAAAAAAAGTTGCTTCGGGTGGTGAAATGTCAAGAATTATGCTGGCTGTAAAAGCAATTTTGGCTCAATATTCAAAATTACCTACTTTGATTTTTGATGAAATTGATACTGGAGTGTCTGGTGAAATTGCAAATAAAATGGGCGAAATTATGAAGGAAATGAGTCTGCAAATGCAGGTATTTGCAATCACGCATTTACCACAAATTGCTGCCAAAGGGAATGAACATTTTAAAGTTTTTAAATCGACTATTGGCGATGATACATTGTCAGAATTGAAGTTACTCACTAAAGAAGAGAGAGTTATAGAAATTGCCCAAATGTTATCTGGAACAGTTGTTTCTGATTCTGCCTTAAATCATGCAAAAGCCTTGTTGAACTAAATAATTGGATTATATTTGTCAATCAAATTTGTTTAAAAAAAAAGATATAATATAAATTAACGTACATAAAGAATATGATTATTGAACCAAGAATGAGAGGATTTATTTGTTTGACTGCCCAACCAAAAGGAAGCGAACAAAGTGTAAAAAATCAAATCGAATATGTAAAATCAAAAGGAAGTATTGAAGGAGCAAAAAAAGTACTAGTTATTGGTGCATCTACAGGATTTGGGTTAGCTTCCAGAATTACAAGTGCTTTCGGTTCTAATGCTTCTACAATAGGAGTATTTTTTGAAAAAGAACCTGCAGAAGGAAAAACGGCTTCTCCAGGTTGGTATAACTCAGCTGCTTTTGAAAATGAAGCGCATAAAGCTGGTTTATATGCTAAAAGTATTAATGGAGATGCTTTTTCAAATGAAATAAAAAGACAAACATTAGACTTAATCAAAGCTGATTTGGGTCAGGTTGATCTAGTTATATATAGTCTTGCTTCGCCAGTTCGTTTAAATCCAAATACTGGAATTTTGCACCGTTCGGTTTTGAAACCAATCGGAAATACTTTTACTAACAAAACAGTTGATTTTCACACAGGAAAAGTTTCTGAAGTTTCTATTGCACCTTGCACAGGTGAAGATATTGAAAATACAGTTGCCGTAATGGGAGGTGAAGATTGGGCTATGTGGATTGATGTATTAAAAGCTGAAAACCTTTTGGCTGAAGGAGCTACAACAGTTGCTTATTCTTATATTGGACCTTCATTAACAGAGGCAGTTTATAGAAAAGGTACTATTGGGCGCGCCAAAGATCACTTAGAAGCAACGGCATTTTCTATTACTGATAGTTTAGCCGATATTAATGGAAAAGCTTTTGTTTCGGTAAATAAGGCATTGGTAACTCAAGCTAGTTCTGCAATTCCAGTAATTCCATTATATATTTCTTTATTGTATAAAACAATGAAGGAAAAAGGAATTCACGAGGGCTGCATAGAGCAAATTCAGCGTTTATACCAACAAAGACTATATACAGGTCGACCTGTAATTACTGATGACAAAGGCAGAATTCGTATTGATGATTGGGAAATGCGTGAGGATGTTCAGGCTGAAGTTGCTAAGCTTTGGACAGAAGCAACAACAGAGAATTTAGCCGAAATTGGAGATTTAGAAGGTTATAGAACTGATTTCTATAATTTGTTTGGATTTGGATTTGACGGTGTCGATTATCAAGCAGATACAAATGAAATGGTCGCTATACCAAGTATATCATAATTAGATATCATTTTTATATTTTAAAACACCTTATTCTTGAAAATGAAAGATCAAGTAATTAAGGTGTTTTTTTAATTTTTATAATGCTTATGTATAATTTATTAAAAGGAAAACGCGGAATTATTTTTGGTGCTTTAGATGAAAATTCAATAGCATGGAAAACCGCTGAACGTATTCATGAAGAAGGCGGTGTTTTTGTATTAACAAATGCTCCTGCAGCAATGCGATTAGGAAATATTGATTTGTTAGCAGAGAAAACGAGTGCTCAAGTTATTCCTGCTGATGCAACTTCCGTACAGGATTTAGAAAATTTGGTTGATAGTGCTGTTGAAATTCTTAATGGCAAAATCGATTTTGTTTTACATTCAATTGGGATGTCCGTGAATGTTAGAAAAGGCAATCATTATACAAATCAGAATTATGAGTTTACTGAAAAAGGATGGAATGTTTCGGCTGTATCTTTTCATAAATTAATGCATGTTTTATATAAAAAAGATGCGATGAATGAGTGGGGAAGTATAATCGCATTGTCGTATATGGCAGCACAACGTGTTTTTCCAGACTACAATGATATGGCCGATAATAAAGCCTATCTAGAATCTATTGCTCGTAGTTTTGGCTATTTCTTTGGAAGAGATAAAAAAGTGAGAGTCAATACCATTTCGCAATCTCCAACAGCAACCAGGGCAGGGCAAGGAGTCAAAGGTTTTGGAGGTTTTATTGCTTTTGCTGAAAAAATGTCTCCTTTAGGTAATGCAACAGCTTCTGAATGTGCTGATTATGTTGTGGTTATGTTTTCTGATTTGACTAGAAAAGTAACACTTCAAAACTTATTACACGATGGAGGTTTTTCTAATATGGGAGTGAGTCAGGAAGTAATGGAAATGTTTGAATAAAAGAAAAAAAACTATTTATTTACTATAAGAAGCCATCAGAATTATTTGATGGTTTTTTTATTGATAAAGAGTACCTTTGCCGAAAATTTAAAAAAAATCAATTCTATATATTATGTTGTTTTCATTAATCATTCCTGTTTATAATCGTCCCGATGAAGTTGATGAGTTATTAGAAAGTTTATCTAAAACCAGTTACGATAAAATTTTTGAAATTGTATTAGTTGAGGATGGTTCTACGGATAGATGTCAAGATGTTGCTGAAAAATACGGCGATAGACTTGATATTTCATATTATTATAAAAAAAATTCAGGCCCTGGTGATTCTAGAAACTATGGAATGGAAAAAGCTAGAGGTGATTATTTTTTAATTTTCGATTCTGATTGTATTATACCAAGTAATTATTTAAACGAAGTTGAAAAAGCATTGGCTGAGGATTATGTAGATTGTTTTGGAGGTCCAGATAAAGCATTAGATAGTTTCTCTGATATCCAAAAAGCAATTAATTTTGCGATGACTTCTTTTTTAACAACAGGAGGAGTAAGGGGAGGATCTGAAAAAATTGGTAAATTTCAACCAAGAAGTTTCAATATGGGATTGTCAATTAAAGCTTTTAAAGCTTCAAAAGGATTTGGAAATATTCATCCTGGTGAAGATCCTGATTTAGCTATTCGTTTATTGAATCTTGGTTTTGAAACCAGACTTTTTCCAAATGCATTTGTATATCACAAAAGAAGAATAGATTGGGATAAGTTTACCATACAAGTAACCAAGTTTGGTAAGGCTAGACCTATTCTAAATAGTTGGTATCCAGAACACAATAAATTAACTTTTTTCTTTCCTACTTTTTTTATTGTAGGATTTTTTATATCTTTAGTATTATTAATTTTTAACCAAGATATACTTCTTAAATTTTATTTTGGATATTTTGTGGCATTATTTTTGATATCTTCTATTAAGAATAAGAGTATTAAAATTGGTTATTTATCGATGATTGCTGTTTGGAAGCAGTTTTATGGTTATGGTTTAGGTTTTTTAAAATCGTATATCAAAGTGATTGTTTTAAAGCAAGATCCCAAGAAAGCATTTCCGGAATTATTTTTTAAAATTTGATATGTCTAAAATAATTGGTCTAACAGGAGGTATTGGAAGTGGAAAAACTACAGTAGCCAAAGAATTTGCCTCTTACGGGGTACCTGTTTATATTACAGATTTAGAAGCAAAAAAATTAATGGATTCCCAATTTGTCTTAGAGCAAATTAAAAATGAATTTGGGAATGAAGTTTTTGAGAATGAAATCTTGGTTAGATCAAAATTATCTGAAATCGTTTTTAATAATTCAGAAAAATTAGCAAAACTCAATAAAATAGTACATCCTGCCGTTAAATTACATTTTAAGCAATGGCTTTTAGATCATCAAGAATTTCCTTTTGTTATTTATGAGAGTGCAATTTTATTTGAAAGTGGCAGTTATAAAGAATGTGATTTTTTGATTACAGTAGTAGCACCTCTTGAAATGAGAATCGAAAGAGTTATTGCAAGAGACAATACAACTCGTGAAAAAGTTTTAGCAAGAATAAAAAATCAATGGAATGATGAAGATAAATCATCAAAAAGTAATTTTATCATCAATAATATTAATAGGAACTCAGTTAAGTTAGGAATTGTTAAAATTCTTAAAATTTTAGGAATACAACAAACGAAGTCTTAAATGTTAATCTTTGGTTAATGCTTTATTGACTATATTGTTAAAATATTAATTTTGCTTGAATGAATAAACTATTTTTTAGATTACTTGTAATGTTAATGAGTTTGTCCCTAATTGGGATAATTCTTGTCCAAGTATATTGGTTTAACAGTTCATTTAAGAATAACGATGAACAATTTAAATTTCATGTCAAACAAGTTTTAGGTAATGTTGCTCAAAAGCTTGAACAACAAGAAGTTTATAAATTTTATGACAAAATCAATAAAAAAATTGATAGTACAGGAAAAGCACCTGTAGAAGAAGATTTATTAGAGTTTTATTATGTTCAAAAAAATCCAATAACAAATAAAACTATTGTCTATTCTAATAATGTTAAATCAAAAAATTATAATTTTTCGATTCCGTCATTTGATAAAAAACTTGATAGTAATAAATTCATAAGTTTTAATTCACGTAGAACAACAGAGATTTACAATAACAATTCAATAGATAATTCTTCTGTAAATCAAAGTTTAGTCCCTGATATTAAAGTAGAAAAAATAGGAAATCTTGGTGTATTAAGTAAAGTTGTTTTTGAAATCTCGAATAAAGACATTTTATCAGCCATGCCTCTTGAAGAAAGGGTTTCAAATGACAAACTGAGTAAATTAATAAAAAAAGAATTAGAAGAATACGGTGTTAAGACCAAATTTGAATTTGGAATATTAAGTAATGGACTTGTAACCAAAATTAAATCTGGAAATTTTAAGTATGATAAAGATGCCACTTATTCAATACCAGTATTTACAGATAATGAGGGGAATGAAAAATATAAATTATTAGTTGCTTTCCCTCACAAAAAGAAGTTTTTATTATCGCAGTTGGTCAGTATTACCGTATTGTCAATCATTTTTACATTGATTATCATAGTCGCTTATACAAGTGCTTTGAATCAATTAATCCGTCAAAGACAAATTTCAGAGATTAAAAATGATTTTATTAATAATATGACTCATGAGTTTAAAACGCCAATAGCAACTATAAATTTAGCTTTAGACGCAATTAGAAATCCAAGAATTATTGACGATAAAGATAAAGTTCTTAAATATCTAGATATGATTCGAGATGAAAATAAAAGAATGCATGCTCAAGTTGAAAACGTTTTAAGAATATCTAAATTAGAAAAGAAAGAGTTAAATATAATCAAGGAATCAAGTGATATTGAAGAGGTAATAAATGATGCCATTGAACATGTAAGCTTAATTCTTGAAGACAAAGAAGGAACAATAACAACTCAATTTGGAGCGGTAAGAAAAGTTGTTTTATTGAATGATGTTCATTTTACCAATGTGATTGTGAATGTTTTAGAGAATGCAATAAAATATACACCAGGAGTGCCAAAAATTGAAATTTTCACAGAAAATGTCAAAGATATGGTTCTTATAAAAATAAAAGACAATGGTGTAGGTATGAGTAAAATAGCTCAAAAAAGAATATTTGAGAAATTTTACAGAGAACATACTGGAGATATACATAATGTAAAAGGCCATGGTTTAGGTCTGGCTTATGTAAAAAGAATTGTAGATGACCACAATGGTCAAATATTTGTAGAAAGTGAAAAGGGAAAAGGAAGTACCTTCATTATAAAATTACCTTTAATAAATTAGACTATGGAAAACGCAAATAAAAAAATACTATTAGTAGAAGACGACCTTAATTTTGGCGCTGTTCTGAAAGACTATTTAATGCTAAATGATTTTGAAGTAGTATTAGCTAAAAATGGTATGGAAGGTTTTGAGAAATTTAAAAAAGACATATACGACTTATGTATTCTTGATGTGATGATGCCTTATAAAGATGGTTATACATTGGCAAAAGAAATAAGAGAAAAAAATGATGATGTGCCAATTATTTTTCTTACAGCAAAATCAATGAAAGAAGATGTTTTGAAGGGGTATAAAGCTGGAGCTGATGATTATCTAAACAAACCTTTTGATTCAGAGGTTTTATTAATGAAAATTAAAGCAATTATCCAAAGAAAAGCATCTGATGTAAAAACTGAAGTTGTTCAATATGAATTTAATGTTGGTAAATTTCATCTGAATTCTAAACTTCGTTTCTTGACTTTTAAAGATGAAGAGCCAATTAAATTGTCGCCCAAAGAAAATGAATTGCTTAAAATGTTAATTCTACATGAAAATGATTTAATGCCTAGAGAATTAGCCTTAACAAAAATCTGGAGAGATGATAATTATTTTACTTCAAGAAGTATGGATGTTTATATAGCAAAACTTAGAAAGTATTTAAAACAAGATGAAGATGTTGAGATTTTAAATATTCACGGTGAAGGTTTCAGATTAGTAGTTAAAGCTAAATAGACTAATTTAAAAATTTACAAATACAAGCCATCATAATTTTATCAAAGGATGATTTTATGATGGTTTTTTATTGCATTTTACGAAAATTTTACAATTATACATTTGAACTATAATTTATATTATGTAAAATAGATTTTTGAAAACTCTCTATAAATTACAATTATTTTAAATAATTAGGAATTTGAAATTCTATAAAGAAATTTAAATTTTTAAAGCAAATAAAATTTCTTTATAGAATTCTTATTATTTAACCTCGAAACCAATATTCCAAGTATCCCAACTTAAATTCACGTTGTCGTTGTTAATCTTATAGACTAATTTCTCAACACTTGTTTCTGTAATTTGAGTTTTTACAACTACACGAAGTTGATCTTCTTTGTCGTTATATTTATAAGCTCCCCATTGTTTTGCAATTTTATTGAAAATGATAACAGATTCGCTCAAATTCGGAATTACAAAAAATGAATATTTACCTGCTGGTAATTTAGATCCATTAATAGTGATTTCTTTACTGGTTTCAAAAGTTGTTGCGTCATTTGCGCCAGCTCGCCATACTTGTCCAAGTGGCACTAATTCACCCCATATTTTTCTCCCTTTTACAGATGGACTACTGTAATTAATTTCTATCGTAGCACCATTTATTGTTCCTATAGTCTTTTCAGGTGGACTTTTTGGTTTTTCTTGAGCGCTTGAGATTGTTATTGCAAAAAATGTAAGCAATACAATTGAAAAACTTTTAATAAATTTCATAACTTCTTATTTTTTTGGATTAACTAAATAGAAATTTACGATTATTAGTGTGCTATTACATAGTTATTTATGAAATTTTTAACTTTTGAAAATATAGGTAAATTAAAGATTAATACTTTTATTTTAAATCCTATTTTTATTATTTTTACAAAACTACTTTTCAACTAAACTATGAATACAATCGCAGAAAATATAGCTGACTTTCTAAAAGAATACCCCCCCTTTGATAATTTAACCTTCCAAGAGCTTTCTGTCATAGCAACTAATATTAGAGTGCTAAATCTGGAAAAAAATGAAACATTGTTTCAAATTGATGATAAATTGCATGATAGTTTTTATGTAGTGGCTTCGGGTACAATTCATTTATCTGTAATCGCAGATGCAGAAGAGACACTTTTGAACAAATGCCATGCTGGAGATATTATGGGGTTGAGACCTTTTTTTGCTAAAAACAATTACATGATGACTGCAAAAGCTCGTGAAGACAGTATCATATATGGTATTCCAATTATTACTTTCAGGCCTTTTGTTGCTAATAATCCTAATGTTTTAAACTTTTTATTAGAGAGTTTCGCTACTAATACATGGAATTCAAAGGAAAAAGACAATCTAAGAGGAAAATTAGCAAACGATAATGTCTTTCATTTTGATAAAAAATCGGAAATGCAATATTTTCAAACTTTATCTTACAATAGATCTCCCCTTGTTGCCACTATTAATGATACAGCCAAAAATGTTGCTGTTTTAATGAGTGAAAACCTAGCTACAAGTGTTATTGTTTGTGATAATCATATTCCAATTGGTATTGTTACAGCAACAGATATGTGTTCTAAAATTGCTACAGGACAATTTCCTTTGACAATTACAATGAAAGCAATAATGTCTTCTCCTGTCATTACTGTTGTAGAAAATATTTCTTTGGCTGAGGCGCAACTGATGATGCTGAAGAATAATGTTACTCATCTGTGTGTAACTCATGACGGAACTGATAAATCTGTAGTAAAAGGGGTAATTTCGGAGCATGATTTGATAATCGCTCAAGCAAATAATCCAGGCGTTTTGATTAAAGAAATAAAACGGGCTGAAGGTGCTAAAGAGCTAAAAACCATTAGAGAAAGACTTGCAGAGTTAATTCAAAATTCGATTCATAAAAACATACCACTTTCTAATATCAACAATATTGCTAGCGAAATAAATTTAGCTATTTTGAAACGTGCAGTCGAATTGTCTATTTTAGAATTAGGCTCCCCTCCTGCTCGATTTGTATGGTTGAGTATTGGAAGTCAAGGAAGAAGAGAGCAACTATTACTTACAGACCAAGATAGTATGCTAATATTTGAGGATGTATCTCCTGATAAATATAGAGATGTCAGAGATTATTTTGTCAAATTAGGTAAAAAAGCCACAGGAGTACTTGAAAAAGTAGGTTATGAATTATGTCCAAACGGTCATATGGCAAGTAATATGCTTTGGTGTAAATCATTGACTGATTGGACAAAACAGTATAATAGTTGGATGAATACTCCAGGTGAAAACAGTAATGATTTGAGCAGTATTTTCTTTGATTTAGAATTTGTCTTTGGAGAGAAAAAAATACATGAAGTCATTGAAAATGTAATAGAAAAAGATTTGGATAATAATTCTTTGTTTTTCGATTTCTTAGGAAATGATGCTTTAAGAAAAAATTCACCTCTTACCTTTTTCAAAAAATTTGCTTTAGAGGATGACGAATTGCACAAAGATTCTTTTGATATTAAAACCAGAGCTTTAATGCCATTAATCGACGGTGCTAGGCTGTTTGCTTTGCATTTCAAAATCAAAGGACTTAACAATACGTATTTACGTTTTAAACAATTAGCAATAATTGATTCTAAAAACGCTGATATCTATTTAAATTGCGCCGAAGCTTTTCTAATTTTATCTAAATTTAGAGTGCAAGAAGGTTTGAAAAATGAAGATTCTGGTCAATTTATTAATCTAGAAGAATTAACAAAGTTTGATAAAGAGAAGCTTAAGAATGCGCTAGCTCCAATGAAAGAATTGGAGGAATTAATTAAAAGTAATTTTAAACTAACTCAATTTTCATAGAGAGATGCTTGATTGGTTGAAAAATATAAATAAAGAATACCCAGAGTTTTGGAAAACTTATTTGAGTAAGTTTGATCAAAAATCTAAACGTTATGTGGTTTTTACAACTGAAACTTCTGGATTGAATCCCGAAAAAGACGTTATTTTATCTATTGGAGCATTTGCTATACTGAATAATAAAATTCATATTGGAGATAGTTTTGAATCTACTTTATTACAGTACAAATATTTTCATGATAATGGATTGTCGAATGAATTTATTTTGGAGAGCAAAATGAAAAAATTAAGTGAACCAGAAGCAATTCAAGCTTTTATAGATTATATAGGTAATGCTGTTTTGATTGGTCATCATGTTGATTTTGATGTTGATATGATAAATGTCGCATTGATGCGTTTAGGTTGTGGAAGATTGAAAAATGAGGCTTTAGATATTGATGTCATGTACCGAAAACTAATTGATATTAATGATAAGCAATTTTCATTAGATGAATTATCTGAGATTTTCAAACTACCCAAAAACTATCGTAACTCTCCTCCCGAGAACGCATACACTATGGCATTGTTATTTCTAAAATTGAAAAAGAGATTAGGAATCAAATAGTTAATTTTGAAGAAATCAAGATTAAAAAATTAAAAATCTTGAGCTTGTTTTTTGTGTTTTCAAAACCTATATTTGCTTAGGAATAATAAAATTTATGGAACAATTTGTAGTATCGGCACGAAAATATAGACCTCAAACATTTAAAGATGTTGTTGGGCAAAAAGCGATTACCAATACCTTACTCAATGCCATAGAAAACAATCATTTAGCATCGGCGCTTTTGTTTACAGGACCACGTGGTGTTGGTAAAACGACTTGTGCTCGAATTTTAGCAAGAAAAATTAATCAGCCAGGATATGATGATCCTAATGAAGATTTCGCTTTTAATGTTTTCGAATTGGATGCTGCTTCAAATAATTCGGTTGATGATATTCGAAATTTAATTGACCAAGTCCGCATTCCACCGCAAACAGGACAATATAAAGTATATATTATAGACGAGGTTCATATGTTATCTTCGGCTGCATTTAATGCTTTTTTGAAAACTTTAGAGGAACCTCCAAAGCATGCCATTTTTATTTTAGCAACAACAGAAAAACATAAAATAATCCCGACTATATTATCTCGTTGTCAAATTTTTGATTTCAAAAGAATTACGGTAAAAGATGCTAAAGAGCATCTGGCAGAGGTTGCAACAAGTCAAGGAGTTTCATTTGAAGATGATGCATTGCATATAATTGCACAAAAAGCTGATGGCGCAATGCGTGATGCGTTGTCAATATTTGATAGGGTTGTTTCGTTTTGCGGAAACAACTTAACCCGACAGGCTGTAACTGAGAACTTAAATGTATTGGATTATGAAACTTATGTTTCTGTTACCGATTTAATTATTGAAAATAAAATACCTGATTTATTAATCGCTTTTAATGAAATTCTAGCAAAAGGATTTGATAGCCATCATTTTATTTCGGGCTTAGCAAGTCACTTTAGAGACTTGTTAGTAAGTAAAACTCCGTCAACAATTGTTTTATTAGAAGTTGGTGAACATGCACAAAAACTTTACGGGATTCAAGCTCAAAAATGTAATTCAGAATTTCTATTAAAAGGTATTGAAATTGCAAATGATTGTGATTTAAAATATAAAGCCAGTCAAAATCAACGATTACTTATTGAGCTTTGTTTGATGCAACTTGCCTCTATCAATTTTGATGGAGAAAAAAAAAAGTTGAACAATTTATAATTCCACCCACTTATTTTAGGAAAACCGATTATTCTATTGTAGAGGTTATAAAGAATGTTGATCCTCAAGAAAGTTCAAAAACTGAAATTATAAAGACAGAAATAGCTAAACCTATTGAGTCAGTTGAGCCAATCCAAATAGAAAACACTAAAATTCAAAATCCTACTGCAATTAATACGCAAGGAAATGAGACTAAATTTTCTGCACTATCTCTAAGTAGTATTCGTGCCAAGAAAAATCTTGAGGAGAGTTTGAAAGGCGTTGTAAAAGAAGATCATACAATTCTTCCTTCTGAGGCTTTTACTGAAACCCAAATGATGTTGTATTGGACTAAATATGCAGAACGTCTAGGTAGTAAAGGTTTAAAAATTATGGAATCATTACTTTTGATTAATGATCCTAAATTAGAAGGGACTAAAATAACTTTTGAATTACCCAATGAAGGTTCTAAATTGGATTTTGAAAAAGAAATGATAGGTCTTTTAGGGTATTTACGAGGACATTTACACAATCATGATATCGTAATTGAAGTCAATGTAAATGAAAGTATCGAGATTAAAAGAAGTTTTACCGACCAAGACCGCTATAATCGTCTTTTGGAAATAAATCCAAATATTGAATTACTAAGATCTACTTTTGGATTAGATTTGGATGCTTAGAAAAAATAACTCTGTTTTGTTTTTTTGTTAAATAATCAATTTTGTTACAAAAAAAAGTTTTTAGTAGTTGAGACAATCAACTATAACGTTATATTTAAATTCTATTAACAATCAAAAACAAAA
Source organism: Flavobacterium adhaerens (assembly GCF_040045115.1). Classification (NCBI taxonomy): domain Bacteria; kingdom Pseudomonadati; phylum Bacteroidota; class Flavobacteriia; order Flavobacteriales; family Flavobacteriaceae; genus Flavobacterium; species Flavobacterium adhaerens. The sequence goes on along the minus strand of NZ_JBDLZX010000001.1, from coordinate 296,223 downwards.
AAAATGGAGAACAAAATTGCAAATCCTGCACCTTTAGGCCTTTTAGGCTTTGGAATGACTACTATTTTATTAAACATCCATAATTTAGGATTTTTTCCTGTTAGCGCTGTGATTATTTCAATGGGGATTTTTTATGGAGGAATAGCTCAAATAATTGCAGGTTTATTATCTTACAAAGCTGGAAAAACATTTGCTGGAACCGCATTTACATCATATGGTTTTTTTTGGCTTACACTGGTTGGAGTATGGCTTTTTCCAAACACTGATTTTGAAATGGCAGGAACTACACCAGCTCCATTTGTGGGGTGTTATTTGACTCTTTGGGGGATTTTTACTGCTTTTATGTGGTGGGGAACTTGGGGAGGCAGCAAAATGTTGCAATTTGTTTTTTTGACATTAACAATTTTGTTTTTTGTATTATCTGTAGAAAAACTTACTGGCAATTTAGCATTAGCACCTGTAGCTGGGGCAATTGGAGTAATCTGTGGTGGAAGCGCATTTTATTTGGCAGTTGCAGAACTATTAGAAGAACAAAAAAACAAGAAGGTTTTACCTTATTAATGATATATATGCTATCTAGTCTTGATTTACAAGACTAGATAGTTTTTAGTTTAGATCAAACCATTGGTATTCCAATCAGTTTTGGGATCGTATCTCAAATGTCCTTGAATAACTTGCAAAGGACAATCAAAATTATTTGTGTATAAAGCTCCTGTCCCAAGACCTTGAGGCATTGGATTATTGAGAGTGTAAGTCCATTGTGCAATTGCGTTTAATCCAATATTGCTTTCTAAAGCCGAAGTGATCCACCAACCAATATTGTGTTTATTTGCTAAGGTAATCCATTCATATGAACCTTTAAATCCACCTATAAAACTTGGTTTTAAAATAATGTATTGAGGTTTAATTTTAATTAGCAATTTTTCTTTTTCGGTCTTTGTAAAAACACCTATAAGCTCTTCGTCTAATGCAATAGGAAAAGGAGTTACTTTACACAATTCTGACATACTGTCAGGTTGTTTTTGTTTAATAGGTTGCTCAATACTATGTATTTCTAAATCAGAAAGTTGATTCAGTTTAATTAAAGCTTCTTTGTAAATAAATGCTCCATTTGCATCTACTCTAATTTCAATTTGTTCAGACGTGAAATTTTGCCTGATAAAACGTAGTAATTGAAGCTCTTTGTTAAAATCTATAGCACCTATTTTGAGTTTTACACATTTGTACCCATCTGCTAATTTCTCTTCTATTTGTTGTTTCATAAAGGACTCTTCACCCATCCAAACTAGCCCATTTATCATTATAGATTGAGTTCCGCTTGTAAAATCAGTAAGAAATAACACAAATGGATTTTTACTTGCTAATGACAAAAAAGCCATTTCTATCCCAAACTGTATTGAAGGAAATTCTAGCAAAGCTTCCCAAAGTTTGTCTTTTCCAAGAGCTATATTAGCACAAACCCACTGGAGTTTTTCTTCATAATCAGGCCTGTCATCAATGCTTAATCCTCTCAAAATTCCGCACTCCCCTATTCCTTTTTTGCCGTTTTGTTCTAAAATGATAAACCAAGTTTCTTTTTCGGTCATTATACCACGTGAAGTCCCTGATGGTTTTTTGAAATTTAGAACGTATTTATGATAACTTGCTTTCATAATTATTAAATATTTACACCAGATACCACAAAACTATTCTTTAAATAATTTTAATACGCGTTCAAAATCATCATTCTGAATTCCTATTTTCTGAAAAGTTTTAAAATCCTGTTCTGTTTTTTGGATCCAACTTAAGCTATCGGTTACATTTTGATGTTGATATTTATTATAAATCTTCTTTGCTTCTTTGTAGTTGTCGTTTAATAAATATGAATGTGCTAAATTCAATTGAAGTAACAACTCTGAAGAGTCATTTTTTTCTCCTTCAAGTAAAAATCTTAATGCTTTACCATACTGTTTAGTTATCAAATAACAATAGCCAATATTACTATAGTCTAAGACTAATGCTTTATTACTATTAATGATTATCGCTAATTTATCTATTGCTAAACCGTATTTGCCATTTTTCATCAAAATGGAAGCTTCCTTGCGTAAATCAGTTGAGTTTGCAATTGAGGCATTCATTTCGGCTAAACAAGTATCACCTGCATCTTTAAAACTCTTATTTCTTTCTATTTGCAATAGTTTTTGAAATTCTTGAAATTTGTATTTGGTTTGAATTTTATCCAATACACAAACGCAAAAAACATCAGAGTTTCCCATTTTTTGCGCTAAATTTGAAGTATTACATTGTTCAATGATAGCTTTTCGGTTTTCTAAAGTCCAACCTCGATTAAGTTTTTTGTCAACCCAAGGAACAACTTCTAGGATTATTTTTTGACTCATAATCCAGTTTTTACTCTCAAAACCAAACCACAACGAATTATTGCTATTATTTAAGCAACTTGACTTATCGATTGAAAGACGCTTCGCATCTTTACTAACTGGCTCGTTTTGAATCAAACAGGATTCTAAAGTTTTACCCGAGTTTTTATATTGAGTTGCTAATTCTTCTTTTGAAAAAATAGCATACGTACATTTATCATCTCCAGATATTTTGGATAATACAAAAACTGCTCCCGCTGAACCTTGGCTAATACCTGTTGGATCAGGAATTGATTTTAAAACAGAAACTAAACTACTAGCGAGTTGTTGATTTTCATCTAAAAGAGTGATTCTGTAAACAATCTCGGTTGTACCAATTGGTAAATCATCAATCTTGATAATGATCCTGTCACGAGCAGAAACTTTGATTTCTTTTGAGGTAGAACGCTCTTTATCCCAATAACCGTCTTGTTGAGCGAAAATTGATGCTGAAAATAGTAATACAAATAGCGTGAATAACTGTTTGTTCATTATAAAATAACAGGTCTGATTAAAATGAAAACAATAACTTAAATTCCGAAAATCTTATTTACAATTCAATTGATTCTCCAATTTCTAACAACATCAAATCTTTCCCTTTGTCAAAGAATTTTTTGATGGACTCTTCGTGATTAATTTCGATGTATCCAAAAGTGTCATAATGATACCCTAATATTTTATCGCATTCTACAAAATCAGAAGCAATTATTGCGTCTTCTACATCCATAGTAAAATTATCTCCTATTGGAAAAATTGCCAAATCAAGTTTGGTTCTCAACGGAATAAGCTTCATATCCATTGTTAATGCTGTATCTCCGGCTATGTAAATATTTTTGTGTTCCCCTTCGATTACAAAGCCACCAGGGTTTCCTCCTCCTGTACCATCTGGGAAAGTACTTGAATGAATTGCATTAACGTATTTAATTTTTCCAAAATCGAAATTCCAACTTCCACCATGATTCATTGGATGTGATTGAAAGCCTTTGTTGGCATAGTAAGTTGCAATTTCAGCATTTGAAACAATAATAGCATTTGTTCTCTTAGCAATGGTTTCAACATCTAAAATATGATCACCATGAGCATGAGTCAATAAAATATAATCAGCTTGCAAAGTATTGATGTCAATTTGAGAAGCTTTGGGGTTTGCAGAGATGTATGGGTCAACAATTATATTTTTGTCACCTACTTTTATTCCTAATGCGGCATGACCGTAGAATGTTATTTTCATGTTTTAATTATTTTAAATTGTCGATTATAGCTTTTATCGATTACTAAAATTATCTTCCCCCTAAAAATACATTTACAAATATGTCAGATATTAATGAAATCATACATACTGATAAAAGTATTGAAAGTAAAAAGGTGCTTAATGCTACTTTTTTTAATTCAGGATCAAGAAGTTTGGGATCTTGGTTTTTAGATACTGTAATCAAGTGTTTTGTTAGTGGAATATATGCCAGTAAAAATAAGTATTGATCGAATCGAAAATCTTCTAGTATCGCAAAAACAATTACCGAAATCATAGCTCCAATAACCAGAAAATAATGATATTTTTTTGCCTTTTCTGCTCCAATTTTCACAACAAGAGTATTCTTGTTTGATTTTGCATCCGAAATTTGATCTCTCATATTATTTAGGTTTAAAACGGCTACGCTTAATAATCCTATTGCAATAGCAGGCAAAAGCAGTGTGTAGTCAAATTGTTTGGAATACAAAAAGTTTACTCCTAGTGTACTTACTAATCCAAAAAACACAAATACAAAAATATCACCGTATCCTTGATATCCATAAGCTGATTTGCCTACAGTATACCGAATCGCTGAAATGATTGCCAAAATTCCTAGTATCAAATAAAATAAAGAGTAAGCTAAATTATCAGCTCCAAATGCTACATAAATCAAAAGAATAGCTGAAAATAATGTCAAGCCAGAAGTGATAAACAAAGCTCTCTTCATAGATTGTGGAGATATCAGGCCACTTTGAATAGCACGTTTGGGGCCTATTCTATCATTGTTGTCGGTGCCCTTGACTCCGTCACCATAGTCATTAGCAAAATTTGAAAGTACTTGTAATCCTAATGTTGTTAATAATGCAAATCCAAAAATAGTCCAGCTAAAAACTTCTGTAGGAGTGTCTATACTGTCTGTTGCTCTTAGGGCATACATACTCCCTACTATAATTCCGGAAACGGATAATGGTAAAGTTCTTAATCTGGCTGCTTCAATCCAATTTTTCATTTTTTGTGTCTGATTTTATATTACAAAGTTTAATTGTTTTATAATTGAAGTTTTAATTGTTACTTAAAAATATAAACTTTAATTACACTCTAAACTTTTAATTATGGTAGCCATTTTTTTTCAAAATTTGGCTTGCGTTTTTCAAGAAATGCATTTCTACCTTCTTTTGCTTCTTCAGTCATATAGGCCAAACGAGTTGCTTCGCCAGCAAATACTTGTTGCCCTACCATTCCGTCATCAGTTAAGTTCATAGCGAATTTTAGCATTTTTATTGATGTCGGAGATTTAGCCAAGACTTCTTGAGCCCACTGGTAAGCTGTATTTTCTAATTCATCATGCGGAATTACTGCATTTACCATTCCCATTTCAAAAGCTTCTTGAGCTGAATAATTTCTACCTAAAAAGAAAATTTCACGAGCTTTTTTCTGTCCAACCATTTTAGCAAGATATGCAGAACCGTATCCTCCATCAAAACTAGTTACATCAGCATCTGTTTGTTTGAAAATTGCATGTTCTTTACTCGCCAAAGTCATGTCACAAACAACATGTAAACTATGCCCGCCTCCAACTGCCCAACCTGGAACTACTGCAATTACTACTTTTGGCATGAAACGAATTAAGCGTTGCACTTCAAGAATATTTAGACGATGTTGTCCGTCATCGCCAACATAACCTTGATGACCACGAGCATTTTGATCGCCACCACTGCAAAATGAATAAACACCATCTTTGGTTGATGGACCTTCAGCTGAAAGTAACACAACTCCTATTGAAGTATCTTCTTGTGCGTCGTAAAATGCTTGATACAATTCGGATGTAGTTTTGGGTCTAAATGCATTTCGAACATTTGGTCTGTTAAATGCAATTCTAGCAACACCATTACATTTTTTATAGGTTATATCTTCAAATTCTCTGGCGGTAATCCATTCCATCATCTGTGTTTTTAAAATTATTTTTAGTGTAAAAATAAGTCATTTTTTTGCATTTCTAAAGTAAAAATATTTTTAGCATTAGGTAGAATTTCCAAATGACACAATTCTAAAAGGATATAACTTTGATAAATATTAAATCTGCAAAGTTGTTTAGGGATCTTTACAAGTGTAATTGAATTTTATATTTATTACATACTTTCATTATCCATAACATTATGGTTGAAAATAAAAATGCCCATAAAATACCAAGAATACCAGAAGTCATATAGTCTGGTAAAAAGTGTATGTTGAAAATAGCTGAGAAATAATATAAAACCCCAGGTAAAATACAAATCAATAATGGGTTTGATGCAGCTGGCATGAAAAAATTAGACCATTTGATTTGTTTTTTTATTTCCATTAACCAGTATAAAAAATAAAATAAAAGATAACAAATAGCGGCAGAATACATTGTCCAAGACGGCGTTCCTTTTATTTTTGATATTCCAAAATACGGACGAAGTAAATACCCTGTTATTAAAAAAAACAAAAACAAACCTATTATTTTCCAATTGAATTCAGGTGAAATTTTTTGATCAAAAAAGAGTAACGAAGTTATGATTCCTGCTGTTACCAAAGTCGCATGAGTTAGATGTCCAGCAACAAAACTTATAATAGGATTAGTAATTCCGTTTTCGATAAGATTAAAAGAGTTCATAATGATGCAAATGAATAAAAAAAGAATCATTGCCCATAACTTTCCTGAAACTAACCAATAGTATAACGCTGTAAACAGATAAGCCCATCCAATAAGTCCTAATATCCCCCATCACTTTGGAGTAATGCCAATTTTTCCTGTATCTTGAATATAAAGAAAATAAAGTGAAATCAGGATTAGTATTCCGCTATATTGCAAGATGTTTTTTTTCCAAATCGAAAAATCATTAGGATATTTATTCCAAATGAGTATTGGTGTAAAATATGCAAAAAATCCCCAGATGGCAGGAGTGATAAGCATTTTAGATGCATCATATCCATATTCTGCATTAACCATAAAAACACCTATAACAACAAGGCTGAATGTTCTTTTAAAAGTTTGAAACCAAATAGTAATAGGGCTATCTCCTTTGCTTAATCGTGTATTTATAGCGAAAGGTATTGACATTCCAACTATAAATAAAAAAGCTGGAAAAACGACATCTACAAATGTCATTGCATCAGCATTTGCAGGCATATGTTTCATCCATTGGGGAACACTTTTAATACTTGCCAATTCATTGACAAAAATCATTACAAAGATTGTGATTCCTCGTAATGCATCTATTGAAAAAATTCTTTTATTCTGTAGGTTTTCTTTTATTTGCATTCTAGTTCTGTTTATTTTCTTTATCAAATATAAAATAACTAACAAAACTTTGTAGAATTTTTAATGTTGCAAAAAAAAAGTCCCGACGAATCGGGACTTTCTATTTATAAAAAATCTAAGAATTATTTTTTCTCAGTTTTTTCCATTTTAGCTTTCAAAGCAGCTAACACATCATTGTTGTCACCTAAAGTCGCAGCTGGTGCGTTAGTAGATGCAGCAGCAGTGTTTTCAGCAGCAGCTTTTACGTTTTTCTCTTCTTCTTCACGGAAGATAGCTGTATGAGAAGCAACTACTCTTTTGAATTCTTTGTTGAATTCAATTACTTTGAAATCAGCTGTATCACCTTTTTTCAATTTCTTTCCGTCTTCTTTTTCAAGGTGACGAGTAGGAATGAAAGCAACGATATCATCTCCGAATTCTACAGTAGCTCCTTTGTCCACGATTTCAGAAATCTCACCGTTGTGGATAGTTCCTACAGCGAAAGAATCTTCATACTGATCCCAAGGATTAGCAGTAGTTTGTTTGTGACCTAAAGATAATTTACGTCCTTCAACATCTAATTCTAATACTACAACATCAAGTTTTTCACCAACGTTTACAAACTCAGATGGATGTTTGATTTTCTTAGTCCAAGATAAGTCAGAGATGTAGATTAATCCATCAATTCCTTCTTCTAATTCTACGAAAATTCCAAAGTTTGTAAAGTTTCTAACGATACCTGTATGTTTAGAACCTACTGGGTATTTAGAAGTAATGTCAGTCCATGGATCCTGAGTCAATTGTTTGATACCTAATGACATCTTACGATCTTCTCTGTCAAGAGTTAAGATAACTGCTTCAACAACATCTCCAACTTTCACGAAGTCCTGAGCAGAACGTAAGTGAGTTGACCATGACATTTCAGAAACGTGGATTAAACCTTCAACACCTTCAGCAACTTCGATAAACGCACCGTAATCAGCGATTACAACTACTTTACCTTTTACTTTATCACCAACAGTTAAGTTAGCATCTAAAGCATCCCATGGGTGAGCGTTTAATTGTTTCAATCCTAATTGGATTCTTGTTTTCTCATCATCGAAATCAAGGATTACAACGTTTAATTTTTGGTCTAATTCAAGAACTTCAGATGGGTGGTTGATTCTTGACCAAGAAAGGTCAGTAATGTGAATCAATCCGTCAACACCTCCTAAGTCAATGAATACTCCGTAAGAAGTGATGTTTTTAACAACACCTTCCAATACTTGACCTTTTTGTAATTGACCGATAATTTCTTTTTTCTGTACTTCAATATCAGCTTCGATAAGAGCTTTATGAGATACAACAACGTTTTTGAATTCGTGGTTGATTTTTACCACTTTGAATTCCATCATTTTGTTTACATATACATCGTAATCTCTAATTGGCTTAACGTCAATTTGAGATCCTGGTAAGAATGCTTCAATTCCGAAAACATCAACGATCATACCACCTTTAGTTCTGCATTTAACAAAACCATTAACGATTTCTCCTGTTTCGTTTGCAGCAATAACTCTATCCCATGATTTGATAGTACGTGCTTTTCTGTGAGATAATACTAATTGACCAGTTTTGTCCTCACGGATGTCAATTAATACTTCTACTTTGTCACCTACTTTTAAGTTTGGGTTGTAACGGAATTCGTTTAATGAAATAACACCTTCCGATTTTGCATTGATATCAACGATAACGTCTCTATCTGTGATTCTCACAACTACTCCTTCTACTACTTCTTCTTGATCCGTAGCGATAAAAGTTTTTGATACTAGTTCTTCGAATTCCAACAAGTTTTTCTCATCTACTGCATCGATACCTTCTTCAAAGTTATGCCAGTTGAAATTTGCTAAAAACTCTTCTTGTGATTTTAATTGTTCAGACATGCTGATTTAATAATTTGTATTCTGTTTTTTTCATGAGTTTCTCCATACAGAAGAAAAATACAGAAGTTGTTTTACATAAATAGTTGATACCTAAAGGAAACTCTTATCTGTCAAAAGGTTTGCAAAATTAATTCTTTTTTATAACATGACAAAATATTTACTATAAGATATTTAGATATATAATAGAATATTTTTTTTAATTCAAGAACATAGAAAATTTGTAAAATTATTTATATAAAAAAACATCATTTCCAACTGGAGATGATGCAAAATATTTGTTGTTGTTTTTTACTTCTGACGTGCTTTCAAAACATTGACAATGTCATTTAATTGATATCCTTTTGCTTGAAGCAAAATCAAATAATGAAACAGTAAATCGGCACTTTCGTTCAAGAATAAATCATCGTTGCTGTCTTTGGCTTCAATCACCACTTCTACCGCTTCCTCTCCCACTTTTTGAGCAATTTTATTGATACCTTTTTCAAATAAAGAAGCTACGTAACTTTTCTCTGAATCGGCATTTTCTCTGCGCTTTTTGATTGTATTTTCTAATTGAGAAATAAAACCAAAATTCTGTTTATTAGGTTCTTGCCAGCAGGTATCTGCACCTGTATGACAAGTTGGACCAACCGGTTTTGCCTGAATTAGAAGCGTGTCACCATCACAGTCATTTTTAATATCGACTAATTCCAGAAAGTTACCGCTCTCCTCGCCCTTTGTCCAAAGTCTTTGCTTAGAACGACTGAAAAAAGTCACTTTTTGTGTTTCAATTGTCTTTTGTAGTGATTCTTCGTTCATATATCCCAGCATTAAAACGTTTTTGGTTTCTGAATCTTGAATAATTGCCGGAATCAATCCGTGGGCACTTTTGATATCTATATTCATTCTTTTTAAAGTATTAAGTTGTAAATATTAAGCATTAAGTGGAAATTAAGAGGATTTTATAAAATACTTAATCCTTCATAATTCATACTTACTCCTTATATACGTACTTCGATATTATTATTTCTAAGTTCTTTTTTCAATGTTTTGATTTCAATTTCCTTGAAATGAAATACGCTCGCTGCCAAGGCCGCATCTGATTTTCCTTCGACAAAGGTATCTACAAAATGCTGCATATTTCCGGCACCGCCCGAAGCAATGATTGGAATGTTTACTAATTCTGATAATCTTGCTAAAGCTTCATTGGCAAATCCGCTTTTGGTTCCATCATTATTCATAGAGGTAAACAGAATTTCTCCGGCTCCTCTTTGCTCTACTTCCTGTGCCCAATCAAATAATTTAATTTCGGTTGGCACTTTTCCACCTACTAAATGTACGATCCATTCGCCGTCAATTTGTTTCGCATCAATCGCCACAACAACGCATTGCGAACCGAATTTATTAGCCAAATCATTAATTAATTGTGGATTTTTGACTGCTGATGAATTGATGGAAACTTTATCAGCTCCATTTTGCAATAAGACTTCAACATCTTCAACCGCTGAAATACCACCTCCAACCGTAAACGGAATATTAATCGTAGCGGCTACTTTTCGAACTAAGTCTACCAGAGTTCTTCTTCTTTCCTCGGTAGCCGAAATATCAAGAAAAACCAATTCATCAGCACCTTCATCTGAATAGATTTTGGCTAATTCTACTGGATCTCCCGCATCTCGCAAATCTACGAAATTAACGCCTTTTACGGTTCTTCCGTTTTTAATATCCAAACAAGGGATTATTCTTTTTGTCAACATTTTCTCTAAGTATTAATTAGTAAGGATGAAGTATTAAGTTTTCTTCTGATTATTTTTAGAAGTAATAATTATACTTTTTATTAATTTCAAAACTTCCACTCCATCACTATTTAAGCTTAAAAATTCTTCATTTGAAAGATAATTAGTTGCTTGTAAAAGTTCTAGCCAATATAAAGTTTCGTCAGTCTCTTTTTGTGAAATTCCCATTTTATGAATAAAATCTGCTTTACTTTCTGCATTCTTTGCTTCACGGATATTTGCACCAATCGAAGTGCCTGATCGTAAAATTTGTTTACTCATCACATATTCATTTCTTGAAACTAATATTTTATACAAATTCACTATTCGAATTGCAAAAGAGAAACTTTTTACTTTTATAATATCTTCGCCCATACTTACAACTTCATGCTTATGACTTACTACTTAAAACGTAGTTTTCCAATTGTTTCAGCGAGATTCTACCTTCGTAAATCGCTTTTCCGATAATTGTTCCTTCACAACCTATTTCGGCTAATTTGGGCAATTCATCAAAAGTTGAAATTCCACCGGAAGCGATTAATTTCAGTCCTTTTGCTTGTTCTAAAATTTTAGCATATAAATCAAAACTTGGGCCTTGTAACATTCCATCTTTGGCAATATCGGTACAGATTACATACTCAATTCCTTTACTTTGATAGTCTTCGATGAATGGAACTAAATCTTCGTTAGATTCTTCCAGCCAACCTGAAACGGCCACTTTTTCGTTATTGGCATCAGCTCCCAAAATAATTTTTTCCGAGCCATATTCAGCAATCCATTTCTCGAAAATCGGACGATTTTTTACCGCAATACTTCCACCTGTAATTTGGTTTGCCCCTGATTCAAAAGCAATTTTCAAATCCGAATCGGCTTTTAATCCTCCACCAAAATCAATTTTTAAACTGGTTTGTGAAGCGATTTTTTCTAATATTTTATAATTGACGATTTTGCTTGATTTAGCACCGTCTAAATCTACCAAATGTAAATATTCTATTCCATGTGCCTCAAATTCTTTGGCTACTTCAAGCGGATTTTCGTTGTAAATTATTTTGGTATTATAATCGCCTTTGGATAAACGAACACATTTTCCTTCAATGATGTCTATGGCTGGTATTATTCTCATTTTAATTAGTCTTAAAGTTTGAAAGTTTAAAGTCGTAAAGTCCTTAACTTAAATTATAATTCAAGAAAATTTGCTAGAATTTTCTCCCCCACATCCCCACTTTTTTCAGGGTGAAATTGAGTTCCGAAAAAATTCTTATTTTCCAATGCTGATGAATATTCTACTTCATAATCGGTTATGGCTATGGTTTCAGCGCAAATTGGCGCATAAAAACTATGAACCAAATACATATATTCTTTTTCGGCAATTCCCTTGAACAAATCGGATTTTAGATTATAAATGACATTCCATCCCATTTGTGGTACTTTTACTTTTGGAGAAAACTTGACAACATTCACATCAAAAATCCCTAAGCCTTGAGTATTGCCTTCTTCCGAATGATTACACATTAATTGCATTCCTAGGCAAATTCCCAAAACAGGTTGCGTCAAAGTTGGAATCAAAGTATCCAAACCACTTTCTTTTAGCATTTTCATGGCATAACTCGCCTCTCCAACTCCCGGAAAAATCACTTTATCTGCCGATTTTATTTCGTCAGGATTATTGCTTAAAACCGCTTTGTATCCCAATCTTTCGATGGCAAACATAATGCTTTGAATATTTCCTGCTCCGTAATTTATAATTACTATTTTCACTTCTATAAGTTTTAAGTTTTAAGTCGTAAGTATTAAGTTTGAAAACTACTTAAACCTTACTAATTACGCCTTATGCCTTAATTAAAGCATTCCTTTCGTACTTGGCAAAATCATTTTCTCTGTATCACGTTTTACAGCTACTTTAATTGCTTTCGCAAAAGCTTTAAAGATGGCTTCAATTTTATGATGTTCGTTGTCACCTTCGGCTTTTACATTCAGATTTGCTTTGGCTCCATCTGTAAATGATTTAAAGAAGTGGAAAAACATTTCCGTTGGCATTTTGCCTACCATTTCACGTTTGAATTCCGTTTCCCAAATCAACCAATTTCTACCGCCAAAGTCAATCGCCACTTGTGCCAAACAATCATCCATTGGCAAACAGAAACCGTAGCGCTCAATTCCTAATTTATTCCCTAATGCTTTAGCAAAAACTTCACCCAAAGCAATTGCAGTATCTTCAATCGTATGATGCTCATCAACTTCTAAATCACCTTTGACTTTGATTTCTAAGTCCATTTGTCCATGACGAGAAATTTGGTCTAACATGTGGTCGAAAAAAGCAATTCCTGTATCGATTTTGCTTTTTCCTGTTCCATCCAAATTCAAATTGATATAAATATCGGTTTCGTGTGTTTTTCTGATAATCGAAGCAGTACGAGCTTCCAACTTTAAAAACTCATAGATTTTCTTCCAATCCATAGTTTGTAAAACGATAGTTGCATCCAATTCTTCTCTTTTCGAACTAATTTCATTGCTTCCAGCACCGTCTGTTGTGTTTAGGAAAATCGCTTTTGCGCCAAGGTTTTTAGCCAATTCTACATCGGTAAGTCTATCACCAAGCACAAAAGAATTAGCCAAATCGTAATTTGGATTGTCGATGTATTTGGTCAACATTCCTGTACGTGGTTTGCGAGTTGGTGCATTGTCTTCTGGGAAAGAACGATCGATAAAAATATCATCAAATAAAACACCTTCGTTTTCAAAAGCTCTCAATATGAAGTTTTGTGTTGGCCAAAAGGTATTTTCTGGAAAACTGTCAGTTCCCAATCCATCTTGGTTGGTTACCATTGCCAATTCGTAATCTAGTTCGTTGGCAATTTTAGCCAAATATTGAAAGGCTTTTGGGAAAAACTCCAATTTTTCCAAACTGTCTAACTGGTATCCTTCCGGTTCTAAAACAATCGTTCCGTCACGATCTATAAAAAGTACTTTTTTCATTGTTTATATTTTTTCAACACGAATTTCACCAATTTACACGAATTTGAAATTACTGAAATTCTAGCTGTCATATTTTATAATATTATTTAGTTACAGTCAGTGTCTTCTTTCATCTGCTCCATTTTATTTTTAGCAGTATTCTCGGTAATTTCTTCACAATAAACATTGTTTACCCATAAACCTGTTTCGAATACAATTTGAACATAAGTTATTTTTCCAGGAGCAACTTCAACTTCAAATTTTTCAGCTCCTTCTTTTGATTTTTGCCCGCCAAATTGAACTGAGCATGTATGCTTTCCTGCTGGAACTTCATGAATTGAATATTTTTTATTATTCAATTTACAAACAAATTTTTCGTCAATAAAAGTTTTGAAAGCCTGAGCTGATCCTGCAAAACCAGTTGAACGCAAAAAATAAATTTTACCTGTCTCAACTTTTTGCTCACTTTCTTGGGCTTTACTTACAGATACAATGGATAACGCTAATACAAATGCGAATACTATTTTTTTCATTATTGGGGCTTTTATATTTTAACTATTTTTTTTTAACGCTTCAATTAAACTCTGATTTTCCTCTTTCGTCCCAATAGTCAAACGCAAGGTGTTTTCGCAAAGTGGTTGTGTCGTTCTGTTACGAATTACGATCCCTTTTGAAATTAGTTCATCATAACGTTTATTGGCATCGTCTACTTTTATCAAGATAAAATTAGCTTCTGTAGGATAAATTTTTTCAACAAAATTTACTTCATTTAAAACTTTAAGTAAAGACTCTCTTTCTACCAAAATAGAAGTAATTTCACTCTTAATCTTAACTGTATCTTTAAGTCTTTCCAAAGCCCTTTGTTGAGTCAATTCGTTTACGTTGTAAGGTGGTTTTATTTTATTCAGAACTGCAATTATTTCGGCAGAAGCATAACAAATTCCCAAACGAATTCCTGCCAAACCATAAGCTTTTGACAATGTCTGTGTAATAATCAAATTTGGATATTGATTCAGTTTTTCTAACCAACTTACTTTATCTGAAAAGTCAATATAAGCCTCGTCAATCACCACAAATCCGTTGAATTTTTCCAATAAAGTAGTTACACTTTCTGCGGTAAAAGAATTTCCTGTTGGATTATTTGGTGAACACAGAAAGATGATTTTGGTATTTTCATCAACAGCTTCTAAAATCTTTTTTACTTGAGGCTGAAAATCTGTAGTTAATAAAACTTCTCTGTTTTCAATATTATTCAGGTTTGACAAAACACTATACATTCCATAAGTTGGAGGCAAAGTGATTACATTATCAATTTTAGGTTCACAAAAAGCTCTGAACAATAAATCCAGTACTTCGTCACTTCCGTTTCCAAGTAAAATTTGGTTTTGATTTACATTATTATTCTTTGCCAAAACCGCTTTTACACTGCTTTGTTGCGGGTCGGGATAACGGTTTACGCCATTTTGATACGGATTTTCATTGGCATCCAAAAAAATCATATCGGCAGTATCAAAATCCTCAAATTCATCACGTGCCGATGAGTACGGTTTCATCAGCTTTACGTTTTCACGGACTAAATTATTTATATCGAAATTCATTGTTTATTTTTTAAGAAGAAAATAGAAAAAAGAGAATAGAATATAGACTTAAAAACTAGTTCAAATCATCTTCAATCAATTTTCTATATTCTTTGTTCATTACTCTCCTATCTTATTCAATCTCAAAGTAACAGCATTCTTATGTGCCTGTAGCCCTTCAGCCTCAGCCATAATTTCAATCGCATTTCCTATATTTTGAATACCTTTTTCGGAAATTTTTTGAAAAGTCATCGACTTCATAAAACTATCCAAATTCACACCGCTGTAATTCTTAGCATATCCATTGGTTGGTAGCGTATGATTAGTTCCCGATGCATAATCACCAGCACTTTCTGGAGTGTAATTTCCAATAAAAACAGAACCTGCGTTGCCAATATTATTCACATAGAAATCTTCGTCTTTGGTACAAATGATAAAGTGTTCTGGACCGTATTCGTCGATTAAATCTAAAGCAATTTTATCGTTTTCTACATAAATCAATTTCGAATTTTCAATAGCTTTCTCGGCGATGGCTTTTCTTGGAAGAACCTCCAATTGAGCCTGCACTTCTTTTTCTACTTCATCGATCAAACGTTTTGAAGTAGAAACCAAAATCACTTGGCTATCTGTTCCGTGTTCTGCCTGAGATAACAAATCGGAAGCTACAAATGAAGCATTAGCTGAATCATCCGCTACAACTAACAATTCTGAAGGTCCAGCAGGCATATCAATTGCTACTCCAAATTGAGTCGCCAATTGTTTGGCTACTGTTACAAATTGGTTTCCTGGCCCAAATATTTTATACACTTTTGGGATAGTTTCGGTTCCGAAAGTCATTCCTGCTATGGCTTGTATCCCCCCCACTTTAAGGATTTTAGTTACACGACATAAATATGCTGCATACATAATTGCTGGATTTATGTTTCCATTTTTATCTGGAGGCGAACACAAAACTACTTCTTTGCAACCTGCTAAATTTGCTGGAACAGCTAGCATCAGAACTGTTGAAAACAAAGGCGCTGTTCCGCCAGGAATATATAAACCAATTTTTTGAATTGGTCTTTTTTCTTGCCAACAGTTAACTCCTTCGGTTGTTTCAATTGCAATTTTATTGGTTTTTTGGGCAGCGTGAAATTTTTCGATATTGGATTTTGCCAATTGAATAGCTTCTTTCAATTCTTTAGAGATCGAAGCGATGGCTATGGCGATTTCTGTTTGTGAAACCTCTAAAACAGGAACCGAAACTCCGTCAAAAAGAGAAGTATATTTTGCTACAGCGAAATCCCCTTTGGCTTGTACTTCCTTAAAAATTCCTTTCACAGTAGCTTCAATATCGTCAACAGTTTTGGTGGGTCTTTCTAAAAGGGCAGACCAAGTTTCGGGTTTTGGATTGTATATTTTGTTCATAAATTTTAGTTTAAAAGTTTAAGGGTTCAAAGTTGTTCAACTCTAAATACTTACTACTTATTACTTACTAATTCATCCTTAAATTAAAGCACCATTTTTTCGATTGGGCAAACCAAAATTCCTTCGGCTCCAACTTCTTTCAACTGGTCAATTACTTCCCAAAAAGTATCTTTGTCTATTACAGAGTGTACACTACTCCACCCTTCCTGAGCCAAAGGTAATACTGTTAAACTTCGTAAAACTGGGAGGATTTTTCCAACCTCCTCTATTTTATCATTAGGAACATTCATCAATATATATCTTGATTTTCTGGCTCTAAGAACAGACTGAATTCTAAATTTTAAGGTATTTATCAGTTTTTGATTTTCGGCATTAATTTTTGGAGAAACAGCTAAAACAGCTTCACTTTTCAAAATAACTTCTACTTCTTTTAAGTTGTTTTTGAATAAAGTACTTCCGCTAGAAACAATATCAACAATACCGTCGGCCAATCCAATATTTGGAGCGATTTCTACCGAACCCGAAATTTGATGAATATCAACAGTCATTCCGAATTTATTGAAATAATCGATTACGGTATTTGGGTAAGATGTCGCAATTCGCATTCCATCAAGGTCTTTAATAGAATTATATTGAAAAGTTTTTGGAACCGCAACCGATACCCTACATTTTGAAAAACCAAGTTTTTCGACAACTTGAATTCCTTTTCCTTTTTCGACCAAAAGATTGTCTCCAACAATGGCTGCATCAACAACACCATCTATCAAATATTGAGGGATATCTGAATTTCTAAGAAATAGAACTTCTAATGGAAAATTGGTTGCTTCGGCTTTCAATTGATCATTTCCGTTGTCAATTGAGATTCCACAGTCTTTAAGGATTTGGATACTTTCTTCGTTTAAACGTCCTGATTTTTGAATCGCAATTTTAAGTGTACTCATTGTCTGTTTCTTGTTTGTGGTTTTAATTAATAGTTTGAGTACAAAGAATTAGGTAATAAAAAACCCGTTTGATTGTACTCAAACGGGTTTTAGATTATTGTGATTTACACGCATACCATTAACACATCGCTTGAGAGCAATTATGTAAATGATGATGATGTAATTGATTTGATAACATAATTTTGTAAAAATTAGATAACTCTTTGTTTCTTTTGCAAATATAGAGTATAAATTTCTTAAAATCCAATTTTTATTTTAACATAACGATATGTATTTGTTAAATTTAAAATTCAACTCTAAGGAATTTGAGTCTCAATTTAATAACTCAATAAAGATTTTAATTCTAATTCGAATCTATTTTTAGGTAAAAATTGATCTTCTAAAGCTCTAGAAAAAGGAATGGGCGAATCTAAACTGGCGATACGTTTGACTGGGGCGTCTAAATATTCAAAACAGTTTTCCATTATTAAAGCCGAAATATCACTAGCAATACCACCAAACAAAGTGTCTTCTTGATAAATTATTGCTTTTCCCGTTTTTCGAACCGATTTGTATATTGCTTCGGTATCCAAAGGTTGTAATGTTCTTAAATCTAAAACATCAGCATTGATATTTGGATTTTCGTTTAAAGTTTCTAAAGCCCAATGCACAGCAGCTCCAAATGCGATTATTGTAATACTTTCCCCTTCTCTTAATAAGGCCGCTTTACCGAATGGAATGGTATAATAATCTTTCGGAACTTCTTGCATTAAACTGCGATATAATTGTTTGTGTTCGAAAAAAGAACGGGATTTGGGTCGTTGATGGCGGTGTTGAGTAAACCTTTTGCATCGTAAGGAAATGTAGGATACACGACTTTTAAACCTGGTGTTTTGGTAAACCAAGCTTCATTAGTTTGAGAATGAAATGGTCCTGCTTGAGTACCTGCTCCACAGGGCATTCGGATTACTACATCGGCTTTTTCTAACCAACGATAATGAGATTTGGCTAATAAATTAACGATTGGGTTGAATCCTGTAGAAACAAAATCAGCAAACTGCATTTCAACAATTGACTTAAAACCATTAATTGACAATCCCATAGCAGCAGAAACAACAGCACTTTCGCAAATAGGTGTATTTCTAACTCTATTTTTACCAAATTGTTCTACAAAACCATCGGTGATTTTAAATGCCCCTCCATATTCAGCAATATCTTGCCCCATGATAACTAATGTTTCATGTTTCTCCATCGATTGACGTAAACTGCTGGAAATAGCATCTATAAATCGAATGTTTTCAACTTCTTGAGATGGTTTAAAGTCCTCATATTCATACGGTTTGTAAACATCATTTAATTCTTCTTCGTACGATGGAATTATTTCTGGTTCTTCGTTTGTTATTGACCAAGATTCGTCAATTTCATTCTTTATTTCTTCTTTTATTTGAGCATCATATTCTGAAGTGAGAATGTCATTTGCAAGCAAATAATTTCTATAATTTTCTACAGGATCTTTGCTTGCCCATTCTGTTATCAATTCCTGAGGGACATATTTTGTACCGCTTGCTTCTTCATGTCCTCTCATTCTGAAAGTTTTAAACTCTAACAATACTGGTCTTGGATTCCGAGATACTGATATTTTTAATTCAGATATTAAATTATACACATCCAGAATATTGTTTCCGTTTACAATATAGCTTTCAATTCCGTATCCAACTCCTTTGTCGGCTAGATTCTGACAGCGATATTGTTCATGAGTTGGTGTAGATAATCCATAACCGTTATTTTCGATGACAAAAAGAACTGGTAAATCCCAAACGGCAGCAATATTTAATGCTTCATGAAAATCGCCTTCGCTAGTTGCTCCTTCTCCAGTAAAAACGGCGGTTAATTTTCCGTTCTTTTTTAGTTTGTTGGCCAATGCAATTCCATCAGCGATACCGAGTTGGGGTCCAAGATGCGATATCATTCCTATAATATTATACTCTTGAGTACCAAAATGAAAACTTCTGTCTCTTCCTTTTGTAAAACCATTGGCTTTGCCTTGCCATTGTGAAAACAATCGGTTCAAAGGGATATCTCTACCAGTGAAAACACCAAGGTTACGATGCATTGGCAAAATATATTCATCGTGATCTAATGCGGCTGTAATTCCAACTGATATCGCTTCTTGTCCAATTCCAGAAAACCATTTGGAGACTTTTCCTTGGCGAATGAGAATTAGCATTTTTTCTTCGACCAATCTTGGCTTAAGAATTCTTTCATATAAATCTAATAGTGCTTCGTTGGATAGGTTTTTTCGATCAAAATGCATTTGAATTTTTTTTGGTTTCTCAAAGATAAAAAATACAACAATATCTAATCCTAATGTTGTATTTTTTTGAAAACTAAAAAAATATATGCCTTATTTTTTTATATTTGTTCTCTCGAAGTTTAAGACTTCATAAGTATTAAATACATTCATAAATATGCAAAACATTCCTAGTGTTGACTTGCGTGATTTCCTTTCGGACGACCCGAAACGTAAACAAAAATTTGTAAATGAAATCGGAAGTGCATTCGAAGATATAGGCTTCGTAGCGCTCAAAGGGCATTTTTTAAACGATCAATTAGTTGATGAGTTGTATGGCGAAATTAGAAAGTTTTTTTCGTTGCCATTAGAAACAAAACACAGCTACGAAATTCCTGACATTGGAGGACAAAGAGGATATGTTTCCTTTGGAAAAGAACATGCTAAAGGCCGAAAAGAAGGGGATTTAAAAGAATTTTGGCATTTTGGTCAATATGTAGATTCTGATTCAAAATATGCCAAAGAATATCCAGAAAATGTTCAAGTAAAAGAATTACCACGCTTTAATATTGTGGGCAAAGAAGCATACCAAATGCTTGAAAAAACGGGTGTTTATGTCCTGAGAGCTTTGGCTTTACATCTTGGATTGGATGAATTTTATTTCGACCAATATGCCAAAGATGGAAATTCGATTCTAAGACCAATACACTACCCTCCTATTACATCAGAACCAGAAAATGCAATCAGAGCAGCTGCTCATGGTGATATCAACTTAATCACTTTGTTGATGGGTGCTCAAGGTAAAGGATTACAGGTTCAAAATCATAATGGAGATTGGATCGATGCGATTGCTGAACCCGATGAATTAGTCATTAATGTTGGCGATATGTTATCAAGACATACGAATAACAAATTAAAATCGACTATTCATCAAGTAGTAAATCCTCCAAGAGAATTATGGGGAACATCTCGATACTCTATTCCATTTTTTATGCATCCTGTGAGTGATATGAAATTAGATTGTTTAGAAAATTGTATCGATGCTGAAAACCCAAAAAAATTCGATGATATTACAGCAGGTGAATATTTATACGAACGATTGGTCGATTTAGGTTTGATTAAAAAATAAAATCTTTCAAAGAATAACTAAAGATTCCAAATATCAATACTATAAATTGGTATTTGGAATTGTTTTTTAAATTTGGTTTCAAAATAAATTATAAAAATGGATTTAAAAGATCAATTAAAGAATCTTTTTCCTGACCACGAGATGGCTCCAGAAGAAGAGATAGAACAAGAAGCACATCAGTTATATGTTCAAAAAGAACCTATGATTTGTAAATACGAAAAGAGAAAAGGAAAAGCCACAACAATCATCGAAGGCTACGAAGGAACTGATGAAGATTTTAAAATTTTGGCCAAAGAAATCAAAACTAAACTAAGTGTTGGCGGGACTTTTAAAGAAGGTTCTATTATCATTCAAGGGGATTATCGTGATAAAATAATGACTATTTTAAAGGACAAAGGCTTTAAAGTAAAACGTGTTGGAGGGTAAAAAAGTTTAACGTTTAAGGTTTGAAGTTGTTTTAAAATAAAGACAACTTTTGAACATTAAACAATATTAAACTTAAAACAATATTAAACTTAAAAAATGATTCAACAATCCGAATTAATACTCAATCCTGACGGGAGCGTGTATCATCTTAACCTGAAACCCGAAAATATTGCCCAAGACATTATTTTTGTTGGGGATCAGGATAGAGTCGAAAAAATTACTAAGCATTTTGATTCGATTGAATTTTCTACTCAAAAAAGAGAATTCAAAACCCAAACAGGCACTTACAAAGGGAAACGCCTAACGGTACTATCAACAGGAATAGGCTCCGATAATATTGATATTGTTCTCAATGAATTGGATGCATTGGTCAATATTGATTTAGAAAACAGAAAACCAAAACAAGAATTAACCTCATTGAATATCATCAGAATCGGAACATCAGGTTCTTTGCAAGCCGATATTCCTGTAGATAGTTTTGTGATGTCGCAGTTTGCTATCGGGCTTGATAATATGCTTCGCTCCTATTTGGTTCATGAAGTTACTAATAAGGAAATTGAAAATGCATTTATGGAACAAACCAATTGGGATTTACGAAAAGGAAGACCAACCGTTGTTTCGTGTTCTTTAATTTTAGCTCAAAATATTTTTAGTGATAAAATATATAAAGGTATAACGGCTACAGCAGGTGGTTTTTATGGTCCTCAAGGAAGAATTTTACGGTTGAATATTCAAGATGAAAATTTAAATTCAAAAATGGATAATTTTCTTTTTGAAGGTAATCGAATAACAAATTTAGAAATGGAAACATCAGCCATATATGGACTATCGGCTCTTTTAGGACACCAAGCATTATCATTAAATGCTATAATTGCTAATCGATCAAACGGTACTTTTAGTCATGATCCGAATAAAGCTATAGAAGAATTAATTCTATATACACTCGATAAAATTTCCTCAAAATAATTATTTTTTTCATTGAATTAGCAACAAAGTTCCCTTTTTAAGTTCTTTTTTTAATGGTGTGGCTATGCTATAAAATTTATATTTGCATTTAAAAAAGTAAATCAACAATGAAAATAATTCTTACCGGTGCTACTGGAGTTTTGGGTTCACATGTAATGTATGAGTTTCTAGAACTATTTGTTAAACAAAATAATGGTGATAAACTGTTTATTCTTGCAAGAAGCAAAGGAAATACAACTGCAATCGAACGCATCAATGAATTATTGACTAGTGATTACACTCCTTCTATTTTGAAAAAAAGTGGTTTAGAAACACTTTATCATTATATTGAAATTATAGATTCAGATTTATCTAATCTTCAGGGTACTTTTTCTGAAAAAATAAAAGGAGCATATTTTATTCATTCGGCAGGGTATGTAAATTTATCTACTGATGAAAAATTGAGAAAGAAAATTTTTGATCAAAATGCCAAAATTACTCAATCTCTTTTCAAAACGTTTCATCCTTTTATTACAAAATTTATTTACATCGGGACAGCATTTTCCTCTGGAATTCGAAAAGGATTGATTGATAATGATTTTCATAATTTAGGTTTTACACCAAAACATCGTAATGCCTACGAAAATGCCAAATTTCATTCTGAAAATTTCATTGCGCAAGAATGTAGAACGTTAGGTTTACCTTTTCAAATACTGAGACCAAGCGTAATTGGTGGAAAAATGTTGGGGAATGAAAGTCTTTATTTTATTCCAAAATATATGGTTTTTTATCTTTTGGCCAAGTTTTTTCACTTTACATCCCAACGCAAAGGCAAACAGGAAAATGTACGTTTTATTATCAATGAAGAAACAGGTTTGAATATTATTCCAGTAGATTATGTTGCCAAAGTAATTGTAAACACTTTTGAACGTAACGATATCGAACAATTAAACATCGTTAATAATAAGAGTTTTAATATCGTAAAAGGTTTACAGCTAATCATGAAAGAAGTAGGTTATACCAATTTTACTTTGATAAAAAATCCATTGGATTTTAAATACACAAACACCATCGAAAAGTTGTACTATGAAAGCATTGGAAAGCACTTAAAACCTTATTTTGTAACCAATGCCAACGAATACGATACTACATTATTGAATTCAATTCTTGAAATTCCAAAGCTGGATAACGAAGCTTTTTCTAATATGATTCGATATGCTATTGCCAATGATTTTAAGGATATAAATGTTTAGTTTTTTTCTGTTTTTAAAGGACTTTTTCCATAAAAGTTTAAGTGTTTCTCATTCAAAAATATTTCAAAACAGTAATTTGAATTAGAAATTATCGCTAAAAAACGGTACTTTTACAAAAAAGCAATCTTCCCGTTTTTGGGTATTATGACACAATTTAGCATAACTAATTTTCAAAATCTAAAATCCAAGTTTCAATTGAAAAAACCTTGGGATAGTTTTGTTATCTTGTTTTTAAGTATCCTTATTACAATACCTTCATTTATTGTTTTTCATCAAAATTTAATAGATCCCCAATGGTACTTCGGATTGGATCGAGTACTATTATTTCTTCTAGTTTTGGGTGCAGTTTATGGAATTTTATATTTATTAAGAACCATTATTATCATTTGTTTGGCACTTTATTTTTTGGTGTTAATATATGGCAGTTTTTTTGGGAATTTTGGTTTCAATTCTGTCTATGATGATTACAATGCCATGTTGTATTCTATGAATAATAATCCGTTTCCTCAGGATATAATTATTGCTAAGTTATTGCCTTTTCCTAACAAAAGTGAAATAGTAAGAGCTATTGAATATAAGAGTCCAAAAGTTCGGAATTTTGCAATAATGGCAACAGTAAAACATTTTAAAGATGTAAAAGGATATCCAGAATATCGAAATTTAATTCAATGTTTTGCAGTTTTCAAAGAAATAAATAGCCGTTGGCATTATGTAAACGATCCTAAAAACGATGATTATATTGCAACTGCCCAAGAATCTTTACATTATTTTTCTGGAGATTGTGACGATCATTCGATATTGATGGCAGCTAGTATCAAATCTATCGGAGGAATGCCAAGGCTTATCCATACCAAAGGGCATATTTATCCAGAAATTTTAATTGGAGGTATTAATGATCTTGAAAAAATAAATTTTTTAATCAAAAATGTCTTGTTTGTTAATGAAAGCCGAAACAAACAACTTAATTATCATATAGACGAACACAATCAGGTATGGTTGAATCTTGATTATACAGCCAAATATCCTGGAGGGCCTTTTATGTACGAAGAGATATTGGGGGCTTTGACTTTGGATTAAAAAAATTATAAAAAATATGGATTAGATCCAATCAATTTTCTTAAAATTATGTTTTTCTAAATATAGATTTGCTTGGCTAAAATGTTTGTTCCCAAACCACTTTCCCTGATTGGCACTCATAGGCGAAGGATGTCCTGATTCTAAGACAAGATGTTTGTTTCTATCAATTTTTACTCCTTTTTTTTGGGCAAAACTACCCCAAAGCATGAAAACAACATTGTCTTTTTTATCCGAAATTTTTTGAATCACAGCATCTGTAAACAAATTCCATTTGAGATGTTTGTGGCTATTTGGGATGTCTTTTCTAACAGTCAATCCAGCATTAAGTAGTAGAACACCTTGTTTGGCCCAATTTTCTAAATTTCCAGATGTAGGCATAAAAATAGAATCCAAATCATCGTTTATTTCTCTAAAAATATTACGTAATGAGGGTGGAATTTTGACAGCATCATTTACCGAAAAGGACAACCCATTGGCTTCTCCAACTCCATGATAAGGATCCTGACCAATGACAACAACTCGCACAGAATCAAAAGTACAGCTATTAAAAGCCGAAAAAATTAACTCTTTTGGAGGAAAACAAACAGTAGTTCGATATTCTTCATCAACAGTTTTTATCAAATCAGTAAAATAAGGTTTAGCTATTTCATCTGATAAAACAGATTGCCAGGAAGAGTTCAAATTGAGATTCATAAAGTATATTTTACCGTAAAGTTCGTAAAGTTTTTGTAAAGACAGCTAAGAAAATGGTTTTTGACTTTTTTACTTTGTAACTTTGAAGCTTTGATTTTGATTTAAATTTAAATGATATCCATTACCGAAAAAACATTACAAGACTTACAATTTCCAACAGTTTTAGAAACCATTTCCGAAATTTGTAATACCGACATTGGAAAACAAAAAGCCTTAGAAATAACCCCGTTTCGAGACAAAGAAACTTTGATGAGTGCATTGTTGCAGACTTCGGAGTATGTCTCGTCTTTTCAAAATAATAATGCAATTCCAAATCATAGTTTTGATGCTATTAGTTATGAAATAAAATTTTTAGCCATCGAAGATAGTTTTCTAGAAGTGGGAAGTTTCAGGAAAATCGCCAATATTTCAGAAACAACAAATGTACTTTTGACTTTCTTAAATAAATTCAACGACTATTATCCTAGTCTTTACACCAAAAGCTCAACTGTAGAGTTAACCAAAGATATAGTCAAATTTATTGATGTGGTGGTTGATAAATACGGAGAAATAAAAGACAATGCTTCTCCTCAACTATCCGAAATTAGGAAAAGTATGAATCTGGTTCGAGGAAAAGTGAATCAGAGTTTTGGAGTTGCTTTGTCTCATTATAATTCATTGGGTTATCTAGATGACATCAAGGAAAGTTTTGTCGAAAATCGTAGGGTTTTAGCAGTTTTGGCTATGTATAGGCGAAAAGTAAGAGGTTCTATTTTGGGGAGTTCTAAAACAGGAAGTATTGCCTATATGGAACCCGAAGCTACTTTGAAATATTCTCGTGAGTTAAGCAATTTGGAATATGAAGAAAAGGAAGAAATTACCCGAATTCTAAAACAATTATCCAATCAAATTCGACCTTTTTTATCTTTGCTCGTTCAATATCAGGATTTCTTGAGTGATATTGATGTAGTGGCTGCCAAGGCAAAATATGCCAATAAAATAAATGGAATTTTACCAACAATTACCGATGAAAGAAGATTGTTTTTTAGAGATGCCTTTCATCCTATTTTGTATTTAAACAACAAAGAAAAAAAGGAAATCACTTATCCGCAAACCATAGAATTAAGTCAAGACAACAGAATTATTGTGATTTCTGGACCTAATGCTGGTGGAAAAACCATTTCGATGAAAACCGTAGGATTACTTCAATTAATGTTGCAGTCTGGGATGTTAATTCCTGTTCATGAACGAAGTGAAACCTTTTTGTTTGATAGAATTTTAACCGATATTGGAGATAATCAATCTATTGAAAATCACTTAAGTACATATAGTTACCGCCTTAAAAACATGAATTACTTTTTGAAAAAATGTAATCGCAAAACGATGTTTTTAATAGATGAATTTGGAACTGGTTCTGACCCTGAATTAGGTGGTGCATTAGCTGAAATTTTCCTTGAAGAATTTTACCATAGAGAAGCTTTTGGGTTAATTACTACTCATTATTCCAATCTGAAAATTCTAGCTAACGAACTACCTTATGCTACCAATGCAAATATGTTGTTTGATGAAAAATCGTTAGAACCCATGTATAAATTGGTTTTAGGACAAGCAGGAAGTTCATTTACTTTTGAAGTAGCTCAGAAAAACGGAATCCCTTTTGGTTTAATCAATCGGGCAAAAAAGAAAATCGAAGTGGGGAAAGTACGCTTTGATAAAACCATTGCAAATCTTCAAAAAGAGCGTTCGAAGCTAGAAAAAACTTCTCTTAATTTAAAAGAAGAAGAAACCCGTGCTCGTGAAGAAAGCAAAAAGATGGAAAACATCAATACAAAAATTCAGCAAAAACTGGAAAGCTATCAAGAGTTATATGATAGTAATCAGAAAATAATTTACATCGGACAAAAAATTGATGATATTGCTGAGAAATATTTTAACAACAAAAACAAAAAAGAACTCATTGGTGAATTTTTGAAAATTGTAGAGATCGAAAATTCGAAACGCAAAAAAATAACTCCTAAAGAAATCAAAGCCAAAGTAGAAAAGAAAAAGGAAATTATTAAAGAAGTAGAAATTAAAGTTGAAGAAATCCGAAAAGAGAAAAAGGAGAAAAAATTAAAACCTGTTGTGGAAAAACCAAAGCCAATTCTAAAAGTAGGAGATCGTGTCCGAATGCTGGATGGAAAATCTGTTGGTAGCATTGATAAAATTGAAAAAAATAAGGCTGTGGTAAATTATGGCTTGTTTACCTCAAAAGTAAGTTTGGAAGAATTGGAATTAGTAGAAGCAGTCAAAAAATAATTTTCAGTCTTCAGCTTTTTGCGGTTAATTATGATTATATTGTTGTAAAAAAATCAAAAATTAAAATTAAGCGATTTAAGTATTGATTTTTAAAATTTCTACTAAGAACATCACAGATTTAAAATACGTCCTTAAAATTGATTTATGAAAGCTGTTTTTATTTAAAAAATTTATACTGAAATTTATTTTGATAGAGAAAATAAATGACGTATTTTCATCTCAATAAAATTAAAATGCTTAATCTTCCACCAAATAAAAAAATAATCCTCTTCGATGGTGTTTGCAATTTGTGTAATTCGGCTGTGCAATTTGTAATTCAGCATGATAAAAATGATATTTTTAGATTTGTAGCATTACAATCTGAATTGGGACAGGAAATTTTAAACTATATCGGAATTGATTCAGCCAATATTGATAGTATTATTTTGTACGAACCTGGAGTTGCTTACTATTATAAATCATCTGCCGCAATTCAAATAGCCAAACATCTTGGTGGGTTTTGGCATTTCGGAACCGTTTTTAAAATCATTCCAAACGGAATCAGAAATTTACTTTATGATTATGTGGCTAAAAATCGTTACAAATGGTACGGTAAAAAAGAAAGTTGCATGATTCCAACTCCTGAATTGAAAGTGAAGTTTTTGTAATTTCTGCACGCAGATTTTAACAGATTTAAGCAGACTTTTTACTGAAAAATTTATTTTGAAACCGAAGCCCTTAGCCCTGATGGGAACGGCATCCTTTTTATTTTTTCTTTAAAAATAAAAAGATACAGTGTACAGCAGGAAATAGCTCCTGAAAAACATAAAAAAGCCTCAAATTTTAATAGAATCTGAGGCTTTCTGATTTATAAAAATCAATTATTATCGAATCAATTTTCTGTATTTGATACGTTTTGGAGTCAAATCACCACCTAAGCGTTTCTTTTTATTTTCTTCATATTCGGTGAAACTTCCTTCAAAGAAATATACTTCAGAATCACCTTCGAAAGCTAAAATGTGCGTACAGATTCTGTCCAAGAACCATCTGTCGTGAGAGATTACAACGGCACATCCTGCAAAATTTTCTAAACCTTCCTCTAATGCTCGAAGTGTATTTACGTCCAAGTCGTTCGTAGGCTCATCTAGTAACAATACGTTTCCTTCTTCTTTCAAAGTCATGGCCAAGTGCAAACGGTTACGCTCACCACCCGAAAGCATTGAAACTTTTTTGTTTTGCTCACCGCCACCAAAGTTGAAACGTGATAAGTAAGCTCTGGAGTTTACTTGTTTACCTCCCATCATGATTAACTCCTGACCGTCTGCGAAGTTTTCCCAGATTGATTTATTTGGATCGATATTAGCGTGTGATTGGTCAACATAAGCGATTTTTACAGTTTCTCCAACAGAGAATTCTCCGCTATCTGTAGCCTGCTCTCCCATAATCATTTTGAAAATAGTCGATTTACCAGCACCGTTAGGCCCTATAATTCCAACGATTCCAGCTTGTGGTAAAGTGAAGTTTAAGTTATCATACAACAATTTATCTCCAAAAGCTTTGGCAACATTTTTCGCTTCGATAACATTAGTTCCCAAACGAGGACCATTTGGAATATAAATTTCTAACTTTTCGTCTAATTGTTTTTGGTCTTCATTCAAGAGTTTGTCGTAGTTCTGCAAACGTGCTTTTTGTTTTGTCTGACGACCTTTAGCTCCCTGACGAACCCAATCTAACTCTCTTTCTAATGTTTTTCTACGTTTTGAAGCTACTTTTTCCTCTTGCTCTAAACGTTTTGATTTTTGATCCAACCAAGAAGAATAATTTCCTTTCCACGGAATACCCTCTCCTCTATCCAACTCTAAAATCCAACCCGCAACGTTGTCTAAGAAATAACGGTCGTGCGTAACGGCAATTACCGTTCCTGCATATTGTGCCAAGTGCTGCTCTAACCAAAGTACCGACTCTGCATCCAAGTGGTTGGTAGGCTCATCTAGAAGCAATACATCAGGCTGTTGTAACAACAAACGACACAAAGCTACACGGCGACGCTCTCCACCCGAAAGGTTTTTGATTGGTGTATCACCATCTGGAGTACGCAACGCATCCATGGCAATTTCTAATTTGGTGTCGATTTCCCAAGCACCCAAAGCATCAATTTTGTCTTGCAAAGCTGCTTGACGCTCCATCAATTTATCCATTTTATCTGGATCTGAATAGTTTTCTTCAAGACCAAATAAATCATTGATTTGGTTGTATTCATCCAAAACAGCCATAGTCTCTGCTGCTCCTTCACGAACAATTTCGATAACTGTTTTTGATTCGTCCAAAATTGGTTCTTGCTCCAAATAACCTACTTTGTATCCTGGCTGAAAAACAACATCTCCCTGGTAGTTTTTGTCAACTCCAGCAATAATTTTTAAAAGAGAAGATTTACCTGAACCATTTAAACCTAAAATACCAATTTTGGCTCCGTAAAAGAAACTCAAATAAATATTCTTAAGTACTGGTTTATCGGCTCCTTGATAGGTTTTGCTCAATTTTTGCATTGAGAAAATGACCTTTTTATCGTCTGACATATCTTATGTATTTTAATTTTTTAAGAATACAAATGTAGTTAATTCCGAAATTTATTTAATATGGTTATTTTAAAACATTTTTACTTTATTAAGAACGGTTTTGTTTTAACTCAAAATTTTAAAAATTTAACACGTTTATAGACAAAAAATGATGCAATAAAGATTTGTTAATTGTTGAGTAATTTTTACAATCATAATCTTTTTTTAAATTGAGAAATGGACAAAAATTATTATAGAATAACTACGTGAAGAACGCTAAAAACTCCAAAAAGCATTCAATATAAAATTAAAAAATAATGATTTAAATACAAAAAGACCTACTCAAATCCATGAGTAGATCTTTATATAGTATCAAAACAGCTTTAAATTAAGCTAACTCTTCTACCTTTAAAATCTCAAGTTTTAGATTTCCTTTTTTAGAGGGCCAGTCTATAAGATTCCCTACTCTATACCCAACCATTGCAATACCCTCGTCAGAAAGTATTGATATCTTACTTTTACTAACTTTCGATTTTTCAGGCCCAACAAATACAACTGTCTTTTCTTCGTTGGTTAAATAGTTTTTGTAGGTTACTTTTCGATTTACAGTAACAATATCATTAGGTAAATCCCTACGTCGTACCTGTGAAGCTTTTTTAAGCTCAGCAATAAGCAAATTTTCTTCCTCTCTCGTTACTCGATTTCTCCTAATATGATCTTTTATTAAATCATATATTCCTGTTGTTAAAATGATATTTTGTAACATAACTTTCTGTTTATACCATTTTCTATAGGTTAGAGCAATTACTCTTCATTAAAAATGACGTAGCACTATGATTTCAATTTAATGAGACCATAACCCAAATGAAAACGGATCGATAAATAAAATTGATTAAGCTACTGTGTAAATTCCCTGTCCAGAGTAATGACAGGGCTTACTAAATAAACTCTTTTGAGTGTTTTAAGAAAGCATCATCATGCAAGTACAATAATGTTTGCATAAGGCAAATCAAACGATTATTAAGTAAATAAAAATTGGAGATCGTCATCAGTACAACTGCTTTTTATGAACTCCTAATATACGCCTTTTTATAGATAATAAGGCTCTAAGATGTTGAAAAAGTTATATAGAAACAAGGTCTAAGATAATAGAGAGAGTAAATGAGTAAATTAAATACTTTGTAGAAACAAAATAATAAGAAAATAAACTCTAAATACAGAAAGTGTAATGGTCATGATTTTTACTAAGAATTTATCAATTACTTATACAAGACTTACGATCATTTTGTGGCCTTAACTTACGGACAGCTCAATAAATGCTATACTTTGAACGATATTTCTACCGGAATCGGTGTTAATGAGACATTTATAGGGGATTTAGGATTATTGCAAAATCCGGCGCGAACCACAATGAGTGATGGTAATCTATTGCTTGCTTTGATAAATAGAACAATAGCAAAAAAGACAAAATCATTCTCTTCTTTAGTTGAAAAAATCAGGATATGCTTAACTTATTACTTGAGTTTGAATTATGTCTGCAATCAAGTTGGTGATGGTGCAAAAAAAATAAGCCCAGAACCAAAATTACAATTCAATTCGGACTTATTTTCAGGATAATTTATATGTCGTACCCTGTTTATAAGGGCTACAGACATTTTTATATAATTATGTAAAACTTTCGGATAGCTGTGATTTTTGCATTAAAAGATTCAGCAGAAGCATTAGTACTTCTGTTGTCAAAATAATTCAAGATTGTTTGATAGTGATCCTCTATAGATCGTGAGATTGTATTAAAGGATTTAAATTTCCCCACAAGTTTTCGTGTTGATCCTTGATCCATTGATCCTAAATAATTCGATATATCCACAAAAGCAAAAATCCGATAAATCTTAAGATTTATCGGATTTCAAAACCATTTGCTGTTAAACTTGTGGGCGATGAGGGGTTCGAACCCCCGACCCCCTCGGTGTAAACGAGGTGCTCTGAACCAGCTGAGCTAATCGCCCTATTTTATTAGGTTGCTATCATTTCGTGATTGCGAGTGCAAATATACAACTAGAACTCGTAATTGCAAGCACTTTTTGAAAAAAAATGACTTTTTTTTTAAAAAAAATCTTTAACACCTCATTATAAGATCATTAATAATTATTGATCCGAATAGTTTTTTTTGCAATCATTTTATATAGCCTTACATTTGTGCTATAAAATAATTACAATGGCACGATTTCAAGAAAATGATTTACCCAAATCTAAAATAACAGCAAGTTCTCTTCAAAAAGCAATTCTAATTTTTAAATACGCAAATAATCATAAATGGAAATTTTATTTAGGCTTACTCTTTTTACTTCTTACTAGCGTTACTGCATTAGCTTTTCCAAAATTTATGGGAATGCTTGTAGATTGTGTTCATAAAAAAGATGGGCATTTAGCCAATCAAATTGCTTTAGGGTTAGGTTTGGTACTACTATTACAATCTTTGTTTTCATTTTTCAGACTTTCATTATTTGTAAATTTTACCGAAAACACATTAGCTAATGTTCGATTGGCTTTATACACTAATTTAATCAAACTACCAATGTCTTTCTTTTCGCAAAAACGTGTAGGCGAATTGAATAGCCGAATAAGCAACGACATTACACAAATTCAAGATACTTTAACAACCACTATTGCCGAATTTTTGCGCCAATTTATCTTAATTATCGGAAGTTTTGTAATGCTAGCCAGCATCAATATCAAATTGACGATTATGATGGTTTCTGTCGTTCCGTTGGTAGGTGTAATTGCTGTAATTTTTGGGCGCTTTATTCGAAAATATTCAAAAAAAGTTCAAGATCAAGTCGCCGAAAGCCAAGTGGTAGTTGAAGAAACCATGCAGGGAATAAGTATCGTGAAAGCTTTTGCCAATGAATGGTATGAGATTGCCAGATACAAAGAAAAAATTAAAGAGGTTGTTAAAATCGGCATTAAAGGGGGGCAATTTAGAGGCTACTTTGCTTCATTTATTATTGTTTGCTTATTTGGGACCATTGTAGGTGTAGTATGGTATGGCGTACAATTGAGTATTGATGGCGAAATTACCGTGGGTGAGTTATTTACTTTTATACTATACTCAAGTTATGTAGGTGCTTCATCGGGAGGGATAGCTGAATTGTATGCTCAAATGCAAAAAGCCATTGGCGCAACTGAAAGGGTCTTTGAATTACTTGATGAAACCCCTGAAAAAATCAATACAACTACTTCGGCTTCTTCTATTACTAAAATAAAAGGAGAAGTTAGTTTTAAAAATGTTGCTTTTAGCTATCCCTCAAGAAAAGAAATTCAGGTTTTGAAAGACATTAATTTCAATGCCAATTTTGGACAAAAAATAGCTCTTGTTGGCCCTAGCGGAATGGGAAAATCAACTATCGCTTCATTGCTATTACGTTTTTATGATATCGATAACGGTCAAATTATGATTGACGGAAAAAACATATACGATTACAATATTGAAGAACTTCGAGGCAATATGAGTATTGTACCTCAAGATGTCATTCTTTTTGGAGGAACCATTAAACAAAACATTGCATACGGAAAACCAAATGCCACTGATGAAGAGATAACAATAGCGGCTAAACAAGCTAATGCTTTAACTTTTATTGAAGGTTTTCCAGAAAAATTTGAAACAATTGTTGGAGAAAGAGGTGTAAAACTTTCAGGAGGACAAAGACAACGAATTGCTATCGCTAGAGCATTACTTAAAAATCCATCTATCTTAATCCTGGATGAAGCCACATCTTCCTTGGATAGCGAAAGTGAAAAACTAGTTCAAGAAGCTTTAGAGATTTTAATGGAAGGCAGAACAAGTATAATCATTGCGCATCGTCTTTCTACCATTCGCAGCGCCGATCAAATCCTAGTTCTTGATAATGGAAAAATTAGCGAACAAGGAACCCATCAAGAATTAATTAACCTAGAAAACGGTCTATATAAAAACCTAAGTAACCTACAGTTTACCAATAATTAATTCTTAAAAAAATATTCTGTAAAATTTTCTTTATAAGAAAAAACAAAAATAACCTAACAAATACTTAAATTTGAGTGTAATAGACAGAGTTATTACACTCTTTTTTTATTAAAAAAAATCAATTTATTTTTTTAAAATTTATGAATTCATCAAGTGTTTTTTTTACTCTCCCAATAAAAATCAACTTAAAATCCTACTTAAGCATTACTCTACTATTCATTTGTCTTTTTACTAATGCCCAACAGGAAAAAGATACCACTAAATTAATGAATGTACGATATGGTAAAAAAGGAATTGAATTAGAAACCAAAGACAAAAAATTTCTTTTTCAATTACAAAGTAGATTGCAATTTCGTTTTGCTACTCCATACGATGTAGATCCGGTAACATACGATGATTATAGCCAGGAAAAACAAACTACTTTCAAAATCAACAGAGCAAGATTAAAAATAGGAGGACATGCTTTTGAACCATGGTTGAAATACTATTGGGAATACGAACTCAGTCAATCTAACTTATTAGATTTTAGAATAATGATTGAAAAATGGGAATGGTTGAGTTTTAAAGTGGGCCAATGGAAAACAGAATACACTCGAGAGCGATTTATAAGCAGTGGCGAACAACAAATGGTTGAGCGATCTATAATAAACAGACCTTTTACCGTTGATAGACAATTAGGGGTCGAGGTGTACGGACATCTCAAAGGAAAAGGGATTGCAGATTTTAATTATTGGGCAGCCGCACTAACAGGTACAGGAAGAGGAAATAGTAAAAACGACGACGAACATTTAATGTATTTCGGTAGAGTGCAATGGAATTTTTTAGGAAGAGAGCTTGATTTTGAAGGCGGTGATTTAGAGTTTCACGAAAAACCAACTGCAATTATCGCATTAAATGCCGTTACCAACCGAAGCCCTTATACTAGATTTTCTCAGTCTGGCGGTGGTTCTTTAGAAGGATTTGAAGACCAAAATATCGGTCAATACAGGGTAAATCAATACAATTTTGAAACTGCATTTATGTATCGTGGTTTTTCTTGGCAAAGCGAATGGCACAATAAAACCATTATCGATAAATACAACAATGACCAATCTACTCATTTACGTGGATACTATGTTCAGGCCGGATATTTTTTCCATACCATTTGGGATTGGGTTCCTGAACGTTTAGAAATTGCAGGAAGACATGCAGAATATCATCCTGATAAGAACCTGAAAGACAATTTGCAAACAGAATCATCGTTGGCTTTTAATTATTTTTTTAAAGGTCACAAAAACAAATTAACCGCAGAGATTAGCCATGCCGAATTTCAGGATGAAGCATTGCCTTATGCAGATGGTTGGCGTTTTAGAATTCAATGGGATATTTCGCTTTAAATCCTAAAAAAAGCCATTTGTTTTATAAACAAATGGCTTTCAAAATCTTTCAATAGCTATTGCCAAAAAATTAGATTTTTCCTTTTCTTCTGTTGCGTTCCGCTTTAATCATTGACAACTCACGACTTGTCTGACCAGCAACCGAAGTATTTTCTTCGGCACGACGAATCAAGTAAGGCATAACATCCTTAACAGGTCCAAAAGGTAAATATTTTGCAATATTATATCCATTTGCAGCTAAGTTATAACTGATATTATCGCTCATTCCATATAATTGACCAAACCAAATTCTGTCATCACTTGAAGAAATCCCTTTAGCTTTCATCAACTCCATTAATTTATAAGTACTCAACTCATTATGAGTTCCTGCAAAAATAGCCATTGTTTCTAAATGTTCGACCATATAAGAAACTGCCGCATCATAATTAATATCCGAAGCTTCTTTTGAAGCACAAATTGGAGTTGGATAACCTTTTTCTTCTGCACGAAGATTTTCTTTTTCCATGTATGCCCCACGAACCAATTTCATCCCAATGAAAAATCCTTCTACTTTTGCTTGCTCATGTAATTTTTTTAAATAATCCAAACGATCCCAACGGTACATTTGAAGCGTATTAAAAACAATTACTTTTTCTTTATTGTATTTTTTCATCATTTCAGTAACAAGATCATCAGCAGCATCTTGCATCCAACTTTCTTCTGCATCAATTAATAAAGCTACATTTTTCTTGTGCGCTTCACTACAAACATAATCAAAACGAGCTAATACCCTATCCCATTCTTCTTGTTCCTTTGAAGTTAACACTTGTTTTTCACCTACCTTCTCGTATAACTCCAAACGTCCTAATCCTGTTGGTTTAAAAACTGCAAACGGAATAGCTTTACGCTCTTTAGCAAATTCAATTGTTTTTAAAGTCATCTCTAAAGCCGCATCAAACTGGTTTTCCTCTTCTTTTCCCTCAACAGAATAATCCAATACCGAAGAAACTCCTTTGGTAAACATTTTATCAACCACCGTCAAACAATCGTCTTCATTTACACCTCCGCAAAAATGATCGAATACAGTTGCACGAATAAGACTCTCAACAGGAAGATTAGCTTTTATTGCAAAATTTGTAACCGCTGTCCCTATACGAACCAATGGCTGACTATTGATTAATTTAAAAAGAAAATAGGCTCTGTCTAACTCCGTATCACTTTTTAATGCAAATGCAATTTGTGAATTATTAAAAATATTATTCATTTTTTGTTATATTTTTTTTGCAAATATAAAGAGAGTAAATCATAATAATTAGCAAATTTTCCCTTATTTTGCGGTTTAAATTAAAATAAAACGATGCTAACTATCCAAGCCAATAATTATCCTGTACATTTTAATGAAACTGGATATGAAAAATTAAACCAACATTTAAGAGAAAATAAATACTCTAATATTTTCATTATTGTTGATAGTAACACCAACGAATATTGTTTACCTAAATTCCTCCCATTATTAGAAACCGATTTGACAATTGAAATTATCGAATTTGAAGCTGGAGAAATTAACAAAAATATTGAAACCTGTATCGAAATTTGGAATGTTTTAACGGAGTTAGGTGCCGATAGAAAAACCTTAATCATCAATGTTGGTGGTGGAGTCGTTACTGATTTGGGAGGTTTTGTCGCTTCTACTTTTAAAAGAGGAGTAGATTTTATCCATGTACCTACCACATTACTTTCGATGGTTGATGCCTCTGTAGGCGGAAAAAACGGAGTTGATTTAGGAAATTTAAAAAATCAAATTGGCGTAATCGTTACTCCAAAAATGGTTTTGGTTGATACCAATTATCTCGAAACTGTTCCTCAAAACGAAATGCGATCTGGCCTTGCCGAAATGCTAAAACACGGATTGATATTTGATAAAGAATATTGGGAATTATTTTTAGACATAAAAGCGATCGATTTTGATCAATTGGATAATTTAATTCATCGTTCGGTAGAAATAAAAAACATAATTGTGATGCAAGATCCTACTGAAAAAAATATTAGAAAATCATTGAATTTCGGACATACCTTAGGACATGCAATTGAAGGTTATTTTTTAGAAAATCAAAATAAAACCACCTTATTACATGGCGAAGCAATTGCTGCTGGAATGATTTTGGAAAGTTATATCTCATTACACAAAAAACTAATCACTGCCGAAGAATACAAGCAAATAAAAAGTACATTAAAATCTATATATGATGATGTAGTTTTTGAAGAAAATGACATAGATCCTATTCTAGAATTACTAATTCACGATAAAAAAAACGAATACGGAACTATACAATTTGCATTAATTGAAGGTATCGGACAAATAAAAATCAATCAAGATGTTGAAAACGAATTGATTCTAAACGCTTTTAAAGATTATAAATCTTAGCTATTTTTTAATAAAAAAGGATTGCTTTGCGTTTATATTATTTTTTACATTTGTGCCAATGAACGAAAACAAAAATACCAAGATATTTTCTAGCAAGAAAACCAGAAGCAATAGAGCTTTTCTAAGCTTATTGAAACGTTTTTTTGGTATAAAAGGTAATTTTAGTTTTGATGTATTTCAATATTTTAAGGCAGATTTTGAAGAATTACAAATTATATATGCCAACATTAGAGTTTGAACTGCAGTTAATTTTATTTTACAAATACAATTAAACTCTAAAACTCTAACAAACAAATGAATACAAAATATTCTGATCTAATCAATCAAACATATTATTTTCCACAAGAAGAATTCAAACTAAACAAAGACAATCTGCAGTTTCACAATATCGATTTAATGAAATTGGTAGAAACTTACGGAACTCCTCTGAAGTTTACATACTTGCCACAAATTTCCAACAACATTAACAAAGCCAAAAGTTGGTTTCGTAAATCGATGGAAAAAAATAAATATGAGGCAAAATATTTTTATTGTTATTGTACCAAAAGTTCACATTTTGAGTACGTAATGAATGAAGCTTTCAAAAACAACATTCATGTTGAAACTTCATCTGCATTTGACATCAATATTGTTGAGAATTTATTAGAAAACGGAAAAATAAACAAAAGCACTTATATTATATGTAATGGTTTCAAAAGAGATCAATATATAGAAAACATTGCTCGTTTAATAAACAACGGACACAAAAATACTATTCCAATTATTGACAATTATGAAGAACTTGATTTGTTACAAGAACAAATCAATGGGAAATTTAAAATTGGAATTAGAATTGCTGCCGAAGAAGAACCTAAATTTGAGTTTTACACCTCAAGATTAGGTATTGGATACAAAAACATTGTTCCTTTTTACAAAAGAGAAGTAAAAGAAAATAAAAATTTGGAACTAAAAATGTTACACTTTTTTATTAATACAGGTATCAATGACAATGCTTATTACTGGAACGAATTAGTAAAGTGTATCAAAGTCTATGTTTCCTTGAAAAAGGAATGTCCTACTCTTGACAGTTTGAACATCGGCGGAGGTTTCCCTATCAAAAATTCATTAGCATTCGAATATGACTACCAATATATGATTGATGAAATTATCAATCAAATTAAAATCGCTTGTGATGAAGCCGAAGTTGATGTACCTCATATTTTTACAGAATTTGGTTCGTTTACAGTTGGTGAAAGCGGTGGAGCCATCTATCAAGTATTGTATCAAAAACAACAAAACGATAGAGAAAAATGGAATATGATTGATTCCTCTTTTATTACAACTTTACCAGACACTTGGGCAATAAATAAGCGTTTTATCATGTTAGCAATAAACAGATGGAACGATACATATGAAAGAGTATTATTAGGCGGAATGACATGTGATAGTGATGATTATTACAACTCTGAGCAAAACATGAATGCAATCTATCTACCTAAATATAATAAGGAAAAACCATTATATCTTGGCTTTTTCAACACAGGAGCTTATCAAGAAACCATTGGCGGTTTCGGAGGATTACAACACTGCTTGATTCCACAACCCAAACATATTTTGATTGATCGTGACGAAAATGGAATATTAGCAACTGAAGTTTTCTCTGAGCAACAAACAGCTGAGGATGTAATGAAAATTTTAGGCTATAACAAATAATAAGTATAAATTAGGTTTAATGAAGTTTGATATTTATAAATTTCTTTTATTTGTAAAATTCAAATCTCATCCAGCCTTTTTGAACATTAAATAAAAAAAAGAAAAAATATGAGTAAAGGACCAATCAGTCAGTTTATTGAAAAGCATTATTTGCATTTCAATTCTGCATCTCTGGTTGATGCTGCAAAAGCTTATGAGCAGCAATTAGCTAATGGTGCCAAAATGATGGTAAGCATGGCTGGTGCGATGAGTACCGCTGAAATTGGAAAGATTTTTGCCGAAATAATTCGTCAAGATAAAGTTCAAATAATTTCTTGTACAGGAGCTAATCTTGAAGAAGATATTATGAACTTAGTTGCACATTCTCATTACGAAAGAGTTCCTCACTATCGTGATTTAACTCCAGAAGACGAATGGGCATTATTAGAAAGAGGACTAAACAGAGTTACTGATACTTGTATTCCAGAACACGAAGCATTCCGTCGTCTTCAAAAGCATATTTATAAAATTTGGAAAGATGCTGATGAAAAAGGCGAAAGATATTTTCCTCATGAGTTCATGTACAAAATGTTGCTTTCAGGAGTTCTAGAAGAGTATTACGAAATAGATTTAAAAGACAGCTGGATGTATGCTGCTGCTGAGAAAAATTTACCAATTATTGTTCCAGGTTGGGAAGATAGTACAATGGGAAATATTTTTGCATCATACGTTATCAAAGGAGATTTAAAAGCTTCTACAATGAAATCAGGTATTGAATACATGACTTTCCTAGCTGATTGGTATCCGAAAAACAGTTCTAATGGAATTGGTTTTTTCCAAATCGGAGGAGGTATCGCAGGAGATTTCCCAATTTGCGTAGTACCAATGCTGTATCAAGACATGGAAATGCATGACGTTCCTTTTTGGAGTTATTTTTGTCAAATATCAGATTCAACAACAAGCTACGGTTCCTATTCAGGTGCGGTTCCAAACGAGAAAATTACTTGGGGAAAACTTGACATCAAAACACCAAAGTTCATTATAGAATCCGATGCTACGATTGTAGCACCATTAATTTTTGCCTATTTGTTAGATTTATAAGAATTTTTATGAAAAGAATAATAGTTGATTACGCCAAATTGACCAACGAAATTTTAAATCTATTGGTTGATAAATTTCCTGATGGTTATGATGATTCTGACATCATTAGATTTAGAAATGCCAAAAATGAATTAATTGAAGCTGTTGAAGTTAGAACCGAAGACACTATCTATTTAGTAAAAGTAAGTACTAAATTAGCTGACAGAATTGGTAATTATGATGATGATGATGAAATTGACGATGTGGTAGAACCAATCAGCGGATTAGAATTAGATGTTGACGATGCTGATGATGACGATGACGAAGATGAAAAAGTTGACAAACCAGATTTAGATGATGAAGACGATGAGGATGATGACCGAAACACTGGAGATGCTGACGATGAAGATGACGAAGATGATGAAGATTAAAACATAAAAAAAAAGGAACTCAAAATTTGAGTTCCTTTTTTTGTACGTATTCAAAAAAGATTAAAAAGCAATATTCCATTTTGGCAATTTACCGTTTTCATCTAAAAAAGCTTGTAAAACTTGTCCTTCTACTGAGGTTGGAATTTCTTTTTTTGACTCATTAAATGTTTCAAACCAATGAACTTCTAACATTTCAATACTTTCCTTTTTCATTTGTGTTGGCCATGAATATTTTCTTGCTGTTTTTGCAAATTGATGGCCATTTACAATTTTATCATATAGTCCACCATTTTTGCTCTTTAAAGTTCCATCATTCTGAACAGTTCCTGTAGAACCAACCATAAGTAATTCTTTTGCACCATTTTCTACTACAGCAAAAACAAGAAAAATTCCGCTTGCAGTTTCTGAAGCATTACATACAATTTCTAAATTATCTTCTTGCGAAAATTTAAAATCTCCTTTTACCGTAAATTTTTCTAACCCTTTATACATAATTTATCTATTAATTAAA
This sequence comes from Flavobacterium adhaerens, assembly GCF_040045115.1. Taxonomy (NCBI): domain Bacteria; kingdom Pseudomonadati; phylum Bacteroidota; class Flavobacteriia; order Flavobacteriales; family Flavobacteriaceae; genus Flavobacterium; species Flavobacterium adhaerens. The sequence goes on along the minus strand of NZ_JBDLZX010000001.1, from coordinate 254,702 downwards.
ATGCCCCACAAAATCGTGAGGCATTTTGAAAATTTATAATCTAAAAATATCTAGGAAATTATCCTAATACTTCTTTTACTTTTTTTCCAATTTCAGCTGGAGAATCAACAACATGAATTCCGTTATCTCTCATAATTTGTTTTTTGGCAGCTGCAGTGTCATCAGATCCTCCAACAATAGCACCAGCATGTCCCATTGTTCTTCCAGCAGGAGCAGTCTCTCCAGCGATAAATCCTACAACTGGTTTACGGTTTCCATCGGCTTTTATCCATTTAGCAGCATCAGCTTCTAATTGTCCACCGATTTCACCAATCATAATGATACATTCAGTTTCTGGGTCATTCATTAATAATTCTACAGCTTCTTTTGTTGTTGTTCCAATAATTGGATCACCACCAATACCAATAGCTGTAGTGATTCCTAATCCTTGTTTCACAACTTGGTCAGCAGCTTCATACGTTAAAGTTCCTGATTTTGAAACGATACCAACTTTTCCTTTTTTGAAAACAAAACCTGGCATAATTCCAACTTTAGCTTCACCTGGAGTAATAACACCTGGGCAGTTTGGACCAATCAATCTTGCATTTCTTTCTTTAACATAATTATTAGCAGTGATCATGTCTGCAACTGGAATTCCTTCAGTGATCGCAATGATAACCTTAATTCCTGCGTCTGCTGCCTCCATAATTGCATCTGCTGCAAAAGCTGGTGGTACAAAAATAATTGATGTATCAGCACCTGCTTGCTCTACTGCATCTTTCACTGTATTAAAAACAGGAAGCTCTAAATGAGTAGATCCTCCTTTTCCTGGAGTAACACCACCAACAACATTTGTACCATATTCGATCATTTGAGTAGCGTGAAATGTTCCTTCACTACCAGTAAATCCTTGAACAATAATTTTTGAATCTTTATTAACTAAAACACTCATGATATATTTTTTATGTAGTTTTTAAAATTGTTACGCAAAAATAAGCCTTTTGTATTTATTTTATGTTTTTTTTTAACTAAAAAATATCACGAAACTTGACTAATTTGATAACCTCTGTATAATTTATTATCCTTTAATTCCCAAATAACCATCATATGAGCCAAAAACATTTCCTCTCTTGGATTTTCGATAGTTTTTACAAAATGATCAAATCGAACAGAAACCATATTACCTTCTTCCAAAATGTGGCTTATCCTTACCTTAGATCGAACGTAAGCTCTACTAATTTCATTTGTTAAATCTAAAATAGCATTGTAATCTCTCTGAATTAATCCTACACTACTATTCCAATCTAAAATGCAATCAGGATGCAAATACTCTTTCATTATTTCAGGATTTAGGAAAGCATCTGATTTGTAAAAGCTTTTTATAATTTCTTTTGCAGACATAACTATTTCAATTTATTTAGAATTCCAGGGATTTTCTTAACATTAGCTAGTTGTTTTAACTTTTCTCTTGATTCTTCAATTGGTGTACCAAAATAGCTTTTTCCTCCTTCAATAGATTTTGTTACACCTGTTTGTCCCATTATTACAGCTTTTGCCCCAATTGTAATACCACTTGTAGTTCCTACTTGTCCCCAAATAGTAACTTCATCCTCAATGATAACACAACCTGCAATACCTGTCTGAGAAGCAATGAGACATTTTTTACCAATCACAGTATCATGACCAACATGTACTTGATTATCTAGTTTACTCCCTTCTCCAATTATTGTATCACCTGTAACACCTTTATCTATTGTACAAAGAGCTCCAATTCCAACATTGTTTTCGATGACAACACGTCCTCCTGAAATTAATTGATCAAATCCATCTGGACGTTTTTTGTAATAAAAAGCATCTGCCCCAAGTATTGTTCCTGCATGAATAATAACATTATCCCCTATTAAAGTATGATCGTAAATCGTAACATTTGGGTGAATCAGACAGTTTTTACCAATTACAACATTGTTTCCAATAAAACAATTTGGCTGAATTATTGTTCCCTCCCCTATTACAGCAGTTGTTGCAACAGCAATTTTTGCAGATTCAAAAGGGCGAAAGTGTTTGGTTAAAATATTAAAATCTCTAAATGGATCATCAGAAATCAACAACGCTTTTCCTTCAGGACAATCAACTTTTTTATTAATTAAAATTATAGTTGCGGCCGAATTTAAAGCTTTTTCATAATATTTGGGATGATCAACGAAAACTATATCACCAGATTCTACGACATGAATTTCATTCATCCCTAAAACCTGAAAAGAAGCATCACCAACATATTCACAGTTGATGATACTTGCTATTTCTTGTAGAGTTTGTATTTGGGAAAATTTCATAATTGCAATTTTGCTGTATTCAGTTTGATTGCAAACTATTCTTTTACACGTTCCATATAAGAACCTGTAGCGGTGTCTATTTTGATTTTATCTCCTTCATTAATAAACAAAGGAACATTTACTGTTGCACCTGTTTCTACAGTTGCAGGTTTTGTAGCATTTGTAGCTGTATTACCTTTTACACCTGGCTCGGCATACGTAACCTCTAAAATTACTGATGGCGCCATATCAACTGATAATGGCAAATCTGTTTCGGTATTGATTTGAATCATTACATTTTCACCTTCTTTCAACAAATCCGGAGAATCTAATACATTTCTGTTTAGTGTGATTTGCTCAAAAGTTTCAGCATTCATAAAATGAAAATCATTTCCTTCTGGATATAAAAATTGAAAAGTGTGTGTTTCTACACGAACAACATCAATTTTGTGTCCAGCAGAAAAAGTATTATCTAAAACTTTTCCGTTTGTCAAAGATTTTAATTTAGTTCTTACAAACGCAGGCCCTTTCCCTGGTTTTACATGAAGAAATTCGATAATTTTATAAATATCATGATTATGTTTAATACAAAGACCGTTTTTAATATCTGATGTAGATGCCATTTTTAAAATAATTTAGTAATTCGTTTTTTTTTTTAATAATTTCCTGTATAACCTTTCATTACTCCACGAGATGAATTTCGAATAAAATCTAATATTTCATCACGTTCTGGAGTAGCTTCCATTTCAGCTTCAATAATCCCAATTGCTTGAGTTGTATTGTAATTTTTTTGATAAAGAATTCTGTATATATCTTGAATTTCTCTAATTTTCTCAGTCGTAAACCCTCTTCTTCTTAAACCAATTGAATTAATTCCAACATAAGACAGAGGTTCTTTGGCTGCTTTGGTATAAGGTGGCACATCTTTTCGTAATAATGAACCTCCAGAAATCATTGCATGATCTCCAATACTAATAAACTGATGAACAGCTGATAAACCACCAATTACGGCAAAATTCCCAACAGTTACATGCCCTCCTAATAAAACTCCGTTTACAATAATAGCATTGTCTCCTACGTGACAATCATGAGCAATATGAGCTGCTGCCATAATTAAACAATTGTTTCCTATAGTTGTTTGTCCTGAAGCAATTGTACCTCTATTAATTGTAACACATTCTCTAATCGTACAATTATCTCCAATTATAGCGAGAGATTCTTCTCCGCCAAATTTCAAATCTTGTGGGACAGCAGCAATTACAGCACCTGGAAAAATATTACAATTTTTCCCTATCCTAGCCCCTTCCATTATTGTAACATTAGAACCTATCCAGGTTCCATCTCCAATAATAACGTTATTATGTATAGTTGTAAAAGGCTCAATTACAACATTTTTAGCGATTTTCGCATCTGGATGAACGTATGCTAACGGTTGATTCATCTACTGTTTTTAATTAAATTAATTAATTATGATTCAATCTATGCAGAAAGATCATGTCGTTTTTATTGTTTTCTAGCAATTTGAGCCATCAATTCAGCTTCAGCAACTAACTTACCATTTGAATAAGCATTTGCTTGCATGTGACAAATACCTCTTCGGATTGGCGTTATCAAATTACATTTAAAAATCAAAGTATCCCCTGGTAATACTTTATGTTTGAATTTAACATTATCAATTTTCATAAAATAAGTCAAATAATTTTCTGGATCAGGAACAGTACTTAAAACTAAAATTCCTCCTGTTTGCGCCATTGCCTCAACAATTAAAACTCCAGGCATAACTGGCGCATTAGGAAAATGTCCTACGAAGAAGCTTTCGTTCATCGTTACATTTTTCATACCTACTACATGACTATCGGACATTTCAATTATTCTATCGATCAATAAAAATGGAGGTCTATGTGGCAACATTGACATAATTTTATGAATATCCATCAATGGTTCTTGATTCAAATCATAAGTAGGAACGTAATTTCTTTGTTCACTCTTAATAATTTTAGCCATTTTTTTGGCAAACTGTGTATTTACAAAATGCCCTGGTTTATTAGCAATAATTTTTCCTTGAATTTTTGTACCAATTAAAGCTAAATCTCCTATTACATCTAGAAGTTTATGTCTAGCTGCTTCATTAGGATAATGTAACGTAAGATTATCTAAAATTCCATTAGGCTTTACTGTAATTTCTTCTTTACCAAAAGCTTTTTTCAAACTTTCCATTGTAGTTTCGGAAATTTCTTTATCTACATAAACAATAGCATTATTTAAGTCCCCCCCTTTTATTAAACCATTCTCTAATAATGCTTCTAATTCGTGCAAAAAACTAAATGTTCTTGCATTTGAAATTTCATCTTTAAAATCATGAATAGTTTTTAGAGTGGCATTTTGTGTGCCCAGAATTTTAGTTCCAAAATCGACCATAGTCGTGATACTATAATGATCACTTGGCATTACCATTATTTCACTTCCAGATGCTTCATCTGTATAAGAGATAACTTCTTTTACAACATATACATTACGATTGAGTTCTTGTTCTTCAATACCCGCTTTTTCTATTGCTTCAATAAAAAACTTTGATGAACCATCCATAATCGGAAGTTCAGAAGCGTCTAATTCTATAATAACATTATCCAAATCAGATCCCATCAATGCTGCCAAAACATGTTCAGGTGTTTGAATTTTGACACCTAATTTTTCTAGATTAGTACCACGTTGTGTGTTAACTACATAATTAGCATCAGCCTCAATAACAGGGTGTCCTTCAAGATCTACTCTAACAAAGGTAAAGCCATTATTAACTGGAGCAGGTTTAAAAGTCATTTTTACTTCTTTCCCTGTGTGTAATCCAACTCCTGTTAGTGAAATTTCTGTTTTGATGGTCTTCTGTTTAACCATTGTTTCCATTTTTTTGGTTTAATATTTGTTTTTTTAACTCTTCTATCTCTTTCAACATTTTGGGCATATTCTTAAAATGAACATACGATTTACTAAAATCTGAATATCCAAATGCTGGAGTTCCTTGTATAACTTCATTATCTTTAATGTTACTAGCTACTCCCGATTGCGCTTGTATTCGAACACTATTCCCTATTGTAAGATGTCCTACAATTCCAACTTGACCTCCAATCATACAATTTTCGCCAATTTTTGTAGAACCCGCAATTCCTGATTGAGCTGCAATCACGGTGTTTTTACCAATTTCGACATTATGAGCAACTTGAATTTGATTATCTATCTTTACTCCAGTTCTGATAATAGTAGAACCTAATGTGGCTCTATCTATTGTTGAATTGGCTCCAACATCAACATTATCTTCAATAATTACATTCCCGATTTGAGGAATCTTATTAAAAGTACCGTCTTCATTTGGTGCATAACCAAATCCATCTGCTCCGATAATTACTCCTGAATGTATAGTACAATTGTTTCCTATAACAGTTTCCGAATAAATTTTGGCACCGGCAAAAATAATAACATTGTTACCAATACTTACATTGTCTCCTATATAACTTCCTGGATATATCTTAACATCATCGCCCAATTTCACATTATCTCCAACATAAGCAAAACTTCCTAAATATAAATTTGAACCATGCGTAGCACTTTGAGATATAAAGGATTGTGGTTCGATACCTGTCTTGTTTAATTTTACTTGATTGTAAAACTCTAATAATTTAGAAAATGCTTTGTAAGCATCTGGCACTTTAATAAGAGTTGTTTTAAGTGGAGATTCTGAAACAAAAGTTTCATTTACAATTGTGATGGATGCTTTTGTAGTATATATGAAATTAGTGTATTTTGGGTTGGATAAAAAAGTAAGAGATCCTTCAGTTCCTTCTTCTATTTTAGACAAACGAGTTACTTCAACATTGGGATCACCAACAATATTCCCCTCTAGTACCCCTGCTATTTGTTCAGCTGTAAATTTCATCTTAGTGTATTGTATTTTTAAACGTTTAAATGAAACGCTTTAGAATTAGCTTTCAAATAAAAATTTAAAAACAGATTGACATATTTAATCGCAACAAAAATATAAAAATAGATTTTAAATATTAATTTTAAAGTAGTTGTTTTGGAAAACAAATATAATACTTAGTAACTAATTTTGATAATGATTTCAAATTCAGCTGATCAGAAGCTTCAACAACATCCTCTATTGTTTTATCTTTATTCAAAATTCGTATCGGTTCTGCAATTTTACTATAGGCTTGACTCTTAATTTTTCCTTTGAAAATAAAATAACTTGACTCTGCCAATGAAATTTGATTTTGAATTGCGAAACGTTCCTTTAAAAGTTGTAATTCTTCAAGTGGTACTTTTTCGCCAGTGAGTTTAATTTTTAATAAATCTCTATTAATAATCATCTTACTTAATGAAGAGAGAATAAAATCATCTTCATTTTCCCAAGCTTTCAAAGCACTTATGACATCAAAATCATCTAGCTTTGCAAATAGATTTAGTGTTTTAGAATCAAATGTTTCAAGCGTTACTTTGTTTTGCATAAAAAACATTAACGGTTTACTACACGGTAAAACAACTCCTCTTTCGGTCAATTCTTTGGCTCTTTTTAAAACTTTTGTCAAAATTAATTCGGCAACCAAACTTGTTTTATGCAAATAAACTTGCCAATACATTAACCTTCTAGACATTAAAAACTTTTCGACAGAGTAGATCCCTTTTTCTTCGATAACCAAAACATCATCTACTACATTCATCATTTGAATCAATCTTTCGGAATTAACATTTCCTTCGGAAACACCCGAGTAAAAACTATCCCGTTTTAAATAATCCATTCGATCCATATCCAACTGACTCGATATCAGTTGCAACATAAATTTCCTATGATATTCACCTTGAAAAACTTTTATAGCGAGACTTAATTGTCCATTAAACTCCAGATTAAGCTGATTCATTAACAATAACGATATTTGCTCATGATGCACGTCTTCAACAATACTACTTTCCATAGCATGCGAAAAAGGGCCATGACCAACATCATGTAACAATATTGCAATGTATAATGCATTTTCTTCCTCAATGCTTATATTAACTTCTTTAAATCGTAATACTTCAACCGCTTTTTGCATTAAATGCATACATCCCAAAGCATGGTGAAATCGGGTATGATTTGCACCTGGGTAAACCAAATAAGACAATCCCATTTGCGAAATTCGCCTTAACCGCTGAAAATAAGGATGCTGAACTAAATCGTAAATTAAAGCATTAGGTATCGAAATAAATCCATAAATTGGATCGTTGAATATTTTTAATTTATTTATTTGAGACACTGTCAATTATTTTTAAGTCAACAAATATACTTAAATATGTATATAGTACTAAAAACGATTTAATATTCTCACAACAAATAGTTCTATCGTTTTTATAAAAAAAACTTTAAAAGCTAGAATCAAAAAAAAATGTATTGTATAGTATATACAAACAATAAAAAAGCCTGCATTATGTACAAATACAGGCTTCCTACTTTGTTAAGAACAACACTAAAAATCATTTTCGCTTTCTAAACCAAATAATTTTCCTTTTTTCCAAAGTTTCAAATCATTTTTTAAGTTCTTTTTATTACGGTTTGTCAATTCTTTTGAATCCAATTCATTCAAATTTGGCTTACCTGCATTTACCCAAGCTGTGTACCAATAATTCGATGTTAGCACAATTGCTTTACGAATCTGTCTTTCAACCATGCCATTCAATGCAGTATGCAATTGAGTAATATATTCTTCAGAATAAATCATGTCACCATATTTACCTTTAGCAACATTTCCTTTTTCATCTTTCACATAAATCTTTTCAGGATCAAAGCTTTCACGAAGTTTTTTATCGGTTTGCAAAAGTAGATCTACCTGACTATGAGAATCATTCAGCATATCCCAAGTAGCGTTCTCTACATTATCAATATATTTAGCTTCACCAGTATAAAAATTATAATTTGCTCCGAACATTTCAGGCATACGCGATTCAAACATTGCGTGTATCCCTTTTTGATTGGTAAGCTGACCATCATGGTTAACCGAAGTATGCAAAGGCATGTTGGCATCACCGATATAATGAGCTAAATCGGCTGCTAAAAGTAAAATTTCTGTTTTTCTTTTTTCTTTCATGGCTTTAGTCAACTTGGCCATAATTTCATTAATATACCAAGGCAAAACACCATTATCATTCAAAAACTTTTCTTCATATTTTTTCTTTGCTTCGTCAAATTGAAGCGGAACAGATTCTTGAGTTCCAAAATTTTCAAAATCAAAATAATGACGTGGCCCTTCGGCTTTATCACGCAAAGTATATTTTCTTAAATCTGGTACAGTTGCTTCCTGAGTTATAAAATCAATATGATTATAAAAAAAGGTTTGTAGTGGTTGCGGCAAAGCCATTACAGCTGAATTGTTAATATGTTCGTGACCAAAAATACCCCAAGACATTGATACAAAAGCGATACCGATCACCGAAAAAGTTAAAGCAATTCTGTTTAATTTTATTTTTTTCATTATATATAATTTATCGAACTGCAAATTTACTTTTTTTAAAAATAATTCAAGCAAATTGACATTATTAATGCATTAATTCAAAACAAAACAACCAAAAAGACTAATCTTAAAGAAACAGAATAGCCAATAAGGACAAAATTGAAATACCAACCCAAAGTATCACCCCTTGTGCTAATGGTAAAATTCCAACTGTTCTTAAAACATTTCGACTTAACCCTGCCCCAATCAAAAACAAAGTAACGGTAAGTCCTGTTTTGGCAATTGTAAGCAAATGAGGCGCAACAATTTTTATTGGAGAAAAATAAGTATTACAAATCATTGCCAACACAAACAATCCAATGAAGTAAGGAATCTTAATTTTACTAGAATTATTTTTAAATGCAACAGTAGTAAATAAAGCAACTGGAACAATCCACAAAGCCCTCGCTAATTTAACGGTTGTAGCCACTTGTAAAGCTTCTGCTCCATATTTATTTGCAGCTCCAACTACCGAACTCGTATCATGAATAGCTATCGCACACCACATACCAAAATCGACTTGAGACATTTTTAACCAATATCCAATGTAAGGAAAAACAAACAAAGCAATAGAATTTAGAATAAAAACCACTCCCAAAGCAACAGAAGTTTGCTTCTCATCGGACTGAACCACTGGCGCTATTGCAGCAATTGCACTACCTCCGCAAATGGCCGTTCCGCACGAAATAAGATGAGAAGTCTTTTTTGGAATTTTAAACCATTTTCCTAACAAAACACCCAATAAAATTGTTATTACAATAGAAGCAATAGTTAAAAGCAACCCATTTTTCCCTACGGCTAAAGCACTATGTACATCCATTCCAAACCCTAAGCCTACAACAGAAATCTGCAACAATAGTTGAGTTGCTTTGTGATTTAAATGAAGATAAGGATGTCCAGAAAGATTAGCTACCATCAATCCCAATACTAATGCGACTACTGGAGAAATGATCGGAAACAAGCAAACGCATAAAAACAAAACAAAAATACCTTGCTGTACGGTTGTATTTACTTTTATTAAAACAGGTGTATTGCTACTTTTTGTACTCATGAGGACTTTACTTTTACACGACAAAGATCGTTTTAAAAGAATCCCCCTACTAATCGAAAAAAATAATCCACTATAACTTTAAGTTATAGAAAGAAGAAATGTTTTTTATAAACAATTCTGATAAAGAATCAGATTTTCCCTGAAGCGTAATAATATAAAAAAAACGTTCAATAATTAAATTATCTACGTCAATAATTTGCAATTCCATGTTTTTCAACTCTTTACTAATTGCATGCACAGACATAAAAGCAACACAATTAGAACTCATTAAGTAAGCTTTAATACTTTCAGTACTCCCCAATTGCATTTCGACTTGTAATTGATCTATTTTAATCTGAAAAGGTTTTAATGCATACTCAATAACTTCAAGTGTTCCAGAACCTCTTTCGCGCATTACAAAACGTAACGATTTTAAATCATCAGGAACAAGCTCTTTTTTTCTTACTAGAGAATTATTAACATTACAAACTAGAACCAGCTCATCCTTAATGAATTGCTCATACTTAATAGCCTGATTTTTAGATTGTCCCTCAACAATACCGATTTCAATTTCTTTATTCAATAAAGCATTTTCAATTTGCTCAGTGTTTCCATTAAGCAAACTTACTTTTACGGATTCTAATTTTTGGTGAAAATGAGCCAATAATGGCGGAATAATATATTGTGAAATTGTAGTACTTGCTCCGATACGTAACAATCCTTTTCGTTCGTTGTGAAAAGTACTCATATCAAAGTCGATTTCCCTATAAATCTCCAAAATGTTTTTAGTATGACTCAATAAAACATCACCAGCATTTGTCAAGGTTACTTTAGAACCATTTCTCTCAAAGAGTTTGATTTTGTATTCCTCTTCAAGTTCGTGAATATGCTTGGAGATTGCAGGCTGAGTAATAAATAATTCTGCAGCCGCTTTCGTAAAGCTTAAGCGTGTTGCAACAGTAAAAAAAACTTTGAGTCTAAAATCCATAGGTTGCATTTTTTTCAAAAATAACGAATATTTTCTTTATCCATTAAATTATTTTCAACAAAAATGAATTTTACACCCACAAAAATCTAAAAAACACTACAAAAAAACTTTTAAAAATTATACCAACGAAAAATCAATCACATCAACAGTGCAAATTATTCCTAACACCATTTATACATGTTTAGTTACAGCATTCCATTGTACTTTCTAACAAACCATTCTGCAGATAACAATAAAACAATTACAACCAATAACCATTTCCAGTCTATCAAAGGAGATTTTGTAATTACATCTTTTTGAACTGCTTTAAATTCATCATTCTCAAGTAATATTTTAATTAAATCACTAACTTGATTGGGATAAAAAACAGAACCTTTGGTTTGAGAAGCCAATTGTTTCAGCTTCTGAACATCTGGGTTTACAAACTGTTTCTCGATATCAAACTCTAGAATTTCAAAATGACCAGAATAAGATTCTTTCGATTTCAATTCTTTTACCAAAAAATTATAACTACCTGCAGCAAGTCCGTCTAGATTTACTTTATAAATATTATTACCTTTAAGAAGATTGTAGTTTTTAACTTGTTTGGTTTTACTATTCGTTACAGCTATAGATAAATGAGCCTTTTCATCAAAATCAAAGTTTTTATTGAAATACTGAGCGGTAATCTCTAAGGATTCTCCCGAATTGTAAAAACTTTCATGATTAACAACCAATGATTTTTTAGCATTATTAGAGGCTAAATATTGAATAATCTTATTAACAAACACATCGTATTGCTCAAATGATTTTGTATCAACATGACTTTGCAAACTCCATTTCCAACTGTTTTCACCAAACAAATACACTGATCTTTTTCCTTGTTGTTCAGCAAAAGCCAATAATGGAGATTTTGTCTCAATATCTCTAATTTTTGAATAAAGCATCACACTCACTTCTCCATTTGGAACTATTGTGCCGAAATCATTTTGTAGTGGTGGAAATTTTTCAAAACCAATATTGTCAATTGCAAATAAATCAAACTGAGAATCAAAATTTGCCAGAAAATCTTCTTCTTGACGACTCATTTTAAAAACAAAATTATTCTGAACTTGGTTTAAAAATGAGAAATCCGTACTTGTTCCAGTAACTATAAAAGTATTTAAATTAGCTTTTACGTTGGTTTCAAAAACAGATTTAAAAGCCGCTGTTGGTTGATACAAAATAAGAACATTGTAATCTTGTAACGAATTGATTTCATTAGGTTTAACCAACACAACCTTATGTTGTAAATTAGATTCAATTGCCCTCTTAAAAACAGCAACATCCGGATGATTAACAGCTGAAACAATAGCCACATTTTTCTTTTGATCAATAACTTCAACAGCAAAATTTTTAATGTTATTGAAACTATTTTTCTCACTTACCGATGATGTGATTTTAGCCTTATAAACCTGCAAACCTACCTTATTTGCCGGCAACAACATATTTACTACAGCTGTTTTTTGAGATTGAGAAAATTGAACAGATTGTTTTCCTAAAACCTCATTTCCTTGTGTAATACTAAAACTAGCCACTACACTTTTAGAGCCTGAATATTGCAAAAACACTTCGACAGGAAATTTATTTTTCAAAAAAGCATACTTATTTACATTTAATTGATTGATTTTCAAATCCAACACCTTAGTCGTATCACCCAAAATCAAAGGATAAACCTTATTATTCTCATTAAAACTATAAACATAATCCTCTCCCGAGGTCTGATTTCCGTCACTAATAATCACTGTTGGATAAAATGCATTCTTATAAATGCTTTTCAAATTTTTAGCTACCAAATCTAAATTTGTCTGACTCCCTTTGAAATTTAAACTATCCGATTGTCTAAAATCAGAATCCAACAAATACGATTGCACTTCAAATTTATCTTGAATTTCTTTATTAGAAATCAATTCTCGAAACAATTCTACTGCTTTTTTATCAGCATTCAGAAAAGCGACAGAACTAGAATTATCAACTACAATTGGCAACGGAGTCTTTACGATTTCAAGCTTATTAGTTGTTATTATTGGATTTATCAACAACAAAAGCAGTAAAAAAAAAGCCAAAAAACGCAAAAAAGTCAAAAACAAAATCAACTTTGATTTGTTTTTGACTTTAAATAAATATTGAAAAAAAGACAAACAACCAGCAATTACCAATGAAAGTATAATTAATAAAATTGTGCTTGTTGTCATTTATTCTAATTTAAAAATTGAAAAATTCTTTTTTATACGAATATATAAATGTTTAAATTCTTAAATTATTAAATCTTTCAATAAAATTCTAAGTTAACATTCCCCCGCAAACATTCAACACTTGTCCAGTTATATAAGCACTCATATCCGAAGCCAAGAATAAACACGCATTAGCAACATCTTCGGTAGAACCTCCACGTTTCAACGGAATTCCCTCTCTCCATCCTTTTACAACATCTTCACTTAATTTTGCAGTCATTTCTGTTTCAATAAAACCAGGAGCAATTGCATTGCAACGAATATTACGAGAACCCAACTCTAAAGCAACAGATTTTGTAAACCCAATAGCACCTGCTTTTGAGGCTGCATAATTTGTTTGTCCAGCATTTCCAGAAACACCAACCACCGAACTAATATTAATAATAGAACCCGAACGCTGTTTCAAGAAGGTTTTCTGAATAGCCTTAGTCATGTTGAAAACTGACTTTAAATTAACATCGATAACTTGGTCAAAATCAGCCTCAGACATTCTCATCAATAAATTATCCTTGGTGATCCCAGCATTATTAATCAAGATATCAACAGTTCCAAAATCAGCCAAAACTGAATCAACAAAAGTTTGCGCTTCATCAAAATCAGCAGCATTCGATTTATATCCTTTAGCTTTAATTCCTAAAGCATTCAACTCATTCTCTAAAGCCTGAGCAGACTCTACAGATGAACTGTAAGTAAAGGCAACATTTGCACCATTTTTAGCAAAAACTTCGGCAATCCCTTTCCCAATTCCACGACTTGCACCTGTAACAATCGCAACTTTTCCTTCTAGTAATTTCATAAGTTAATATTTAATATTCTTTATTGCTATATGCAATTTGCATACTTTTTTTTAACAAACACAGCAATCAAGATTGATTACGAACGCCAAATATACTAATAAAAACAAATAGCAAAAAAATGTATTTTTAATACAATTGAGACACTACAATCAAAGCAATAGCTAACAAAGCCAATAATAACCCTACAATATTGCGTCTAGACATTTTTTCATCAAATACAAAAACTCCTACAATACACCCCAACACTACAACTCCCATATTCATACCAGCAAAAACAGTCGAAGGATTATCCGAAAATACTTTATGCGCTTTTAAATAAAACAATATATTACAAAAATTAAAAATACCAACCAATCCACCAAACAAGATACTTTTAGGATTAAAACACACTTTCTGAAAAATCAACTCATATCCATTACAAATCAACATTACAAAAAGAGCAATAAAAAAAACCACTAATAAAGAAGTCGTAAAAGACACATTCGAATTCAATGCAATTTGTTTAAACAAAAGATCAATAACGCCAAAACCTATCAAAACCAACGCTGGATAACCCCACTTATTTTCGGCATTAGAACTAGGTTTATCTAAAACAAGTATCAAAGCTGGAAATCCTGATATAAAAGCCATTAGCTTAATCAGACTAAACTCTTCCTTAAAAACAAACCAAGCTCCTAAAAGCGAAATTACCAAAGATAAACGCTGCGCAATATCAGTTTTTACAATACCCATGTGTTTTATAGAAGCCGCCAAAAAAAGAAAAACTATCGGCAATAAAACCCCTAAAACAATAAAAACACCCCAAGGCGACGAAGCATCTAAAACGGTTAAATCTGGTTTAAAAAACAAATAACACAAGGCTACAGCAAACACATAATTAAAAGCTACAATTTGCGTACTAACCACTTGATAGTTTCTAGCAATTTTAAAAATAACACCTACCGTAACACTACAAACCACACTTAGAATAAGAAACAACATAATCGCTTTTTTAGTTGGACAAAAATACTCTTTTAAACATTATTTTTTTTCTCAAAAACACTACCTCCTCCATATCTTTTTATCCAAACAAACATGACCGCTCTAAATCAGCCACAAGGATTCTTTTCTACCAATGATTTTTTGAGACTGTTGCAATTTTTTTTAATTCAATTTTATACTATTTTTAATATTTATTAAGTTCTATAAAACTAAATTGCATTAAAATAAATCAATATGGATACTATAAAAATACTTTGGGTCGATGATGAAATCGATTTACTAAAACCACATATTTTATTTCTCGAGAAAAAAAACTACAGCGTAACCACATGCAACAACGGTAGAGACGCTTTAGATGTTTTTGAAGAAAAGAATTTCGATATTGTTTTTCTTGATGAAAATATGCCTGGAATGAGCGGTTTAGAAACATTATCTGAAATGAAAGAAAAAAATTCTTCTATCCCAATGATTATGATTACCAAGAGTGAAGAAGAGTATATTATGGAAGAAGCTATTGGTTCTAAAATAGCTGATTATCTTATCAAACCAGTAAATCCAAATCAGATCTTATTAAGTTTAAAGAAAAACTTAGACAATTCACGCTTGATATCTCAAAAAACAACTTTAGATTACCAAAAGGAATTCCGAAAAATTACTATGGAAATGGCCATGGTAAACTCCTATGAAGATTGGGTTGAATTGTATCGAAAATTAATCTTTTGGGAACTAGAACTCGAAAACATCAATGATCAAGGAATGATTGAAATTCTAGAATCTCAAAAAGTTGAAGCTAATTCTCAATTTGGAAAATACATTGAACGCAATTATGAAGATTGGTTTTTACCAAAAGCCGACAGACCAATACTTTCCTATGATGTATTTAAAGAATTAGTAGTGCCAGAAATTCAGAAAAAAGACAAACCTGTTCTTTTTGTAGTAATAGACAATTTGCGCTATGACCAATGGAAAGCCTTTGAGAGTGTGGTAGGAAATTATTACAAACTCGAAAAAGAAGTTCCTTATTTCTCTATACTCCCAACCGCAACTCAATACGCCAGAAATTCAATTTTCTCAGGATTAACCCCTTTGGAAATGGAAAAACAATTTCCTCAATACTGGAAAAACGACCCAGACGAGGGAGGTAAAAATTTATTTGAAGCCGAATTCTTAACCGCACAAATAAAACGTTTAAGACTAAACATCAAAGAAGATTATTTTAAAATCACCAATATGGCTGGCGGTAAAAAACTAGCCGAAAGTTTCAAATCCTTAAAAGACAACGACCTTGTTACCGTAGTTTACAACTTTGTCGATATGCTTTCGCATGCCAAAACCGAAATGGATGTGGTAAAAGAATTAGCCTCAGACGACAAAGCCTATCGCTCTTTGACTTTAAGTTGGTTTAAAAACTCCCCTCTGTTAGAAATAATTCAACAAGCGCACAAATTAGGCTTCAAATTAATTTTAACTACCGATCACGGCACAATCAATGTCAAAAACCCATCAAAAGTGGTTGGAGACAAAAACACCAGTCTTAATTTGCGTTACAAAACTGGCCGAAGCTTGACTTACGAACAAAAAGATGTTTATGCCGTAAAGGAGCCTAAGCTTATTGGGTTACCCGCTATAAACATGAGCAGTTCTTATATTTTTGCTAAAAATGATTTATTTTTGGCCTATGTAAATAACTACAATCATTATGTGAGCTATTACAAAAACAGCTATCAACACGGCGGAATTTCTTTAGAAGAAATGATTATTCCTTTCTTAGTTTTTAATCCAAAATAAAAAAGAATCAGTGTTCGGTTTTTAGTTGTCAATCATCCTGTCAATGGATAGTTTTGTAAACTTAATGTACTGAATTATTCTAAAAAAAAAAAAAAAAAGAACAATTCTAACTCATAATTTAAACAAAAAAAACTGAACACTGAATACATATAAAAAATGACAATAACATTTTCTTTAGAAAAACTTGAAGAAGTTGCACAGCAAATTTTAAACGCTAACCCCAACAAAGTAATCTTATTTAATGGCGAAATGGGCGTTGGTAAGACAACCTTAATCAAGCAACTTTGCAAAACATTGGGTATAAATGATGCTACAAGTAGCCCAACATTTTCATTAGTAAACGAATATCTAACCCAAAACAATCAAACGGTTTATCATTTTGATTTTTACAGATTAAACAAAGAAACCGAAGCTTTAGACATGGGAGTTGACGATTATTTGTATTCAGGAAATTGGTGCTTTATAGAATGGTCAGAAAAAATATCGAATTTAATTCCCGAACAACACACTGTCATCACAATCGAATTGCTTCCAAATGGTGAACGATTACTTGATTTAAAATAATTCATATTATGGATTCAGAAATAGACAAAGTAACCATTATTCCTTTTAAAAACGAATTAAAAGACGCTATCAAAATATTAAATTTAGAATGGTTACAAAAACATTTCAAAGTAGAACCAATAGATGAATTAGTATTATCGAATCCACAAAGCGAAATAATCGATAAAGGCGGAATGATTTTCTATGCGCAGTACCAAAATCAAATTGTTGGCACCGTTTCGTTAATGAAGATTGACAACACTACTTTTGAGCTTACCAAAATGGCCGTTACACAGGAAAGCCAAGGACTAGGAATTGGTAAAAAACTCATGAACCATTGTATAACTAAAGCCCAAGAAAAAGAGATTCAAAAACTGATTATTTATTCAAATCGAAAATTAGAATCAGCCATTATTTTATATGCAAATTTTGGTTTTAAAGAAATTCCAATAGAAAAGGGTGTTTACGAAAGAGCCGATATCAAAATGGAAAAAAAATTATCTTAATTTTGGTAACTTTTTTATAACTACCAAGTGTTTTAAAAATCATTTACTTTTGAATCTTTTTTGTAAATTGTACCACTAATTCTAACCTACCAATGTCCATTACCCCATTCACAAAAGAACAATTACTCCCACAGGAAGAAAAACTTGAAATAGCAAGACATAAAAGTCATCTTTTCATAGGACTTCCAAAAGAGAATAGCCACCAGGAACGCAGAATTTGCTTAACTCCTGACGCTGTGAATTCCCTTACTTATCAAGGTCATAGGGTTATGATAGAAGCAGGTGCTGGAATTAGCTCTAGTTATAGCGACAAAGAATATTGCGACGCTGGTGCCGAAATCACTCAAGACACTAAAAAAGTTTTTAGCTGTCCGATGATTCTAAAGGTAGATCCTCCTACTCTTGCCGAAATTGAGATGATGAATTCTAAAACAATCTTAATTTCAGCCATACAACTTAAAACAAGAAACAAAGCCTATTTTGAGGCATTGGCCCGAAAAAAAATAACATCCCTAGCTTTTGAATTTCTAAAAGACGAAGATGGTTCCTATCCTGCAGTAAGATCGTTGAGCGAAATCGCAGGAACAGCCTCTATTTTAATCGCAGCCGAATTAATGATCACCAATGAGTTCGGAAAAGGGCTTCTCTTTGGGAATATAACAGGCGTTGCTCCTACCGAGGTTGTTATTCTAGGAGCTGGAACAGCGGGCGAATTTGCCGCCAAAACCGCCATTGGACTTGGAGCTACCGTAAAAGTATTTGACAACTCAATAACCAAACTCCGCCGACTGCAAAACAATTTAAGTCAACGCATTTTTACATCTACCATTCAACAAAAATCACTGCTTAAAGCTCTAAGACGTTGCGATGTTGCCATTGGAGCCATGAGAGGAAAAGAACGTTGCCCAGTAGTGGTAAGCGAAACTATGGTTGAACACATGAAAAGAGGTGCTGTAATTGTTGATATCAGTATTGACACAGGTGGTTGTTTCGAAACTTCTGAAGTTACCACACATGAAAAACCAACTTTTATAAAAAGTAATGTTTTACATTATTGCGTGCCTAATATTCCTTCGCGATATTCTAAAACAGCCTCTCTCTCTATAAGCAACATTATCACACCTTATCTCTTGCAAATTGCTGAAGATGGAGGTATCGAAAGCGCTATCCGTTGCCACTCGGGACTAAAAAATGGGGTTTATCTCTATCACGGAATTTTAACCAACAAGGCTGTAGGCGATTGGTTTGATTTACCAGATAACGATATTAATTTAATTGTATTTTAACTAAACTTTACCCTACCTTTGCCCAAAAATTAATCTATGAATTTTATACAACGTTTCGCCTATTATTTAGTAGGTCTGATAATGGGGTTATTTGTCGTATCTGCAATATTTTCAGGAAAAGACACCCGTTGCAACTATTTTCCTAATGCAAGAGTCCTAAATGATTTAAGAACAAAGCCTTTTTTCTATTCGGACAAAGCCTCACTTATATTATCGCAAAAATGGGTTGATACCACTGATATCAAAAACACCTTAAAATTTGGTGATGTGGACTTTGATCAAAGTAATATCCCTTTCAAAAAAGGAAAACTATACGTAATTGAAGGCAAAACAAAACAAAACCAAGAAATTACAATCAAAATCATCAACTACTCCAACAAGGCAGTACTCGAAGACATCAATAAAAAATAACATTACAAAACCAAACTCTTCCAATGCGAAGAGTTTTTTTTAGGAGCAGCAAGCACCAGCATCCTTGCACACATTGGTCCTGCTCTACGCTTCAATCTTGTAAGCCAAACAATCTATAGCGATAGGCTTACAAGGATTTTCACTTCGATCAGGGCTATTAGCAAGCATAATACCTTTATGTAAGCAATTCAAACCATCACTTAATCATTTTTTACCAGAACAACATCATCAATCACACAAAATGAATTTGCGTCACCCGAGGCCAAAAAACCGATTTCCACGCTTCCATTTTTCACCACAACATCAGAAATAGAAATTGTTTTCCAAACCGAATTGACATCGGTTATTTTCAATTTAAAAAACTTTCCATTACTTTTAGCAAACATTGTCAAATCTGAAAAACCCGCAGTATTTTTAATTTTTGCAGTCAAAGTATAGAAACCGTTCTTCAAATCGACATAAGGCGATGAAGTAATCACTTGCCAAATTTTTCGCTCAAAATTAACTTTGTCACTTATTTGCAAACTTTTTTCGCCAATTACCTCACTTCTATCAGCCTCTGTATTAAAGAAATTCAAAACTGGTGAATTCTCATCGATCGTGCTTATCTTATTTCCTTTGATAATTTCGGTTTTCCATCCTAAAAGTTGCTCTTGAATGGGTTTGAAATTACTTGGTATTTTATTTCTGTCAGCTTCAAAACTTCCATTTTTTGCAAAATTATTCCCCTTTTCAACCTTCCATTCACCAGTAACTTCATTTAAGCTCCAAGAACTTAACGAATTAAAATACGGAACATCAGAATCAAACGAAAGTGGAAACCATTGATTATATCCCAAACCATTTCCTGCAAAATCCGCCCATCTGTCACCACAATACAAAACCGTTTCCTGTTGAGTCCCCTTTATTGTATAAAAAAAACCTGTTTGCGTGATATGTGCATAATCTTGTTCGCTTCCGCTTATAACCTGCATATTATTTGTAGGAGTGTAAGGTCCTCTAATATTATCGGCAACTAAATAATAAGCAAATGAAGAATCCCATCCATAAATATTAGAAGCTGCCATGTAATATTTATTTTTGTATTTAAACATACAATTCCCTTCCCTACTTTCGCCTTGAAAAATTTTAATACAATCTAAGAGATTAACCTTTCCGTCTTTGATCCCAATTTCGGAAACATATATTTTATTACGCCCTTTTCCGTACGAATAAATAAGATACGATTTTCCATCATCATCAGTAAAAACAGTTTGATCTCCAGTATTTGTAGTTCCAATCAAGGGTTCCATATTAATCTTTTGATGCCAAACGAAATTCCCAGTTGGAGAATCAGCTAAAGCTATCAAAACTTGTGAACCATGCTGAACCAACATCGCATATTGATTCAGTTGAGGAATAAAAGCAACCCCTAAGCGCCCAACCCAAGTTGGGTTATTATCAGGAAAAGCCCTCTCTTTTGTCAAAACATTCCCCTCAAAACTCCAGTTTACCAAATCAGTAGAACTGTAACATGTTACGTTCTCAAAAGTGGCATTTTTTAGGGTTACAGCAGGATTTTCCCTGTAAATGGCTGCCTCTTCATACTGTACTCCATACCAAAAATATTTGCTTGTTCCTGTTTTAGGGTCTGGAAAATTGAAAATCCCTCCTCCTTGACTGTAAATAGGTAATCCGTTATGAGTATCCCAAAAAACATCATTTTCAATTTTTTTGAATTGAGCATTGGCCATGCCCGATATCATAACTCCCAAAAGAAACAAACCATAAACTTTAATGCTTTGTATTATTTTCTCCAAAAAATAGCGTCCCATGATCCAAATTATAAATTATTCAATGCAAAATAGAAACACCTCTAAACATATTCATCCTGTAGTATCCTGAAAAATACCTATCTAAATTTTATCCCCCAAAAAAAAAAGCGTCTCAAAAAGACGCTCTTCAAATCATATTAAAATTTTAATTGTAAGCACTTTCTCTTCCAAAATGAAGAGTTAATAAATAATAAACGACAGCACGATATTTACTCGTGTTATTCTTTCCGTATTTTTCTAAAACAGTATCAATACCTGCTTTAAGTTCAGGGCTATCAGGCAAACCTAATTTTTTAATCAAAAAATTCTTTTTAACCGTAATAATTTCGGATTGTTGCGTACCTGCAATTATAGAAGAATCCGGATTATATATTGATGGACCACAACTGGTTGTAACTTTTTCCAATAACTCCATATCTGGCGTAATCCCACATTTTTCTTTCAAGTCGGCTGCATACTTTATAATCAATATATCTTTTGCGCTCATAAAAATAAAATTAAATTATTAGCATTTATAACTATCTCAAATTTAATGATTTATTATTTATGTGTGCGATTTTTATTCATTAATTTTTCATAAAATTTACGAACTTAAAAAAACACTCTCTTAACAAATAAGTATAAAACTACAAAACAACTAAAAACAAATACTACAATTCCACTAATTCTTTAAAATACTGTAATAAAATAGCATTATTCTCTATGGTGGGAGTAAAAACCTCTAAAATAGTTGGTTTATCATTTTGTGCATACATAGAAATTAACCCATTATAAAGACTTTGTTCATCATTTGCAGTATAATAATTCAAATTATACATTTTGGCCAAATGTTCTACTGTAAGCGTATGAGTAGTTTCAAAATAAGTATTGAAAACTTCATTCTCTACATGCCCTGGTAAAATTCTAAAAATTCCTCCACCGCCGTTGTTAATCAAAATAATTTTAAAATTCTTTGGAATATAATGATTCCAAAGTGCATTACTATCATACAAAAAGCCAATATCACCAGTTATAAAAATAGTTTGCTTAGGGCTTGCCAAAGCAGCTCCTATTGCTGTTGATGTACTTCCGTCGATACCACTAGTTCCTCTATTACAATAAACCTCAATAGAACGATCAACGGCAATTAATTGTGCATAACGAATCGCAGAACTATTACTAATTTGCAATTGACTATTCTTTGGCAAACTCTGTATTACTTTTTCAAAAACTTTCAAATCACTAAAAGGAATCTTAGACAAGTACAAATCGTGTTTCTCACTTCGCAAGATTTGAATAGCATTAATTCTAGAAAAATAATCGCTGTTAGTTTTTGTTGTCAATGGTAAAAAGTCACTAAAAAAAGTATTTGGACTTACTTCAAAATGTTTAGTCAAACAACCAAAGGTATCATAAGCTCTTAAAATATCGATATGCCAATGATGTTTTGGCTGATACTTTCGTAAAAATGCTTTGATGCGCTTAGAAACCACCATACCGCCAAATGTAATCAGGATTTCTGGTTGAAAAGCTTCAAAATCATCTGTTGTAAAAGGTGTTATTATGGTATCTATATTATTTACAAAACTATCGTGATGCAAATTTGAAGTATTCTCCGTCATAACAACAACCGAATCATCATTCGCAAATGCATCAATAGTAGATTGGGAAATAGAATCTGGCTCATTCACCCCAACAAGAATCAATTTCTTAGTAGAATTATTCCAAATATTTACATACTGGGATAATTCATCTTTATCAATGGTTTGTTTTTTTTCAGTTGAATTAAAAACAATACTTTGCACACTTAGTTCTGAAACAGTCTCATAAAGTGGTTCCTCAAAAGGAGCGTTGATATGAACTGGGCCTTTCTTATCAATAGAAACATTAATCGCTTCATTTATTTTACTATCGTTCTCCTGAGAGACATCTTCAGTTAAATTAGCATTATACAAAGAATGATTTGCAAACACATTTTCTTGACGAATGGTTTGTCCGTCACCAATATCAATTTTACTTTGTGGCCTATCAGCCGAAATAACAATCAATGGAATTTGACTATAAAAAGCTTCAGCAAATGCGGGATAGTAATTCAATAACGCCGATCCTGAGGTACAAACCAATACCGTTGGCTTCTTAGTTTGTTGTGCAATTCCCAAAGCAAAAAAAGCCGCAGCTCGCTCATCTGCAATACTGTAACATTGAAACTCTGGATTACTGGCAAAACCTATTGTTAGAGGAGCATTTCTTGAACCTGGTGAAATGATTATATTAGTGATTCCTTTGGCTAATAAAATTTGAAGTATGCTTTGTGCTAAAGGTATTTTTGGGTATATCATTGTATAAATTTGAAAGTAACAAAGATACTAAGTTGCGAGGTTTTTTCAGTAGTCTTAAATTGTTTTCTTATTTTTGAGTTGCAAATATTCATCTCATGAAAATCAAATTAAGACCTTACCAGACAAGTGATACTCAAGCCATTTTGGATATCATAAATTATAACATTCTAAATTCAACCGCATTATACGATTATAACATTAGAAGTTATGACCAACAAAAATCAATATTAGAAGATAAAATCAATAAAAAATTCCCTGTCATTTTAGCCGAATATGATGGAGAAATTGCTGGTTTCGGAATGTATAGCGAATTTAGGTTCAGAGAAGCGTATAAATTCACGGTTGAACATTCGGTTTATGTAAATGAAGATTACCATGGAAAAGGAATTGGAAAAGTACTTATGGCCGAATTAATTCAAATTGCTAAAAAACAAAAACTCCATACCATGATTGCAGTAATCGACCAAGAAAACCAAAGCAGTATCGATTTTCATGAAAAATTCGGATTTAAAGTCGTAGGAATCATAAAAGAATCTGGTTATAAATTTGACCGATGGCTACATTCAGTTTTTATGCAATTGATTTTAGAATAAAGCCAATTCTAAAAAGTTAAACTTATAAAGATATAGTACCTTTGCATTTTTACAACTATCATGAGTTTCACGTTACTTTCATCGCCCTTACAAGGTTTTACCGATTTTCGCTTTAGAAATGCTCAAAATAAATATTTTGGAGGAATCGATACTTTTTACGCACCATATATTCGTTTAAACGGAAAATTAGAAATCAAAAACTCGTATCAACGCGATTTACTACCCGATAATAATTCTAGTTTAGAAGTTATTCCGCAAGTCATTACTAACGATGCAGATGAATTTTTATTTGTTGCAAAATACGTTAAAGAATTGGGCTATAAAGAATTAAACTGGAACTTAGGTTGCCCTTACCCTATGGTTACAAAATCTGGAATGGGATCAGGACTTATAAGTAACACCGAAAGAATCAATCATATTCTCGACAAAGCACACTCTGAAGCCGATATAATTGTATCTATGAAAATGCGCTTAGGATATGACACTACAGAAGAAATTCTTGATGTTTTACCCATTTTGGATCAATATCCGATTAAAAATATTGCCATTCATGCCCGTATTGGTAAACAATTATACAAAGGAGGAGTCCATCTAGAAGCTTTTCAACAATGTATTGATAATACGAAACACAAATTATACTACAACGGAGATATTACCACAGTAGCAAAATTCCATGAAATGCAACAACGTTTTCCTACTATCGATCATTGGATGATTGGAAGAGGGCTAATTGCTGATCCTTTTTTACCGAGTATGATAAAAAACAACATCTCTGAATATCCAAAAAATAAAATGGATTTATTCAGTGCTTTTCATGACACTCTTTATGAAGGTTATAGTGAATCTCTATCAGGACAAACACACATTCTTTTAAAGATGCATCATTTATGGGAATACTTTTCAGTAATTTTCTCAAATCCTCATAAAATTCACAAAAACATTAAAAAAGCCAAAAGCATAAAGAATTACGAAGCCACAGTTAAGGAAATCATCAATAAAGAAAGGTGATTTTCATCTGGAATGAATATAAAGTCCAACAGCTAATTGGACTTTATTTTCAAAATATACAATTATAAACTTTAACCTTTAATCCAATTCACTATTTCAGGATCTTTTGGTAAAGTTTTCGGAGAAATAACTTTTACTAATTCTCCTTTTTCATTAATCAAATATTTCTGAAAATTCCATTTTACTTCCGAATCCTCAACTCCATTTATTTTTTTTTGTGTCAAAAATTGATAGACAGTACACATGTCATCCCCTTTTACAGAAACTTTTTCCATCATCGGAAAAGTAACTCCGTAATTCAATTGACAAAATGCCGCTATTTCATCATTGCTACCTGGTTCTTGTGAAGCAAAATTATTAGCCGGAAACCCAATAATAACAAACCCCTTAGCGGAATACTCTTTATACAAAGCTTCTAAATCTTTATATTGTGGAGTCAATCCACATTTTGAAGCTGTATTTACAATCATAACTTTTTTACCTTTTAACGAGGCAAAATCAAAAACCTCACCTGATAAATCTTTTACCTTAAATTGATAGATAGTCTGTTTTACCTGTGCTTGAATTTGAATATGATTTAAAAACAATGCTATGATAGCAATAATTAGTTTTTTCATGATTTATTTTTTTATAAAATTAAAAAAGAATTTCTGTTTATAAAAAAATCTGAAACTAAAAAATGGCTGCCTAAACAATAGACAGCCATTAGTATTTAATATATTCTCAAATTTACAATTTCCCTTTTATAATTTCATCAACTATTTCAGGATTTAATAATGTAGTAATATCACCAAAATTTGAAGTATCGCCTTCAGCTATTTTCCTCAAAATACGTCTCATGATTTTTCCTGATCTTGTTTTTGGCAAACCAGTAACGTATTGAATTTTGTCTAACTTAGCAATTGGCCCAATATGATCTGATATATATTGATTGATCTCTTTACTTAAGTTTTCTTTATTTCTAACTTCTCCAGTTTCCTTAAGAATCACATACCCATACAATGCATTACCTTTAATATCATGAGAAAAACCAACTATTGCTGACTCAGCAACAGCTGGATGCTCATTAATAGCATCTTCTATTGGAGCTGTACCTAAATTATGACCAGAAACAATTACAACATCATCCACACGACCAGTAATTCTATAATATCCTACTTCGTCACGCAATGCTCCATCTCCAGTAAAATATTTACCTGGGAATGCAGAAAAATAAGTATCCTTATATCTTTGATGGTCTCCCCAAATGGTTCTAGCTATTCCAGGCCATGGGAATTTAACACACAAACTACCTACAACCTGATTTCCTTCAATTTCATTGCGTTTTTCATCCATTAAAACGGGTTGAATTCCAGGCAATGGTAAAGTAGCATAAGTAGGTTTTGTTGGTGTAATAAATGCAATTGGAGCAATCATAATTCCACCTGTTTCTGTTTGCCACCAAGTATCTACAACTGGGCAACGTTTTCCACCAACGTGGTCATTATACCAATGCCAAGCTTCCTCATTAATTGGCTCTCCAACAGAACCAATCACTTTTAGAGATTTCAACGGAAACTTTTGAACGTATGATAAATTTTCTTTTGCCAATGCACGTATTGCAGTCGGAGCTGTATAAAATTGATTTACTTTATGCTTTTCTATGATTTCCCAAAAACGGCTAAAATCAGGATAAGAAGGAACTCCCTCGTAAATTACAGTTGTAGCACCATTTAACAATGGCCCGTACAAAATATAAGAATGTCCAGTAATCCAACCTATATCAGCTGTACACCAAAAAATATCATTTTCTTCGTAATTAAAAACGTTTTTAAAAGTATAGGCCGTATAAACCATATAACCAGCCGTAGTATGAACCATTCCTTTAGGTTTCCCCGTTGATCCAGAAGTATATAATACAAACAACGGATCTTCAGCATCCATAATTTCGGCAACACTATTATTTACAGCATTTTCTAACAATGGAGCCAACCATTGGTCACGACCAGACTTCATATTGATTTCAGCATTGGTTCTTTTTGCAACCAAAACATTAGTTACAGAAGGACAATTTTGTAAAGCCTCATCAATAATTCCTTTTAAATCAATAGTTTTATTACCACGAAAACCTCCATCAGAAGTAATAACCATTTTACATTGGCTATCATTTATTCTTGAAGCTACCGCAGAAGCCGAAAAACCTGCAAAAACAACAGAATGAATAGCACCAATTCTTGCGCAAGCAAGCACAGAAATAGCTAATTCTGGAATCATTGGCAAGTAAATACAAACACGATCCCCTTTAGAAATACCTTGTTCTTTTAAAACATTGGCCATTCTTGAAACGCGTTCATAAAGATCATTGTAACTAATGTGCAATGCTTCCTCACTTGGGTCATTGGGTTCAAAAATAATTGCCGCTTTGTCGCCTTTTTTTGCTAAATGCCTGTCAATACAGTTCTTAGTTATGTTAACTTTTGCATCAACAAACCATTTTACTTCTGCATCAGCCATATTAAAATCAACAACTTTGTCCCAGTACTGATACCAAGTGAAATTTTCTTCAGCTATTTTACCCCAAAATTTACGAGGCTCACGTATCGATTTATTGTAGTGTTTAAAATATTGTTCTAAACTGTCAATTTTAAAATAACTCATCTTTTTAAATTTTTTATAAAAGTATTAAATCTGTTTGGTATTCAAAACTATTAGTTTGTAAAGTAACATTAAAAATAATAAAAAAAAAGGTGTTTTTCTAAATTTAGTACTTTTTTCATAACGATTTTCAACCAACAACCGTTTTATATCAATAAAAGGCGAAATAGTCTAAAAACTAAAACACCTTTTAAAAATTTACAAATAAGCTAATAATCTTATTATATTTTTATAAAATATTTAAAAATAACTAGGGATTACTTCACTTAACTTGCAGTATATCGAAGTTAAGTGAATGTAATTTTATGCATAAATATCTTCCAATTATCAATAAGTGCTTACTAATTCAAAATATTTAAACCTTTAGGATATTTTATGCAAATCCCCTCACCCCCTCATGTGTGGTAATTCTAAATTTTGTTTATACAATTTTTTTCATTGCTGTCATTGACTCTCTCAACCAAGCTCCAACCTCTTCAACTGGATGATTTCTGATGATAGCATTAACATCAATTAATTCTTTGTTATCGACACCATTATTACCATTATTAAAAGGGCGACCAATTAAATTACTAGGTGCATTTTTCACATACTCAGCAATTAATGGCTTACAAGCATGATCAAATAAATAACATCCGTACTCTGCTGTATCAGAAATCACACGGTTCATTTCGAATAATTTCTTTCTTGCAATGGTGTTCGCAATAAGTGGTGTTTCGTGTAATGACTCATAGTATGCTGACTCTTCAATAATTCCTGAATCTGTCATTGCTTCAAAAGCCAATTCAACTCCAGCTTTTACCATAGCAACCATTAATACTCCATTATCAAAATATTCTTGCTCAGAAATTTCAACATTTCCAGCAGGCGTTTTTTCAAAATTAGTTTCACCAGTTGCAGCTCTCCAAGCTAACAAGTTAACATCATCATTAGCCCAATCTTCCATCATTGTCTTAGAAAAGTGGCCAGAAATAATATCATCCATATGTTTTTGGAATAATGGACGCATGATATCTTTTAATTCTTCAGAAGCATTGAATGCGGCAATTTTAGCAGGATTAGACAATCTGTCCATCATATTAGTGATTCCTCCATATTTCAAAGCTTCAGTAATTGTCTCCCATCCGTATTGGATTAATTTAGATGCATAACCAGCATCTATACCTTCTGCTACCATCTTATCAAAACATAAGATTGATCCTGTTTGTAACAATCCGCAAAGAATTGTTTGCTCTCCCATTAAATCAGATTTTACTTCGGCAACGAAAGATGAACGCAATACTCCTGCTCTATGTCCTCCAGTAGCAACTGCATAAGCTTTTGCTTGATCTAAACCTAAACCATTAGGATCGTTTTCTGGGTGAACGGCAATAAGAGTTGGCACACCAAAACCTCTTTTATATTCTTCACGAACTTCAGAACCTGGACATTTTGGAGCACACATAATTACTGTTAAGTCTTTACGAATTTGCATTCCTTCTTCTACAATATTAAAACCATGAGAATAAGCCAATGACGCTCCTTGTTTCATTAATGGCATAATAGCATTAATTACTGCTGTATGTTGTTTATCTGGGGTTAAGTTACAAACTAAATCTGCTGTTGGAATTAATTCTTCATAAGTTCCTACTTTGAAACCGTTGTCTGTTGCATTTTTAAAAGAAGCTCTTTTCTCCGCAATAGCATCAGCACGTAACGCATAAGAAATATCTAAACCTGAATCTCTCATGTTTAAACCTTGATTTAAACCTTGAGCTCCACAACCTACAATGACTACTTTTTTTCCTGCTAACGCATCTATTCCGTTTGAGAACTCTGATTGATCCATGAATTCACAAACTCCTAACTGTTCTAATTGTAATCTAAGTGGTAATGAATTGAAATAATTTGCCATTTTTTTTTAATATTTAATGAAAGTAAAATTTAATAATTGAATTATAATCGTTGTTAATTATATTTTAACAAAATCTTTGATTTTATTTTATAATGATTCTAATAATGCTGAAATTTCCATTTTCTCTTTGGAAACTGAAATCCTTCCTGAGCGAACAAATTGCATAATCCCATAAGGCTTCAATTTTGAATATAAATCCAAAATTTCTGCTCGCTTTCCTGTTTTCGAAATCACAAAAAAGTCTCGTGAAACCGTTACGATTTCAGAATGGCTTTCTTTAATGATGTTTTGAATTTGCCTTTCATCAAACAACAAATTAGAAGCTATTTTGAAAATGGCACTTTCTAAAAAGATTGTCTCTTCATCTACATGATAAAATGCTTTTATAACCTCTATTTGTTTTTCTATCTGCCCTACAATATTTTGCACCCATTTTTCAGTAGTTTTTACCACAACAATAAAACGGGAAACTCCTTCAATTTCTGATTCAGATACATTTAAACTCAATATATTGATATGGCGTTTCAGAAAAATTACTGAAATCCTGTTCAATAAACCAACGTTGTTTTCTGAATAAACAGAAATTGTGAATATTTTATTTTCCATAACTTTTTAACTTAATCTCATATCAGAAACCGAAGCTCCAGTAGGAATCATCGGGAATACGTTGTTTTCTTTTTCTACTAAAACTTCAAGGAAATAAGAATCTTTTGAAGCCAACATTTCGGCAATTGCTTCATCTAACTCCTCACGTTTTGTGACTTTTCTTGCTTTAATATAATATCCTTCGGCAATTGCACAGAAATTAGGATTTATCATTACAGTTGAAGCATAGCGATAATCAAAAAATAATTCTTGCCATTGTCTAACCATTCCTAAGTACTCATTGTTTAATACTACAATTTTCACAGGAACTTTTGTTTGATAAATAGTTCCCAGCTCTTGTATATTCATTTGAAAACCACCATCTCCAATAATTGCAACCACCTCTCTATTTGGCATTCCCATTTTGGCACCAATTGCGGCTGGTAAAGCAAACCCCATAGTTCCTAAACCACCAGATGTCACATTACTTTTGGTCGAATTGAATTTAGCATAGCGACAAGCAAACATCTGATGTTGTCCTACATCTGAAACCATAATAGCATCACCTTTTGAATGCTTATTAATCATTTCAATCGTCTCTCCCATTGAAATTCCTTTTCCATTAGTTGGAGTTAACTCTTCATTAATTACAGCATCAAACTCAACTTTATATTTTTCCTTGAATTCTTCATGCCAAGAATCATGTGATTTTTTATCAATTAACGGAATTAAAGCTGTCAAAGCTTCTTTAACATCAGCCACTACAGCAACATCCGTTTTAACATTTTTATCAACTTCAGCTGGATCAATTTCAAAGTGAATAACTTTTGCTTGTTTGGCATAAGTTGCTAAATTTCCTGTTACACGGTCATCGAAACGCATTCCTAAAGCAATCAATACATCGCATTCATTTGTCAAAAGGTTTGGTCCGTAATTACCATGCATACCGACCATTCCAACATTTAATGGATGATCTGTTGGCAAAGCCGAAAGACCTAAAATTGTCCACGCAGCTGGAATTCCTGATTTTTCAACAAACCTTTTTAACTGCTCTTCAGCTTCTCCAAGAATAATTCCTTGACCAAAAACAATATAAGGTTTTTTGGCTTGATTAATAATATCAGCTGCTTCTTGAACCTTTTGTAAATCTAAAACTGGTCTTGGATGATAACTTCTAATTCCAGTACACTTTTCATATTTAAAATCCAACTCATCAAATTGAGCATTTTTGGTAATATCAATCAAAACAGGTCCTGGTCTTCCTGAACGAGCGATATAAAAAGCCTTTGCAATTGCCGCAGGTATATCTTTAGCTTCAGTAACTTGAATATTCCATTTTGTAACTGGTGTAGAAATACCAATAATATCGGTCTCCTGAAAAGCATCAGAACCTAATAAATGTTTAGCAACTTGCCCAGTAATACAAACTAGTGGTGTCGAATCGATTTGCGCATCTGCAATTCCTGTAACTAAGTTTGTTGCTCCTGGTCCAGATGTAGCAATAGCAACACCTACTTTACCAGTAACTCTTGCATAACCTTGAGCCGCATGAGCAGCTCCTTGTTCGTGACGCACCAAAACATGGTGTAATTGATCTTGATATTTATACAACTCATCATAAACAGGCATAATCGCTCCTCCTGGATAACCATAAACCAAATCAACTCCTTCGGCTAATAAGCATTTAATAACAGCTTCTGCACCTGATATTTTATTATTTTCCATTTTATTTTTTTTTACTTTAAAACCTTCAACTGAAGATTTAAAAGAAGTTAGTTTTATTTTAAATTATTTGTCGGTAACACATCCTTGAGATGCACTAGAGACCGAACGCATATATTTAAGTAAAACACCTTGAGTAATTCCATTATCTTTACGTGTCCAATTAGCTCTACGTTTAGCTAATTCTTCATCAGAAACTTTCATGTTTATAGTATTATTAACAGCGTCAATAGCAATCAAATCTCCATTTTCTATTAATGCAATTCCACCACCTTCATAAGCTTCTGGAGTAACGTGTCCGACGACAAATCCGTGAGATCCACCAGAAAAACGACCATCAGTAATTAATGCAACGGTACTTCCTAAACCAGCCCCCATAATAGCCGAAGTTGGTTTTAGCATTTCAGACATACCTGGTCCTCCTTTTGGCCCACAGTAACGAATAATGACGACATTTCCAGGTTTCACTTCTCCACCTTGAATACCTCTGATAACATCTTTTTCATTTTCATAAACTATCGCAGTACCTTCAAAATACTCTCCTTCTTTTCCAGAAATTTTAGCCACACAACCTTCTGTAGCAATATTTCCGTATAAAATTTGGATATTCCCAGTTGCTTTTAACGCTTGTTCTACTTCAAAAACTACTTTTTGTCCATCATGTAAATCTGGAATTGAAGCTAAATTTTCAGCAATTGTTTTCCCTGTAACAGTTAAGCAATCTCCGTGTAAGAAACCTTCTTTCAATAAATATTTCATTACAGCAGGAACACCTCCTACATTATGCAAATCTTCCATCAAGTACTTACCACTTGGTTTCAAGTCAGCCAATAATGGCGTTTTATCACTAATATCTTGAAAATCTTTCAAAGTCAATTCGATACCTACTGAGTGTGCCATTGCAATTAAGTGCATTACGGCATTAGTAGAACCTCCTAAAACGGCGACCATCGTAATTGCATTTTCAAATGCTTTACGAGTCATGATATCTCTTGGTTTAATATCTTTCTCTAATAAAACTTTAATAGCTTTACCTGCGTTAGCACATTCTTCTCTTTTCTCTGGGCTCAAAGCAGGATTAGAAGAACTATATGGCAAACTCATTCCTAAAGCTTCAATCGCAGATGACATTGTATTTGCAGTGTACATTCCGCCACAGGCACCAGCACCTGGGCAAGCATTTTGAACAACACCTTTGAAATCTTCTGGTGAAATACTGTTGCTGAATTTTTTTCCTAATGCTTCAAAAGCTGAAACAATATTTAAATCCTGACCTTTCCATTTTCCTGGATGAATAGAACCTCCATACACCATAATAGATGGACGATTTACTCTACCCATTGCAATTAGAGCACCTGGCATATTCTTGTCACAACCTGGAACAGCAATCATACCGTCATACCACTGTGCACCCATAACAGTTTCAATAGAATCAGCAATAACATCACGAGAAACCAAAGAAAAACGCATACCGTCATTACCATTAGACATACCGTCACTTACACCAATAGTATTAAAAATAAGTCCAACCAAATCCTCTTTCCAGACACTATCTTTAATGTCTTTTGCTAAACCATTTAAGTGCATGTTACAAGGATTTCCATCATACCCCATACTCACAATTCCTACTTGCGCTTTTTTAAGATCATCCTCTGTTAATCCAAGTGCGTAGAACATAGCTTGAGAAGCCGGTTGTGTTTCGTCTTGAGTGATAATTTTGCTGTATTTATTTAATTCCATTCTATTTTTAATTTTGTGTATTCGATTTTATTTTAAAAAAAAACCTCCCAAATCACTGGGAGGTTTTATATATATTTTCACTTATATTTATACCAATCCCCTTTCATATGTGTTAACCACAATGACACTTACTACTACAAGGACGTTGATATTGTATTTCATTTCTTTTTTTTAACGTTGCAAAAATACACAAAAAAACTAAAAACAAAAACTATTTATCAACAAATCAACAGTAATTAGTGATATAATCTATTTTTTTTAAGACTTTTTATAATTAAACGATAGTTGACTGCCCAATTTGAACATTATCGTTTTTAAAATATAAATCATCTTTACTTAATATGACATTAGAAATAAAATCTCCAACATCATTTGTTCCAAATCTTGAATCTGGGTTTAAATCTACTGTAACTACCTTATACTCTATAGCCTTATCAACAGCTTCATAAACTTTCTGTGCTTCTTTTACTAATCCAAAATGCTCTAGTAGCAAAGCTGCAGATAAAATAGAAGCAATAGGATTAGCAATATTTTTCCCTTTTGCTTGTGGATAGGACCCATGAATTGGTTCAAATAGTGCTTTACTCTCACCAACAGAAGCCGAAGCCATTAGACCAATAGACCCCATAATCGCACAGGCTTCATCTGACAAAATATCACCAAACAAATTTTCAGTCAATATCACATCATATTGTTTAGGATCTGTAATAATCTGCATCGCAACATTATCAATATATTGACACTCCAATTCTACATCAGGGTATTCTTTTGCAATTTTTTTAACCAATGTTCGCCACAACCTTGAAGTTTCCAAAACATTAGCTTTATCAACTAATGTTACTTTTTTTCTTCTTTTTTGAGCTGCTTTAAATGCTTGATGTGTTATACGTCCGATTTCATTTTCAGAATATTCACAAATATCTGAAGCAAAATTTCCAGCTTCGTTTATAATTTTTTCACCATAATAAGACCCTCCTGTTAATTCTCGATAAATCACAAAATCAACATTCTCGATTACTTCTTTTTTTATTGGGGAAGCATCCAAAAGATTTTTAAATGGTTTGATCGGTCTAATATTTGCAAACAAACCTAATTCTTGTCTAAGCCTTAACAATCCTTGTTCTGGCCTTACTTTTGCTTCAGGATCATTATCATATTTAGGATTTCCTATTGCTCCAAATAACACTGCATCTGTATTCAAACACAAATTCAAAGTCTGGTCTGGCAAAGGATTCCTTGTTTTTTCTATAGCAACAGCACCAATAAAGGCGTCTTCAAAAATAAATTCATGATCATAGGCAACACTTATAGCATACAAAGCTTTTTTGGCTTGCAAAATAACCTCTGGACCTACACCATCACCCGAAAGCACTGCTATTTTTAAGTTCATTTTTTTTATTTTTTAAGTAAAAACTTTTTGCTAAAAATTGTTCACGTATATTTTACTAGCCTCTATAATTTGATGAATATCATTATCTAAAACT
The DNA here is from genome assembly GCF_040045115.1 of Flavobacterium adhaerens. Taxonomy (NCBI): domain Bacteria; kingdom Pseudomonadati; phylum Bacteroidota; class Flavobacteriia; order Flavobacteriales; family Flavobacteriaceae; genus Flavobacterium; species Flavobacterium adhaerens. Next base: position 219,522 of record NZ_JBDLZX010000001.1, on the reverse strand, counting down.
TCTTTTTTGATATCTGCAAATTTCAAAAACTCTACATATACAATATCTAATTGTGTTTTTGTAAGCTCATAACCTACTTTTTTAGCTCTATACGCTAAAGCAGCTCTACCACTTCTAGCCGTAAGGATAATAGATGACTCATTAACCCCAACATCTAGTGGATCCATAATCTCATAAGTCGCTCTGTTCTTAATTACGCCATCTTGATGAATTCCAGAACTGTGAGCAAAAGCATTAGCACCAACAATAGCTTTGTTTGGCTGTACTATCATCCCCATACTTTCAGAAACCAATCGACTCATTTCATTCAATTGCTTACTATTTATATCGGTATATAAATTTAAATAAGGGTGTTGTTTAAAAATCATCACAACTTCTTCTAGAGCAGTATTTCCAGCTCTTTCCCCTATTCCATTAATAGTACATTCAATTTGACGAGCGCCATTTATTGCACCAGCGATTGAATTGGCAGTAGCCATCCCCAAATCATTATGACAATGACAAGAAATAGTAACATTATCAATACCTTTTACATTTTCTTTAAGGTATTTTATCTTAGCTCCGTATTCTTCTGGTAAACAATAACCTGTAGTATCAGGAATATTAAGTACTGTAGCACCCGACTTAATAACTTCTTCGCAAACTTTTGCCAAAAACGCATTGTCTGTTCTACCAGCATCTTCGGCATAAAATTCTACATCTTCTACATATTTTTTGGCATGAGCAACTGCATGTTTTGCTCTCGCAATTACATCTTCTGGAGTTGTTTGCAGTTTGTGATAAATATGAGAATCTGAAGTCCCGATTCCTGTATGAATCCTTGCTCTTTTAGCATTTTTCAATGCATCGGCAGCAACATCTATATCTTTTTCTACAGCTCTGGTGAGTCCGCAAACTGTAGCATTTTTAACAATTTTACATATTTCAGAAACAGATAAAAAATCTCCTGGGCTAGAAACAGGAAAACCAGCTTCGATGATATCTACCCCCATTTCGTCAAGACGATTGGCTATAACTAGTTTTTGATTGGTGTCTAATTTACATCCTGGAACTTGCTCTCCGTCTCTTAAAGTGGTATCAAAAATTTGAACTTTGTCTCTATTCATTTTAATTTATTTAATGTAATTTCACATCTTGAAACAAATATAATTTTCATTTACTCAAAACTAAACCTACTTTTAAGTAAATATACTATTCATAAAACAAAAAAATACATATTAACTAATTGATTATCAATTATTTAAATACTATTATAATACAATGGCTAACCATCAAAAAGATTTTTTATTTGTCTTAATAAAATCCCTTTCCAAATCTGAAAAAAGACAATTTAAAATATTTGCAAGTAGATTAGAAACTAGTTCAAACACAAAGTTTATAGAATTATTCAACATTCTAGATAAATCCGAAACTTATGATGAGAAACTAATTCTAAAAAATGGGTTGATTAAGAAAGTTCAATTATCCAATTTAAAATCTTACTTATACAAACAAATTTTGGTTAGTATTCGATTGAATATTCCTAGTCAGAATATCAGATATCAACTTAGAGAACAAATTGATTTTGCTGTAATTCTTTACAACAAAGGACTTTACAAACAAAGCTTAAAAATCCTAGACAAAACCAAACAGCAAGCCATAGATAACGATGAAAAATATATGGCCTTTGAAATTGTTGAATTTGAAAAACTAATAGAATCACAATACATCACTAGGAGTATTCAAGGGCGAGCCGACGAACTTGTTATTCAAGCAAAAGAATTGAATTATCGCAATACAATTTCGAGTAAATTATCTAATTTATCCTTACAATTGTACGGCATAATGCTCAAAACAGGTTATGTTAAAAATGATGAGGAATTTAAATATATAGACGACTATTTTGTAAAACACACAGAACATTTAAACCAATCAAAATTTGGTTTCAGAGAGAAATATTGGTTTTATAATGCTAATTTGTGGCGTAGTTTTTTGGTACAAGACTTTTTATCTTGTTATAAATTTGCTTACAAATGGGTTACTTTATTTTACAACAATCCAAATATGATTTTTCTAAATCCTGTTTTTTTCTTAAAAGGAAATCATTATTTATTAGAATCACTATTTATGTTGAAATACAAGTCTAATTTTAAAAAATATTTGAACCTTTTAGAAGAAACCATAAAAGACCCAAGATTTCCTGTTAACGATAATATCTCTTCATTGTCGTTTCTTTACGTATATAACAACAAATTGAATTATCATATTTTAGAAGGTACTTTTGCAGAAAGTGAATATCTTATTCCAGAAATTTTGAACAAAATAAAAGTACACAACGAACACTTGGATGAGCATCACGAAATGATGTTTTACTACAAAATTGCAAGTATCTATTTTGGAAATGAAAAATATGATAAATGCATCGTGTATTTGGAAAAAATCATCAATAACAAAAACTTATATGTTCGAGAAGATTTAGCCTGTTTTGCTCGTTTATTGTGCTTAATTGCTCATTATGAATCTGGGAAAGATTTTAATCTGGAAAGCCAATTGTTAAGCACTTATAAATTTTTGATTAAAATGAATGACTTGCATAAAGTACAAAAAGAGATCATTCGTTTTCTGAAAAACCTAAGCAATTTATACCCAAGCGACATCAAAAAAGAATTTATTAAAATGAGAGAACGCTTTATCGAATTAGAAAAAGACACTTACGAAAAAAGAGCTTTTTTATATTTAGATATTATTTCTTGGCTAGAAAGCAAAATTGAGAACAAAAAAATTAGCGATATTATCAAAGAAAAAGCAAAACTGATAAACCGCTAATACATTCTAAAAATGTTGTAACTAACAAACTATTTGTTAGTTACAACGTTATTAAAAACATAAAAGTTTTTGTCAACTTCTACTTTTTCAATTTTTGTAGAATTCTCAAAATTTAACCAATCTGATTTTGGTTTCAAATTGACACTTACTCCATTTATAAATACATTAACAGGCATTTCAAAACCTGAAACAATGTTTGTCCATCTATATTTTAAAGCTTTTCCGTCATAAGAATATTCTAATGTTGGAATTCGTGTATCTCTTAGATATTGATTAAAGAAAGCATTCAAATCGAAACCTGTTTGTTGAATGATATAATCTTCAATTTGTTTAGTCGTAACTGTTTGATGGTAAAAAGTACTATTCAAACCTCTTAAAATACTTCTCCATTTCTCGTCATTATTTATCAATTGACGTAAAGTATGCAACATATTAGCTCCTTTGTAATACATATCCCCAGAACCTTCATTATTCACATCATAATGACCAATAATCGGTTTATCATTTTCGATGTTTTTACGAATCCCCTGAACATATTCTGCACCAGCATCTTTACCATAATAATACTCTACAAAAAGACTTTCGGAATAGCAGGTAAAGCTTTCATGAATCCACATATCAGCAATATCTTTGTAGGTAATATTATTTGCAAACCATTCATGTCCTGATTCATGTATGATGATAAAATCAAATTTCAATCCCCATCCTGTTCCGCTTAAATCATGCCCCAAATAACCGTTTTGATAACCATTACCATAAGTTACGCAACTTTGATGTTCCATTCCTAAATATGGTGTTTCGACAAGTTTAAAACTATCTTCATAAAACGGATAAGGTCCAAACCAATGCTCAAAAGCTTTAAGCATTCTAGGTACATCTTTAAAATGCTTTTTAGCCTTTTCTAAATTATCTTTTAGAACATAATAAGTACAATCTAAATTGCCTTTTTCGCCTTTATACTGTTCTGAAAACATAACATAATCCCCTATATTAATATTAACACCATAGTTGTTTATAGGATTTTTTACAACCCAAGTATAAGTTTTAGTACCGTCTTTTAATTCTTTTACATTTTTCAAGCGACCATTAGAAACATCAATTAAATTCTTCGGAACATTCACCTGGATAGTCATACCTTCAACTTCATCATACATATGATCTTTATTAGGCCACCAAACACTAGCTCCCAGTCCTTGACACGAAGAGGCTATAAAATCATTTTTATTTTTATCTTTTTTCCAAGTAATTCCACCATCCCACGGTGGATTAACAGCAATTTTAGGTTTGCCTTGGTAAAATATTTTAACTTCTTTGATCTCCCCTACTTTTGCTTTAGAAACCATTGTTATAAAAAAAACATTGCCGTCTCTTTTGTATTTTAATTCTTTACCATCTTGTAAGACCCTAGTAATTTGCATCGGATTTTGTAAATCTATCTGCATTATATTATAATTATCTAAGACTTTATACTGAATGGTATTTGACCCCACAATTGTACTATCAGAAGCGTTTACTTTGATATCCAAATTATAATGTTTCACATCCCACCATGCTCTTTCTTTGGTAACACTTCCTCTTAAAGTATCTTGATGTGTGAAAACTTTTTCTGACTTATTAAGAAGTCCTTGCGCATTTGATGCAAAACCAACCAAAAAAGTGGTAAAAAAACCAATAAAATATTTCCTCATTTTTTTAATAATTTGAAACAAATAAAAAGCCAATACTGACTTATTCTAAAACAAATGTACACATTTGAATCATTTCTTTATTGATTTTGTAATTTTTAAAATGAATTTTCATTAACCATTTCAACAACATTGCCTTATTTGTAAATAAATCTATTAGAGACAAAAAAATCCTAGTATCTAGCTAGGATTTATCGTAAGACATTTATTCAAAAAGAAATCAATGATGCAAATTTTCTACAGTGTTCGGATTATGTTCATGTTTGAATAAAATAGCAAAAGCAACCGCTATTATCAATGAATAAATAGCAAAAGCTAGCCAAATTTGATGCCAATCTTTCATCATAATTGTATTTTGCAATCCTCCTGTGTTTGTGATAGCATTTCCTTGACCTTGGATAAATTCAACTATTTTAGGATTCGCAACATCTGTTTTTAAAAAAGTAGCTAAATCAGACACCGAACTAAAAGACTTCGTAAAAAAACGATCAATTGCCCAGCCCGATGTAATACTCCCCAATATAGCGCCAACACCATTGGTCATCATCATAAACAATCCTTGTGCAGAAGAACGATTGGTTGTATCTGTATGTGTTTCTACAAATAATGAACCCGATATATTAAAGAAATCAAAGGCCATTCCGTAAACGATACAAGACAGAATTATCATCCATAATCCTTCGGCAGGATTCCCAAAAGAAAACAAACCAAAACGCAATACCCAAGCCAACATACTAATCAACATCACTTGTTTGATTCCAAAACGTTTTAAAGCAAAAGGGATTGCCAGAATAAATAATGTCTCAGAAATTTGCGAAATCGACATTATAATAGTTGAATATTTAACCACAAAAGAATCGGCATAAATCGGAAAATGTTTAAACTCATCTAGAAATACATCTCCATATGCATTTGTCAGTTGCAAAGCTCCTCCCAAAAACATTGAAAAAATAAAAAACAATGCCATTTTGTAATTAGCAAATAATTTAAAAGAACCTAAACCAAGTGTATCAATCCATGATGCGTTTTCTTTTATTAAACGTTGTGGTTTACAAGCAGGTAACGTAAAAGAATAAAATCCCAAAACAATTGCAGCAATTCCGGCTATATAAAACTGATAAGCAGTAGCCTTATTTCCAGTTAAATTAACAATCCACATGGCTACAATAAAACCGATAGTCCCAAAAACACGAATTGGAGGGAAATTTTTAACTACATCCTTATTATTAATTTTCAAGGCATTGTACGAAATTGAGTTACTCAAAGCAATTGTTGGCATATAAAAACACATCGCCAAAAGCATAACATAAATAAAAGCATTTGGAGTTTCTACCTGAGGCAGATAAAATAAGATTCCAGCATACAAAATTTGAAGTATTCCGTACAGTTTTTCAGCATTTACCCATCTGTCTGCAATTATTCCTGCAATGGTTGGCATAAATAATGATGCAATTCCCATCGTTCCGAACACTAAACCAAATTGGGTTCCCTCCCAATTTTTGGTTCCAAACCAATAATTTGCAATTGTAATTAACCAAGCTCCCCAAACAAAAAATTGGAGAAAGCTCATGAATATTAGCCTGTTTTTAATTCCCATAAGTAGATTTGAGTTTTATTTTTGAAGAATTTTGTAAGCCGTAAAACTACTATTTAAAATAAGATTAGCAAAAAAATTATAACGTATTAATAACATCGTTCACTAACTCTAAGACCGCATCAAATTGTTGCTTCCTATCCAGATAAGAATTATCAATCTCAATAGCATCACTGGCTATTACAAGAGGCGAATCTTCACGGTGAGTATCTACAAAATCCCTGTCAACCACATTTTTCAAAACCTCTTCATACGAAACACTGTCGCCTTTGGCTTGTAATTCCTCAAAACGTCTTTGTGCACGTGTTTCTGCAGCTGCTGTCATAAAAATTTTTAGTTCAGCATTAGGAAAAACAACTGTACCAATATCCCTACCATCCATAACAATTCCTTTGGCAATTCCCATTTCCTGTTGCTGCTCGACTAATTTTGATCTAACTTCAGAGATAGCAGCTATGGTGCTCACAAAACCAGAAACTTCTAAACTTCTAATTTCTTTTTCGACATTAATATCATTCAAATACATTTCTGCAAAACCTAATTCGGAATTAAAAACAAAACTCAATTTTACATTTGGCAAACTGTTAATTAATTTTTCTTTGTACAAAAAACCATTCCCTATATAATTGTTTTGCATTGCATACAAAGCTACTGCACGATACATTGCACCAGTATCTACATAAACATAACCTAAATGCTTAGCAAGTTGTTTTGCCAAAGTACTCTTGCCTGTTGATGAATATCCATCAATAGCTATAATTATTTTTTTCATATTTTAATGATTAGCTTAATTTTTTTTGTTCGCATTCATTTTGTCCTAAAATCCTTCTCCAAAATTTATAACCAACCCAAACAAGCTTGTATTTCCTGCCAAAGTATATTTTGAATACGAATAATTCAATTTTAATCTATTCAGTTTTAATCCAAAACCTAAAGAAACACCAGAAAAATTTCGTTGATCTTGAATTTGCAACTCCTGACCTCTTCTAAAATTATACCCAAATCTAAGATTAAAGGCTTTCTTAGGAAAAAGTTCGGCTCCAATTATGACATGTCGGAGTGCATTATTGAAAAAAGAGACTTTTTCTTCAGTTACAGTTCCGTCTAGAGAAGTTTCAGCATTCACAGGATTTGAAAAAGCTAAATTCCATTGCTGTAAATTTTCTAATGTTAAATACCATCGTAACGGAACATGTTCAAGTTCTTGAGAAACACCTGCAATAATCTCAAAAGGCAATTTTTCGCGAGTCCCGTCATAAGTGGTTAATTGTGTTCCTATATTTGTCAATGTCAATGCCCAGTTTATATCATTTTTTTCATCAATATAAACCACTCCAAAATCAACAGCTGCACCAAATGAATTGTATGTTTCTAAAGTAGAACCGATAAATTTCGCATTGGCTCCCAAATGAATGTCTGTGTATGGAATGTTATAAGCATACCCCAATGAAAGTGCAATTTCGCTTCCAGTAAACGAACTTGTCGGTAAACCATTTTCGTCATAACCGTCAAATTTCCCGTAATTTATATAATTGATACCAGCCTGGATTGTCTGTATATGTTGGTCATAGGTATAGGCGTATGAAGCCGTTCCGTAGGTAACTTCTTGATAGTAATTTCCGTAATTTAATGATAGGCGATTATGCATTTCGTCATTAATCGATGCGGGATTAAAAAGCGCCTGATTGACATCTTCATCATAAATAGTGATGACTTTTCCGCCTAGTGCAGCCTGTCTTGGAGATGTTATTAATGTTAAAAACTCATAAGTGTACTTCCCTCCTATTTGTCCGTAAGTAACTGAACAAATTAAGAATAAAAAGTAAAATAAAAGTTTTCGGAACATATAATTTAGAAAGAGAAAGTTCGAATTCAAGTATCAAACTTACGAAATAAAGAACGAATAAACTTAGAGTAATTTTCTAAAAAAAATCACAAGACATATTACAAGACTAAGGAATCAAAAAAAACACAAATTTTCACATTTGGATTTGTGAAAATTTGTGCAATCTATTTATTTAAATATGCCGTATTACTTTAAAACCTTTGCATTTTTAACTTTGTCTTTGGTAATAGCCAATTCTAGAACCTCACTCATTTCTTTTACATAATGAAACGTAAGACCCTCTAAATATTCTGGCTTAATTTCATCGATATCACTTTTGTTTTCATGGCATAAAATAATCTCTTTAATATTAGCTCTTTTGGCGGCTAATATTTTTTCTTTTATCCCACCAACAGGCAATACCTTACCTCTCAAAGTAATCTCTCCAGTCATGGCTAAGTTTTTCTTTACTCTTTTTTGAGTCAATAAAGAAACCAATGAAGTAAGCATTGCAATACCGGCACTTGGCCCATCTTTTGGAGTAGCTCCTTCTGGAACATGCAAATGGATATTGTATTTGTTCAATATTTCAGGATTCAATCCCATTATTTCGGCATTGGCCTTAATATATTCTAAAGCAATAGTAGCCGATTCTTTCATTACTGTACCTAAATTTCCAGTAATTGTCATAGAACCTTTTCCGGCAGAAAGCAACGATTCAATAAACAAAATATCGCCACCAACACTAGTCCAGGCAAGTCCGGTTACTACACCAGCCACTTCGTTATTTTCGTATTTATCTCTCTCTAATCGAGGAATTCCAAGAACTTTTACAATATCTTCTTCGGTTACTTTTTTGTTGTATTCCTCTTCCATAGCAACTGACTTCGCTGCATTACGAACAACTTGAGCAATTTTATTTTCCAATCCACGTACTCCAGATTCACGGGTGTAACCTTCGATAATCTTTTCTAATTGTTTTTTACCAATTGATAAGTCTTTAGATTTTAACCCGTGTTCGGTTAATTGCTTTGGAAATAAGTATTTTTTTGCGATTTCTACTTTCTCTTCAATCGTATATCCAGACATTTTTATCACTTCCATTCTATCAATAAGTGCAGGCTGAATAGCCGACAAATTATTAGAAGTAGCAATAAACATTACCTTAGACAAGTCATATCCCATTTCGAGAAAATTATCATAAAAAGCATTGTTTTGTTCGGGATCCAAAACTTCTAACAAAGCAGATGAAGGATCTCCGCTATGACTTGATGACAATTTATCTATTTCGTCTAAAACAAAAACTGGATTCGAAGTTCCCGCTTTTTTTAAACTTTGAAGAATTCGACCTGGCATTGCTCCAATATACGTTTTACGATGACCGCGAATTTCAGCTTCATCACGTAAACCTCCTAATGAAATACGAACATATTCTCTACCCAAAGCTTCGGCTACAGATCTACCAATTGAAGTTTTCCCAACACCTGGAGGTCCTGTCAAACATATAATTGGCGATTTCATATCATTTCGTAGTTTCAAAACTGCCAAATGTTCGATCATTCTTTTCTTAACATCCTCTATTCCAAAATGATCTTTGTCTAATATTTTTTGAGCATGCTTTAAATCAAAGTTATCTTTAGAGAACTCACCCCAAGGTAAATCCAAAAACAATTCCAAATAATTTCTTTGAATTCCAAAATCAGGTGCTTGCGGGTTCATTCTACGCATTTTTGATAATTCTTTATCAAAATGTTTTTGCGTTTTATCATCCCATTTTTTGGTTTTCGCTTTCAGACTCATTTCATCCATTTCCTCCTCTTGCGAAACGCCACCTAATTCTTCTTGAATCGTTTTCATTTGCTGATGCAAGAAATATTCTCTTTGCTGTTGGTCTAAATCAAATCGAACTTTAGATTGGATATCGTTTTTCAATTCTAATTTTTGCAACTCTATATTCATATAGCGAAGCGTTTCCAATGCACGCTCTTTTAATCCATTAATAGACAAAAGTTCTTGTTTTTCCTTAACAGACAAATTCATATTAGAGGAAACAAAGTTTATCAAAAATGAAGGACTACCAATATTTTTAATAGCAAATGTAGCCTCAGTAGGAATATTAGGGCTTTCGCTAATGATCTTAACTGCCAATTCTTTTACCGAATCAATAATTGCACTGAATTCAGTATCTTTTTTGGTTGGTCTTTTTTCAGGAACTTCTTTAATTTTAGCTTTCAAATACGGTTCTTCAGACACAACTTCGCTAATCTCAAAACGCTTTTTCCCTTGAAGAATAACCGTTACATTACCATCTGGCATTTTTAACACACGTAAAATACGAGCAACTGTACCAACTTTATTAATATCATTTATTGTTGGATCTTCATCTTCTTCATTATATTGAGCAACCACCCCAATTACTTTTCCATCAGCATTAGCATCGTTTATCAATTTGATAGATTTATCTCTTCCTGCAGAAATAGGAATAACTACTCCTGGGAATAAAACAGTATTTCGCAATGGTAAAATTGGTAGAAAATCAGGTAATTCTTCATTATTCATTTCTTCCTCATCTTCTGGAGTCAATAATGGAATCAATTCTGCCTCCGAATCAAGTTCTTGAAGTGACAAATTGTCAATAGTAAGTATTTTATGATTTGACATAATAGTATTTAAGTCTTTTTGTCATTAATTTATTAGATGGGAAGGCAAATATAAGCTATCACAACTAAATTTTAGGTTAATATCTGTATAGAAATACATTAATTTCTTGAGCCCTAAAATAAGGCAATCATTATGCCAAAATAAAAATCTTGATGATATAAATACCTTTTCTAGGAGTATCTAACACTTTACTATATCCAAAATGAGAATCTTCATTTAAATTCTGCAATAAAATATTTAAATCAGTTACTTATATATAGTGTCAAAAATCAAAAGGGTTTGAATATTCTTAAATCAATTTTAGAAATAACCATTATTGTGTTAACAAAATAATCGTTTAAAAGCAAAAAACAACGTTCAGATTACAAATTCACCATCAATTTCAAAACAAACCTTAAATAAAACTTAAAATTTAGTTAACACATTCTTTGTTTTTAAACTAAATTTTACCTACCCCTCAAAATACAATAGTCTAAATTGAAAAATTCACAAAAGTAACAGCGGCACCCCCGTATTTTTTGGCAGGTATTATATGATTTAATACTTTTATCAAAAATTAATAAATCAAAAACTATGCGAAAAATTATTTTAACTGTAACACTAATTACAATTCTGTTACTATCTGTATTCTCAATTTATTTCCTTGTAGAATCTCCAAAATTAGGAGCTCACGTTGTTGAATTAAAACTAGACACTGGTGACACAGCATGGATGATTGTTGCTACTGCCTTTGTATTATTAATGACTCCAGGTCTTGGTTTCTTTTATGGTGGTATGGTTGGCAAAAAAAATGTCATTAGCACAATGCTACAAAGTTACATGGCCATGATTATTGTAACTATTTTATGGGTTGTTATAGGGTTTGGATTATGTTTTGGTCCATCGATTGGTGGTTTAATTGGAGATCCATCATCAAATTTATTTTTTAATGGTGTAAGCGCAAATACTGCTTGGGAATTAGCTCCAACGATTCCAATGATATTATTTGCATTGTTCCAAGCTAAATTTGCAATCATAACACCAGCCTTAATAACGGGAGCTTTCGCTGAGAGAGTACGTTTTTGGGCTTACTTATTATTCATGATTTTATTCATATTAGTTATATATGCTCCATTATGCCACATGACATGGCATCCTGATGGATTATTCTTCGGATGGGGAGTATTAGATTTTGCAGGAGGAACTGTAGTTCACATGAGCGCTGGATGGGCTGCTCTTGCTGGTGCAATCTTCTTAGGAAAAAGAAAAGTACAAAAAACGAATCCTGCTCGTATTACTTATGTATTACTAGGTACTGCATTATTATGGTTTGGCTGGTTTGGTTTCAATGCTGGATCTGCTGTAGGTGCTGGTAGCCTTGCCGCTCAAGCCCTTGGAACTACTACTGTAGCTGCTGCTGCTGCTGCCATGGGATGGGTATTCCTTGATAAAATTTTAGGACACAAATTATCTGCAATGGGAGCCTCTATTGGTGCAGTTGTTGGTTTGGTTGCCATTACTCCAGCTGCTGGATTCGTAACTATTCCGCATGCAATGGCAATTGGTCTTATTGCAGCCATCATTAGTAACCTTGTAGTTAGCAAATTCCCTAAAGGAAAAATTGATGATGCTTTAGACGTATTTGCTTGTCATGGAGTTGGTGGTATGGTTGGTATGTTGTTAACTGGTGTTTTTGCATCTAAATCTGTTAACGGTGCTGTTACCAATGAAGGATTAATTTATGGAGACCCAACATTATTCTTAACTCAATTTAAAGCATTAATTCTTGTTTCTATTTTTGCTTTTGTTGCTTCTTATGTTTTGTTTTTTATTGTGAACAAAATTACACCTCTTAGAGTAACTGAAGAAAAAGAAGAGTTAGGATTAGACATCTCTCAACACGGAGAATTCTTATAAAAAAAAACACTCAAATTTCCTAAATACTACACTAAAACACTCTAGATGATTTTCTAGAGTGTTTTTTTTATACAATTTTATTTTTGCCTCCTTACCAACAATCTACTATCTTAGTAGTAACGATTTTATAATTAACTATGATAACTAAAAAAACAATTTTTATAATAATTGGCAGTGCAAGTGCAAATTCCGTAAATGAAAAAATCATCCATCACTTAGTCAACACAACAACTACTTATTGGGAGACAATTGTTTTCAAAGATTTAAAATCACTACCTCACTTTGATCCAGAACTTTCTATTGACAACACACCACAAGAAATAATTTCATTTAGAAACAATATCGAAAAAGCTGACGGAGTTATAATTTGTACTCCCGAATACATCTTTAGTATTCCAAGTGGATTAAAAAATGCAATTGAATGGTGTGTCTCGACAACTCTTTTTACAGACAAACCTACAGGATTACTTACAGCTTCTGCCAGTGGCGAAAAAGGACATGCAGAATTGCAGCTTATTTTTCAAACCTTGATGGCAAAATTCACAGATCAAACTACATTATTGATTCAAGGAGCAAAAGGTAAAATAAATGAAGAAGGCAATTTTACCCATGAAAAAACTAAAGAGGATTTTTATTTGTTTCTAAATTCATTTAAATCCTTACTATAAAAAATAAGGACACTCCAAGAGCATCCTTAAATTTTATCATTCTTATAATGGTATTATTTTTCGAAATTTGAAATCCCAATTTTTAACCATTTTTTATATTCAGCTATACTTACATAACTAATAGTAGGCTGTTGAGTATTAAGATTATTCCCTTCTAAATCCGTCAAAACATACAATGGTTGCGTATTAGTATTGTATTTTGTAATCATAAAGTCAGTCCATTTATCACCAATTGTTTCAATTTCTGAACCTGTCGTTTTCGAAATAAATTGTTCTGTTTTTGGCAATTCCCTTTGATCATCTACATACAAAGAAATCACTACCACATCATTTTTTAGGATTGAAAGAATTTCCTTTTCTGACCAAACATTATTTTCCATCAATCTGCAATTCACACATGCATGACCGGTAAAATCAAGCATTATAGGCTTATTTACAGTTTTTGCATAAGCCAATCCTTTGTCATAATCATCAAAAACAATAATTTGATGTGGCCCTAATTTTGCCCCATCTGGTAAAGCAGTGTTAGAACCATTTACTATTCCAGAACCTCCTCCTACACCAAGTGGGCTCTCACTATAAGACATTGGTGGAGGAAAAGCACTAATTAATTTAAGCGGAGCTCCCCAAAGACCCGGAATCAGATAAATCGTAAACGACAAAACCAACAATCCTAAATACAATCTTCCAACGGAAATATGAGTTATTGGACTATCATGAGGCAATGTGATTTTACCGAATAAATAAAAAGCCATTGCTCCAAAAATAGCAATCCAGATCACCAAGAAAACTTCTCTTTCTAGTAAATGCAATTGCAAAACCAAATCGGCATTGGATAAAAATTTAAAAGCAAAAGCCAATTCCAAGAAACCTAAAACCACTTTTACCGTATTCAACCAACCTCCAGATTTAGGCAATGAGTTTAACCACCCTGGAAACATTGCAAATAGCATAAAAGGCAACGCTAATGCTAATGAAAAACCAAACATTCCAACGATAGGTGCTATTCCTCCTTTGGATGCTGCATCTACCAAAAGTGTTCCTACAATAGGTCCTGTACATGAAAAAGAAACTATTGCCAATGCCAATGCCATAAACAATATCCCAATTACCCCTCCTCTATCAGCTTGACTATCTACTTTATTAGCCCAAGAATTTGGCAACATAATTTCAAAAGCTCCCAGAAACGAAGTTGCAAAAACAACCAAAAGAATAAAGAAAATGATATTAAAATAAACATTTGTTGATAATGCATTTAAGGCATCTGCACCAAAAATCCAAGTAACCACAAAACCTAATAGTACATAAATCAAGATAATAGAAATACCATACAGAATTGCATTTCTTATTCCTGCAGACTTCGTTTTGCTCTGTTTGGTAAAAAAACTTACCGTCATTGGGATCATTGGAAACACACAAGGTGTTAACAATGCTGCAAATCCCGAGAAAAAAGCGATGAAGAAAATCGACCATAAACTTCTATCCGAAGCTGCTTTGGGTTGCTCAACTGCATTGTTATCATTAGTTACAACCTTTTCCTTAGCCTCTACAGAAACTAAACTTGCGGAATCCTTTTGTACAACATCTAACTTAGCAGTGTCTTCTTTTACCGATTCGACAATAGTTGTTTTCACTGGTTCAATTACAGTCGAGGCTGGAATATTAAATGTGAATTTTTTCTCTAAGTTGATACAAACTTCTTTACAAATTTGATAATTCAACTCAACCTTAATCACTGTAAACTTAGGATTTACAAGTTTGATTTCTTGTTGAATTTGCGCTTTATCATGAAAAAATATTTCATTGACACCAAAAACATCATTGAATGCCGTAGTGGTTTTACTCTCTTTGGCTTTGCCTATCAAATCAAAATTTCCTTTTTGATCTTTAAAAATAATTTCTAATGGAAGAGGACCTCCATCGGGAGTAAATTGTGAATAGATATGCCAATCTTTTTCGATTACGGCATTGAAAGTTAAAATATAATTTGTTTCTGATTTTTTTTCGATTGAAGTAGTCCATTTTGCAGGATCTAAAACCTGAGCATTAATTTTTGCAAAAGCTAAAAAAGCAAAAACTATAAAGAGTAATTTTTTCATTCCAAGAATTCTATTTTAAGTATATTTTTTGTGTTATTATCAATTTTGAATCGGTGATCGGCTCGTAATCCAATGATCCAAACAATTTGATTATTCGAACATAAAATCCACGCATTTTCCTTTTCAATCAAAGACATTTTTTCGTCTTTAAAAAGTTTGCTTACTTTTTTAGATTTGCCCTCCATCCCGAAAGGCATAAAAACATCGGCTTCTTTCCATTTTCTAATTATCAAGGGATAAACCAATAAATCCGCATCGACAAATATAGCTCTATTTGAATTGTTATTTATGTGACTTACGTTACAGAACTGCAATTTTATAGGAAAATTAACTTCTGTTTGACTTTCAGATATGACAAACTCATCTAAACCTTGCTCTCGAACCAATGGATAAACTATGAGCGAATTTCTATCTTTTAATAATCGATAATCGGGTGCAAAAACCTGTTTTCCTGACTGACTATTGACTAAATCATAAATATCGTCCCAAGCCATAAACCCAAACTCCTTTAGCCATTGGTACAAATAAGATTGATAATTTGGTAGTTGTAGTAACTTTTTTAAATCAATATGAATTTCATCACCAACCTCAGTTGCAACTTGCTGATACACCATAATTGTAGCATCCTCAACCATTGCAAATGATTGTTGCAGGTAACTTTCGGTTTTTGAAAACGAAGTCATAAAATTAGAATTCAATTCCTTCAAAATTGGAATCAAATGATGACGGATTTTATTTCTCAGATACTTATCCGATGCATTACTGCTATCTTCTCTCCATTGAATATCATTTGCTTTGGCATAATTCTCAATTTCGGTTCGAGTCATAAAGAGTAAAGGCCTAACAATTTTGTCATTTTGCATCGGAATACCTGTTAAACCCTCCAATCCAGTACCGCGAGTAAAGTTAATTAGAAAAGTTTCTAAATTATCATCGGCGTGATGAGCCGTCAAAAGATAATCAAAACCTTCCTGCTCTAACAACTCATAAAACCAATTGTATCGTAATTCTCGAGCAGCAACCTGAGTCGATAATTTATAATCTTTAGCAAAAGCTTCTGTATCAAATTGGGTAACAAAAATTGGAATTTGATTAGTATCTGCATAGTCTTGAACAAATTTTTGATCTCCAAAACTTTCGATACCTCGAAGTTGAAAATTGCAATGTGCAATGGCCATTTCAAAATTTAAATTCTGAAATAAATGCAGTAAAACCATACTATCCAATCCTCCGCTCACTGCAAGAAGTAGCTTTTTTGAATTTAAAAAAGGAATCTCTTTTTCGATATGATTTTGAAGTGTGTCTTTCATTTATCAAAAGTACTATTTTTTTTAAAGACCGAGTTAGCTTGAAATACTACTTGAACAACCTTAAACTTTAAACTCTTAAACCCAAAACTACTCTAAAACTTCTCGCATTGCTTTGGCTTTAAGCAAACATTCTTCAAATTCTTTTTCTGGATCAGACAATGAAGTTATGGCACTTCCTACAGAAAATGATACATATCGACGTTCTTCATTGTACAAAATACTGCGAATTACGACATTAAAATCAAAGTCACCCGTTGGAGTAAAATATCCAACCGCTCCGCTATACAAACCCCGTTTGGTTTCTTCAAATTCTTCGATAAGCTTCATGGTCATAAATTTTGGAGCTCCTGTCATACTTCCCATCGGAAATGTAGTTTTTAAGGCATCGACTGGAGAATATTTAGGATCCATTTTGGCAGTTACTGTCGAAATCATTTGATGTACTTGCAAAAAAGAATAAATTCCGCAAAGTTCTTTAACTTCAACAGTTGCTTTTTGTGCCGTGCGTGATAAATCATTTCGAACCAAGTCCGTAATCATAATATTTTCGGCTTTTTCTTTAGGATCCTGAGATAAAGTCTCTTTAGAAATTTCGTCTTCAAAAGGATCAACAAAACGTTTTGAAGTACCTTTTATCGGTTGGGAAATCAAAGTCTCTCCCACTTTTTTCAAATAACGCTCTGGAGAAGCCGAAAGCAAAAATTGTTTGTTATTTTTTAAAAAAACTGAAAAAGGTGCTTGTGAAATCTCATTGAGTTTCAAGAATTTTTCCAGTGGATTTAGAGTAGTATTTTCGGCAAAAAACTCCAGACAAAAATTAGCTTCATACAAATCGCCTTGATGAATATGCTCTAATAATTTAGTCACTTTTTGACAATACTTTTCTTTAGAAATGCGTTGCCTAATTTCAATACCAGAATTGTGAACACTAAAATCTAAGTTCTGAACACTTATTTCACGAAAATCATCTTCGATTTCGTCATCACACATGTTCAGGTAAAGGATTTCGAGTTGATTTCCTTTTAACTGAAATATTTTTTTGGGTTGAAAAAAAAACAAATCTGCAAATCCCAAACCGTCAAAATTTTCGGATTTTAAATGCTCTACATCATTCTTTAAATCATAAGACAAATACCCAAATAACCAGTCTTTGGTCGATTGCTGGTATTGTTTCAAATCCTCAAAAGCATTATGGTAATCGGTCTTTATAGAGGTAAAAGCATCTACAGCCAGAACACAATCAAAACTAGAATACTCATCCGAAAATGAATTACTATCCAGAAATGCTATTTCTCGAAATTGTTGTCCCCAACACACAAGCTGCTGCTTAAATAAAATAGGGTTGTCAATAATTTTACAAATGGAAGTTCTCAAAAAAATAATCAATTTAGGAACCTCAAAATTACAATAAAAAACGGCTCTTCTCAATAAGAAATTTCACAAAACTCAAGCTTAGTTAAATAAATATTAAAAAGAATTTTTCCTGTTAAAACCTCCTATATTTGATATTCAATTCAAGCTTGAAAATCAATCCAAAAACAATCATTAATCCTCAAAAAAAATCTATGAACAAAATCGTAAAGCTCAGTTTTATACTACTGGCAATTGGGACACTATTAGTTAATTGCAAAAAAAGCGAAGCCATGGAAGAAGCAGCAGACATCAAAACTGCAGATAGCATTTCATCATCGGCAGCGGTTGAAAAAGAAGGAAGTGGCAGAAAATTTATCCGCACAGCCGATATTAAATTCAAAGTAAAAAATGTTACTCAATCTACTTATGCTATTGAAAATATCACTTCAAAATTTGATGGTTTTGTTACTTATACCAATCTGCAAACCAACATAACAGAACAATACAAAACCAAAATAAGTCAGGATAGCACACTCGAAACTACACATTATAACGTAGAAAACAATATCACGATTCGAGTCCCCAATAAACGTCTTGATACGGTTTTAAAAACTATTGCCAAACAAATTGATTTTCTAAATTATCGCATTATAAAAGCCGATGATGTTTCTTTGAAATTAACTTCGAATCAACTTTCGCAAAAAAGAAGTGCCGAAAACGAAAAAAGAATAACCAAAGCTATCGATAATAAAGGCAAAAAAATCAACGACATTATGGAGGCTGAAAACACATTGGCCAACCAAAAAGAACAAAAAGACAATACAAAATTAGAAACCTTATCAATCGAAGATCAAATCAATTTTAGCACGATAACTATCCAAATATACCAACAAGAATCCGTCAAACAGGAGCTAATTGCCAACTCAAAAGATTCAAACTATTATAAACCCAACATTGGAATTCGCCTATTGGATTCAATCCAAACAGGTTGGTATGCATTATTAGAAGTTGTTGTTTTCTTATTTCAAATTTGGTGGTTGCTACTATTGCTAATTGGTGGGTATTTTTGGTATAAAAAATCAAAACAAAAGTAATTTCTATAATTTTAAATAATAATTCGTTTCGGAAAATTTAATTACATTTGAAACAACCTATTAATTATTTAACAAACTTTAAACCAAAGAATTATGAGAATAGCGACAATTATTATTCGTTCCTTAGTTGGATTATTATTACTTTTTGCTTCAATAAGCTATTTTTTACAATTGTATCCACAACCAGTTATTACTGGTGATTTGAAAACTTTTAATGAAGGACTAGCTGCATCAAAATATTTAATGCCACTAGTAAAATCGGTAGAATTGTTATGTGGATTAGCTTTTATAACAGGGAAATTCAACAAGATTGCCAATATAATTTTGATGCCAATTAGTATAAATATTCTTCTCGTTCATGTTTTCTTGGATCCTCAAAATATTGGTGCGGCAATTTTCTTGTTTGCAGCAAATATTTTCTTAATCTATACCAAATGGGATAGCTATAAAAACTTATTTACAGCAAATTAAATCAAAACAAAAGCCCCGATAAATTGAGTTATCGGGGCTTTATTTTGAAAAAACTTTACTACTAAACGTGTAAAGCTCTATTATCTGTAGCTGCCAATGCTGCTTCTTTTACTGCTTCTGCAAAAGTTGGATGCGCATGAGACATTCTAGAAATATCTTCTGCCGATGCTTTATATTCCATTGCAACAACAGCTTCAGCAATCAAGTCTGCAGTTCTAGCTCCAATCATGTGAACCCCAAGAACTTCATCCGTTTTAGCATCGGCAAGGATTTTTACAAAACCATCCAAATCAGCACTTGCACGAGCACGTCCTAAAGCTTTGAAAGGGAAACTTCCAGATTTGTAAGCTACCCCAGCAGCTTTTAGTTGCTCTTCAGTTTGTCCAACAGCGGCAACTTCAGGCCAAGTATAAACTACACCAGGAATCAAATTATAATCGATATGTGGTTTTTGTCCAGCCAAGATTTCAGCAACCATAGTTCCCTCTTCTTCTGCTTTGTGAGCCAACATTGCTCCGCGAACTACATCTCCAATAGCATAAATATTTGGAGTTGATGTTTGTAAATGGTCATTCACTTCAACTTGACCTCTCTCTGAAATTTTAACTCCTGCATTTTCGGCATTCAATCCATCTGTATAAGGACGACGACCAACCGAAACTAATGAATAATCTCCTTCAAGAGTGATTACTTCCCCTTTAGTATTTTCTGCTTTTACAGTTACTACATCACCAGCTCTTTCTACCGATTGAACTTTGTGAGAAGTATAGAATTTCATTCCTTGTTTTTTCAATACTTTAGTCAATTCTTTAGACAAAGCACCGTCCATTCCTGGAATAATTCTGTCCATGAATTCAACAACAGAAACCTGAGCACCTAAACGCAGGTAAACTTGTCCAAGTTCGATTCCGATAACTCCACCACCAATTATTACAAGGTGTTTTGGTACTTCTTTCAAAGCCAAAGCCTCGGTTGAAGTGATGATTCTTTCTTTATCAATTGTAATAAAAGGCAATGAAGAAGGTTTAGAACCAGTAGCAATAATAATATTTTTAGCTTCAATGGTTTCTGATGTTCCATCAGCCTTAGCAATAGCCACGTGAGTAGCATCAACAAAAGACCCCAAACCATTGTAAACAGTAATTTTATTTTTTTCCATCAAGTAATTAACTCCACCTGATGTTTGATCAACAACTGCTTGTTTACGAGCAATCATTTTCTCTAAATTAATTTTTACATCTCCAGAAACTTCGATTCCGTGATCGGCAAAATGCTTAATTTCATCATAATGATGTGAAGAAGACAACAATGCTTTTGATGGAATACAACCTACGTTTAAGCAAGTTCCTCCCAAAGTTGAATATTTTTCAATAATAGCGGTTTTGAAACCCAATTGTGCACAACGAATAGCCGAAACATATCCACCTGGTCCAGAACCTATAATAACTACGTCAAATGAACTCATAGTATGTGATTTTTATTTTTAGTGTTGCAAAATTAAGGAATTAAGTTTTGTTTAAAGTTTAAATTTCAAGGTTTTTTGTTCGAATTATAACGATTTCAATAAGAATTTTCAAGAAACCCTTTTAATAACTCAAGTAAACCCAACAAACCTATTTGATCATTTTTTTTAGAAGCAAAAAATTTGTTTTTCATAGCAACATTACTTCCGCAATGCGTTGCAATATTTTACAAAGACGAGTTTAAAACTCATTTCTAAAAAGCTTTTCCTCTTTCATCGGGTATAACAAAAAACCCCTAAAAGCACTTGACTTTTAGAGGTTCTTTTTTAGTATTGAAATCTTCTTAAAAGGATTTCTACCATTTAATATTTAATATCTTCAGGTAATTTCATTCCTTTTTCTTCTAGCATTTTTTTAGCTTCTTGAATGTTTCTAAATCTAACTATGCTTTCATTACCCATATAAGTTTCTCCTTGTAATTGTCTTGGAGGATATTGAACATACGTTTTCATTAATTCCTGAATTGCTTTATTAAATACAACAAGAGTCCACGTTTTTTCAGTAAAACTATTCATAAATAAATCGTAGCGTTCCTGTGGATCTTGCCATAAATCATAAATAGCAGGAACTGTTGCTACGTATGTTTCGTCACCTCTCCAACCCAATTGTTGTCCTGGCATATCACTTCCAGCCATCGCTCCATTATCACCTCTTGTATTATATACTGCTTTGAAGTGGCTAAATCTTACAGCACCAGGAGATAATTCACTTTCTGTAAAATAAAACCAAGAATTACGAAGTGGTTTTCCTTTCTTGAACAACACATTAGACATATCATAACTATCAAACACCATTCCTTTTCCTTCACGATCCACTTTAGGCAATTCTACACCTGCAAGACTTGCAAATGTTGCCATTAAATCTAAACCTCCAACAATATCATGACTTGAACTACCAGCTTCAATTTGACCTGGCCACCAAGCAATAGCTGGTACACGGCTTCCTCCTTCTCTATCCGTTCCTTTAGAACCTCTAAATGGTGTATAACCAGCATCTGGATGTACATCTTGCCAAGCACCATTATCAACTGTATAAATTACAATAGTATTATCTGCAATTCCAAGTTTATTAATTTCGTCCATTACACGACCAACATTATAATCCATTTCCATTACACAGTCAGCATATTTACTAGCTCCAGGAGATTTCCCTTTAAACTGTTTTGATGGCAAGTTTGGCTGATGATTTTTAGCAAAATTCACACACATAAAAAATGGACTTCCTCCTTTTACATTTGAATTAAGTTCTTTCAAAACATTGTCAGTCATCATCATATCTAACTCTGCAATATTTTCCTCGGTAACTTTAGAAACTTCTCTTACTTTTCCTCCAGCCTCACCTTCTAACACGCCAGTTGTTACTTTTTTGAAGAAATTTAGCATCTCTGGAGTCATGTCTGGATTCCAAGACGGAAAAGCATAAGTATATGCGTTCAAGTGATACAATACAACATTTTGCATTTTATCAAAACCATGAGCCGTTGGCATCGCATAATCAGCTTCTCCTAAGTGCCATTTTCCTGAAAAATAAGTTTTGTAATTAGCTTTCTTTAAGACAGAAGCCAATGTCCACTCTGGAGCAGGAAGACCTCCTCCTTGACCTTGAAAAGCAACCGTAGTCATACCGCTTCGATTCGGGATACGACCTGTTAACATAGCAGCTCTTCCAGGTGTACAACTTGGTTGACCATAAAAATTCCAGAATTGCATTCCTTCTTTGGCCATCTTATCTAGATTTGGAGTAGGCATCCCGCGACCAGCTCCTCCTCCATAAACTCCTAAATCTCCCCAACCAGTATCATCAGAGATCAACATAATAATATTAGGCTTTTTCTTAGTTTGCGCATTTACAAGTGTAAAAGACAACAAAACTACAACTACCGACAAAAAACTTCTTTTGTTCATAATTTTAAAGATTTGTGTTTTTATAATAAATTGTTTGTAGGAAAAATATACAGATGAGGCATATCAAATATAAAACAAAACTAAATAAACAACAAGTGTATTACATTAAAAATTAGCTCATAAGGGGGCATAATTTAAATATACAATACTAAAACAATTATTGTCTTTATAACACGAACTAAAAAAGCCCTAAATAATACTATCTAAGGCTTTTTTAGTTTCTACAAAGTCATATTTTTATAATCTTAAAAAATTACTCGGTTTCCAAATTTAATTTACTATTTTTTCGACTATAAGTAAAATAGATAATCAAACCTATTATTAACCAAATCGTGAAATAAATCCAGTTCCAAACGCTTAACTCCGCCATCATATACAAACAACAAATAAGTCCCAAAAGGGGAATCAAAGACAAATTTTCTTTCCAAGACCAAACCATTAATCCAATAATTGTGAACAAGAAAATCCACATCGGAATTTTATGTTTGAACAAAGTAAATCCGCTTTCATATTTTAAATTATCCGAAATTGGCAATCCTGCAACAACATTAGTATATTTCACATCATCTTTTTGATATTGGCTCAATAAATGCTCAACATCAAGACTTTTAACATCAATAGATTCGTTTTCGATACTCACTAAGTAATCATATACTTTTTTGGTTTCTTCTTTATTTAAAGAAGTAATGATAAACTCTGAATCATTAATTTTTCTTTCATTAGTAATAAAATCCATTGTAGCTTTATTATTATAAGTAAAAGCAATTACCAATCCTACAATAACCAATAATGGAAAAATGAATTTAGAATTCACATAAGGGGTTTTGAATTTCCCTCTTGGAATATCGGTTCTATTTTGTAAAGCCAAAACTCCCGCACAAACCAAAACGAAGGCAAACAAAGTTCCAATACTACACAAATCGGTCACCATGGTCAAATTCATAAACAAAGCTGGAACGGCCACAACAAAACCAACCACTATAGTTGCAAAAGAAGGGGTTTTGAATTTTGGATGCACATTAGAAAACTTTTTCGGTAACAATCCGTCACGACTCATACTCATCCAAATACGAGGTTGTCCCATCTGGAAAACCAACAAAACACTCGCCATAGCAACCACTGCACTAACTGCAATAATTCCAGACATCCATTTTAAATGCAATTGATCGAACACAAAAGCCAACGGATCACCAACATCCAATGTATTATAACTTACCATTCCTGTTAACACTAGAGCAATAGCAATATAAAGAATCGTACAAATAATAATGGCCCACATCATGCCCCTAGGCAAGTCACGCTGCGGATTTTTACATTCTTCGGCAGTTGTAGAAATAGCATCAAAACCAATATAAGCAAAGAAAACCGCCGAAACTCCTTTTAAAACTCCCGAAACACCATTGGGCGCAAAAGGATCCCAATTATCAGTATCGACATAAAAAGCACCAACAGCTATTACTAATAAAACAATACAAAGCTTGACAATAACCATCAAATTACTAGCGTTTCGAGACTCTTTCATTCCTCTATAAATCAACCAAGTAATTAAAACTATTATCAACAAAGCAGGTAAATCGGCTACAAAATGAAAAGAACCTATCATTGGTGAAGTTGTCCAAGCGGTATAAGCATTTTGTAAACTAGTACTTAAATTTTCAAAAGATTTTCCGCCCTCCATCAATGCTGTTGCATCGTTAAATCCGTTTGAAGCAGTTAAATAATCCATTTGTACCCATTGAGGCAAATCAATTCCTCCACTAGAGAGTAAAGTGGTAAAATAATCACTCCAAGAGATGGCAACAGTAATATTTCCTACTGAATATTCCATAATTAAAGCCCACCCAATAATCCAAGCAATTAATTCTCCAAAAGCAACATACGAATACGTATAAGCACTTCCTGAAACTGGAACCATCGAAGCAAATTCGGCATAAGCAAAAGCGGCAAAACCACAAGCAATGGCAGTAAACAAGAATAGAAAAATTACGGCTGGACCTCCATCGAAACTAGCTTTCCCAATGGTGCTAAAAATCCCAGCACCAACAATAGCAGCAATACCAAAAGCAGTTAGATCTTTAGTTGTCAAATGTTTTCCAAGCGACTCGTGACCGTCTGATTCATTTTTCTCAACCTGCTTTAAAATGTCTTGTACCGTTTTTTTCCTAAAAAGATCCTTTAATGCCATGTTTAAATTTTTATTGTTTACAGCTGTAAATCAGCTAATTTTCTATTTTTTCAAAATATATCTGACTGAAATAAATAGTGTTTTCAAATATATAAAACAAATTTTACCTTCAAAATCAAGACTTATGCTTTTTTAAAATATTACAATCAAAAACTATTTTTTATCGTTTTTCTCATAAAAAAATCCAAAGATACATCCTAAAAAATAGAATAAACAAAATACAGAGCTTAATTTCATTACTGTATAGTTACCCTAAAATAACAAACCTTAAAAAAATATCACTTTCCGAATTATTCTGTCCTAATACAAACATTAACTCTTAAATTATTAAACAATTAATTTAGTAAACTTATCTAAAAAAACTACTTTTGATTCCGTTATAAAAATCACAACAAATGCATTTGAAAAAATCATCATTATTCCCTATCATATACCTATTTCTATCAACATTTATTGGGTTTTCCCAAAGAAGAGAAATGCATCCTAAAAATGAATTTAGAGCTGTTTGGATTGCAACAGTTGCAAATATTGACTGGCCAAAAAACAATACAGATCCTGTAGAAAAGCAAAAAGCAGATTTTATCCAAATTTTAGATACTTATCAAAAACTCAATTATAACGCAGTTGTTGTACAAATTAGATCTGCTGGCGACGCTTTATACCCTACCATTTTAGCTCCTTGGTCTAGATATTTAACTGGTGTAGAAGGGAAAGCACCAAACCCAAAATATGATCCTCTTGAATGGATGATCGAAGAATGTCATGAGCGTGGTTTTGAATTTCACGCTTGGATGAATCCTTATCGAGCAACAATGGATTTAAAAACAGAAAATTTAAGTATTGACCACGATTATAACAAACATAGAGAATGGATGATTGAATACGGAGGGAAATTCTATTATGATCCTGCCCTACCCGAAGTACAAAAACATTTGACCGCAATTGTGGAAGAAGTGGTCATCAAATATGACATAGACGCCATTCACTTTGATGATTATTTTTATCCTTATAAAATAAAAGGAATCGATTTTAATGACAAAGCCTCATTTCAAAAATATGGGAATGGGCTATCTCTAGAAGATTGGAGACGTTCAAATGTTACGGCTTTTGTCAAAAATATTTCTTTTGGCATCAAGAAACTAAAACCTTGGGTACAATTTGGTATTAGCCCATTTGGAGTTTGGCGGAATAAATCGGTAGATCCCAAAGGATCTGACACCCAATCTGGTCAAACCAATTATGATGATTTATTTGCCGACCCTATAGATTGGATGAACAACAATTGGATCGATTACCTCATTCCGCAATTGTATTGGAGCATCGATCATAGAACAGCATCTTATTCTAAATTAATAAAATGGTGGTCAGAGAATGTTCCCGCCAATACTGCTCTCTACATGGGTAACAGTACCTATAAAATCAGAAACGATTCGGATAAACATTGGAATTACATTAGCGAAATTCCAAATCAAATAGACCTCACTCGCAATTATCATAATGTACAAGGAAATGGTTATTTTAGTGCCAAATGGTTTATCAATAAAAACCTTGATGTAGTAAGATATTTAAAAGAAAACCAATACAAGTATCCAGCCTTGCCACTTCCAGTACCCAACTTTAAAAAAGTTCTTACAGAAAACCTACTAATTGACTCGATAACAAAAGACACAGATAACTATTATATCTCTTTCCAAAAACCAAAAGAGCTAATACAAATTCGTTATATCGTTGTATATGCAGCCAAGGACGCTTCAAAAATAAATACTAAAGATCCCTCACAAATTTTGGAGAAAATTGCTGTTTATGAGGAAAACAACAAATTCAACATCGAAGTTCCTGCCTACAAAATGATAGGCAAAAAAGCTTTTGCTTTTACTTATGTAGATTTTTATGCCAATGAAAGTCCTGAAACTGTAATTGATTTAGAAGTTGAAGTAGAATCTGTAAACAAATAAACCTCAAAACTAAACTATAGAAAATGAAAGACAAAAACCCTTGGTATTGGATTCCGTTATTAAATTTTGCTTCTGGATTACCGTATGCAGTAATCATCTCTGTTTCGGTAATTATGTATAAAAATTTAGGGATAAGTAATGAAGATATAGGTTTTTATACCAGTTGGCTTTATTTACCATGGGTTGTCAAACCGCTTTGGAGTCCTTTTGTTGATTTATATGGAACTAAGCGAAAATGGTTTTTATCAATGCAATTACTCATTTCTATCGCTTTCTTGTTAGTAGGTTTTACCATACCAACCAACGGTTTTTTTATGATGAGTTTAGCGATTTTTTGGGTAGCCGCATTTGCATCAGCCTCAAATGATATTGCCAGTGATGGTTTCTATTTGTTAGCATTAAAAAAAGAAGAGCAATCTTATTTTTTAGGAATTAGAAGTACATTTTACCGACTTTCAATGCTTGCTGGAAACGGACTGATTGTTTTATTTGCAGGTTATCTCGAACACAAATACGGAGACAACACCAAAGCCTGGTCTTATACCATGATTGCAGTTGGTTTATTGATGACGATCATCACTGTTTACAATTTCATTTTTACACCAAAAAAAGAAATAAATACTATCGAAAACAATGACGTTCATTCCCATCAAAATTTTGCAACGGTATTTATTAGCTTTTTCCAGAAAAAACAAATCGGACTGGTATTGGCTTTTATATTACTGTTTAGATTAGGTGAATCGCAATTACTCAAAATGTTGAGTCCTTTTTTACTCGACAAAAAAGAACTTGGCGGAATGGGATTAGATACCGAATCGGTTGGAATAATTTATGGAACCTTAGGGATATTTGCTTTAACAATTGGTGGAATTTTGGGTGGTATGGCTATCTCAAAACACGGTCTAACCAAATGGATGCTTCCTATGTTTTTAGCCATGCATTTACCAATTCTTGGATTTATTGGGTTGGCTCATTTTCAGCCACAGGAGGTTTTTCATCTTCATATAAACCTGTATTTTTTTGAGATAAATTCACCTTTAAATCTTTACACCTGTATTACCGTAATTCTGGAACAATTTGGTTACGGATTCGGATTTACGGGCTTTATGATGTATTTAATTCATGTTGCCGAGGGTGAATCCAAAACTGCTCATTATGCCTTAGCAACAGGATTTATGGCACTAGGAATGATGCTTCCGGGAATGATTAGCGGACATATTCAACAATTTTTAGGATACCACAATTTCTTTATTTGGGTGTTTATTGCAACAATCCCAGGATTAATTTTATCTCGATTTTTAGATTTTCCGAAAGATTTTGGAAAAAAAGTTGAAGCATAATTTTTAAAAAATGACACTAAAACAAAAAATAGGACAATTCTTTTTCCCTGCGGTTTTCATCAACGATACCGAAGAAAACATTCAGGCAATGGAACAATTAATCCGTGATTACAATATAGGGGGATTAACTTTTTTTCACAGTCGTGCCAGTGCTGCTACCAATTATGAAGCTAAGAAAAAAGTAGAATTTAACGACGATAGCTATCAGCGATTAAAGGATTTAATTGTTCGGTATCAAAAATGTGCTCCTACTCCACTTTTGATGAGCATTGATGCCGAATGGGGATTAGCAATGCGTGTTGAGAAAACACCACAATATCCCTATGCCATTACTCTTGGAGCATTACCCGATACCGATAAAAATCTAATTTACGAAGTTGGAAAGCAAATTGGCTTGGACTTAAAATCGGCTGGAATTCATTACAATTTGGCTCCATTAGCCGATATTAATAACAACCCAAATAATCCCGTAATTGGGTATCGTTCTTTTGGTTCCAATAAAGAAAAAGTTGCCAATTTTGCTTTAGAATACCTTAAAGGAATGTCTGAAGTTGGAATTTTAGGATGCCTAAAACACTTTCCAGGTCACGGAAACACCAGTGTCGATTCGCACTTGGGATTACCTGTTTTGGAAGAAAACCTTGAGCAATTGCTCGAAAACGAACTTTATCCTTTTATCAAAGGAATAGAAAACCAAGTTGACTCGATTATGATTGGTCATTTAGCTGTCCCCGCTTTAAATGATGGAAAAAACACATCGGCTACATTGTCTAAAAATATTATCGAAGAAATTTTAAGAAAGCAGTTAGGTTATGATGGTCTTGTCATTTCGGACGCTTTGAACATGCATAGTGTTTCTAAACTGTATGAAATTAAAGGACAACTAGAATGGGAAGCCTTTAACGCTGGAAATGATGTGCTTTGTTTTGCCGAAAATGTTCCTGAAGGTATTGAAGCTATTTTAAAAAATGCAACACCCGAACGAATTGAAGCAAGCCTAAACCGAATACTGAAATGCAAACAAAAAGCTGGTCTTTTTGATGAAAATGAAACTTCTGTAGGTAATTTCGATTTTGATATTACTTCAAACATAAATCGTAAAATTGCTTCAAATTGCATCACATATATTAGAGATCAGCATAATACTTTGTTACTTTTTGAAGCAAAAAACAAAGAACGTTTAGCAAAAATTAGTTTTTACAAAACTATAGATAATCCATTTTTTAAAAATTTGGGGGCTTTCTTACCTTCTCCTGAATATGAAATCGAGAATGCTATAGACTTAGTCAAAACTAATATCAAAGAAGATCTTACTCCATTTGATACTTTACTGATCTCCGTATTTGTTCCAAAAGCAAAACCTTTAAATAAGTTTGAACTTGAGGATACTGTTTTAGAATATTTAGGAGAATTACTCCAATCCAAGAAGTGTATTTTGTATGTATTTGGTAATCCTTACGCTTTGCAAGTACTACCAAATCTAAATCAAGCAGTGGGAATTGTTGAAGTGTATCAAGATTTTGTAGAGTTTCAAGAAGTCGCAGCTCAACAATTATTAGAAAATAAAACAGCCACAGGAAACCTACCTGTTTTATTAACAGGATTTTAGCTTTAAATATAATCAATCACTATAGACACATAAATAATAATAATAAAAGTTTATTTATCAAAGCTTTCTTTATAGTCTATATTTGCACCTGTAAAAAATAAACAACAAAAATCAATAAATATGTCTTTAGTAGGAAAAAAATTCCCAAGTATTGCAGTAGATGCTATCTCAGAAATGGGAGATAATTTAAAAATCAACATTTTTGAAGAAGCAGTAAACAACAACAAAAAAGTACTTTTATTTTGGTATCCAAAAGATTTTACTTTTGTTTGCCCAACTGAATTACACGCTTTCCAAGCTGCTTTACCAGAATTCGAAAAAAGAAATACAATCGTAATTGGAGCATCTTGTGATACAAACGAAGTACACTTTGCTTGGTTAAACACTCCAAAAAACAACGGTGGAATCGAAGGGGTAACTTACCCAATCCTTGCCGATACTAACCGTAACTTAGCTAATATCCTTGGAATTCTTGATGTAGAATCTACAGAATACAGCGAAGAAACTGATTCAGTAATCGTTGAAGGTTCTTATGTTCCTTACAGAGCAACTTACTTAATCGATGAGACTGGAAAAATTTTCCACGAAAGTGTAAACGATATGCCATTAGGACGTAACGTAAACGAATACTTAAGAATGGTTGATGCTTACACGCACATTCAAGTAAAAGGTGAAGTTTGTCCAGCAAACTGGGAAGCTGGTAAAGAAGCAATGACAGCTGATAGAAACAGTACTGCTGCTTACTTAAGCGTAAACTAATTTGCAGTAACAATTTCAATGGCAATTTCAATATTTAAACCTGACTTTGCCATTGAAATTCAAAATTCTCTTCAAAAACAAACCCTAATTTCAATTTAAATTCAAATATCAGTCTCTTAAAAATTGATTTTTGACATTGAAATTGATATTGAAATTTCAAAAAATATGTTAATAGACTTAAACGAAGATACATTAGCGGATTTAGTTACTAAAAACGAAAAAGTAGTAGTACAATATTCTGCTTCCTGGTGTGGAAATTGCCGTATTATGAAACCAAAATTCAAAAAATTAGCTACCGAAAATGAAGCTATAACTTTTGTTTTGGTCGATGCAGAAAATGCTCCAGAATCTAGAAAATTGGCTAATGTGAGTAATTTACCAACATTTGCAACATTTGTAAACGGACAATTGGTGAATGAAACTCAAACCAACAAACAAGAAGTTTTAATCGAATTGGTAAACGAAATTGTGTAAATTGTTTATTCCGTATTATAAACAATCACAATACAAAAAGAACAAACAATGAAGTTACCTGTAATAAAACAACTTACCCAGTTTATCGAAGAAAACGATCAAGATTATATCATCGAAACCATCGAAGTTCTGGAAGCTATGACTGAAATTCCTTCACTAAAAGACGAAGAATTGGACGTAATAGGAGAATTAATTTCGAATATGTACGGTGCTCTTGAAGTTCATAAAATGACACAACAAGGAACCGACAAAAAAGAAGCTTTGAACGCTTTTATGAAAAGAGTTTTAGGTTCAATCGATAAATAAAATCGGTTTAAACGATACAAAAAATGCACTCCAATAACCAGAGTGCATTTTTTTTTTTAGAGTAACTTTCTTTGTGTTATTTTAATTTCGAAATAATTTCGAAAACCTCTTTAACTTTTTTAGTTAATCCCTCATAATCTTTATTGGCAATAATTTCTTTAGTGATTAGCTGAGAACCCATACCAACACAAGTAACACCTGCACTAAACCAACTCTTAAGATTTTCTTCGCTTGGGGTTACTCCGCCAGTAGGCATGATAGACGTCCAAGGTTGCGGTCCTTTTATCCCTTTGATAAATTCAGGTCCATAAATATCACCAGGGAAAAGTTTTACTACTTCACAACCTAATTCTTCTGCTTTGGTAATTTCGGTCAAAGTACCACAACCTGGCGACCATAATACTTTTCTACGATTACAAACAATTGCAATATCCTCTCTTAAGACAGGAGTTACAATAAAATTTGCTCCCAACTGCATATACAAAGAAGCTGCAGCAGCATCTGTAACAGAACCAACACCCATAATCATTCCAGGTAATTCTTTGATCGCATATTTGGTAAGTTCTCCAAAAATTTCATGAGCAAAATCACCTCTAGCCGTAAACTCCATCAAACGAGCACCACCATCATAACATGCTTTTAAAATATTCTTACTCAATTCTATATCACTACTAAAAAACAAAGGAATCATTCCGGTTCTTTTCATTTCTTGTGCAACCTCTATTCGTGTAAATTGTGCCATTTTTATATTTTTTTATCTTGATACTTTTCCTGAAAAATCACCATTAATTAATTTTTCAACTTCCTCTTTAGTTACTAAATTATAATCCCCTACAATAGTATGTTTTAAACAACAAGCAGCTACCGAAAAGTCAAGAGCCCGCTGTTCGTTTAAAGGTTCCTCGTTCAATCCATAAATTAATCCTCCCATAAAAGCATCACCACTACCTACACGATCAATAACAGGAGTAACATCCTGAACTTCGGCGTTGAAAACTTTTTTACCGTTATACAATATTCCGCCAATCCTCTGATGAGATGCATTAATTGAATATCGTAAGGTAGTCGAAATATAGTTCAAATTTGGACAAAGCTCGTAAATCTGATTGTATAAAACTGGTAATGCTTCAAGATTTTGATAATCAGGATTTACAGCATCTTTACCTAACATAAAAAATGCAGTATCAATATCACCAAGAATTACATTACTGTATTGAAGCATTTTAGGCATAACCTCTTTTGGTTCTTTGCCATACTTCCAAAGTTTAGATCTGTAATTCAAATCAGTCGAGATAGTTATTCCCATTTCATGAGCAATTTCGACAGCTTCTAAACACGCCTCTGCAGCAGATTCAGACAAGGCCGGAGTGATTCCGCTCCAATGAAACCAATCAGCATCTTTTAGAATTTCTCTCCAATTAAACATTCCTTTTTCAAGAGTAGCCATAGCACTATTAGCTCTATCATATATAATGTTGCTTGCACGAGTACCTGCGCCAATTTCTAAATAATAAACTCCCATTCGCTCACCATCTAACAAAACATTATCATTGGCAACGTTTAATTTTCGCATTTCTTTGACAGCGCAATTCCCAAACTCATTATTGGGTAAACGTGTAACATATTCTGCATTTAGACCATAATTTGCTAAAGACACAGCAACATTAAACTCACCACCACCATAGGTAGCCTTATACGAATCTGATTGAGAAAATTTTAAATTCCTTTCAGTCGAAAGGCGCAATAAAATTTCACCAAAAGTGACTATTTTTTTCATCTATAAATATTTTAATAATTCAAACAGTTCAATCGATTGAACAAAGTGCGAAAAAATAAAGAATCTCTCAATTCTCTACCACTCATATTGTTTTATACTAACTACAATTTCTTCAATGCATTGCTAATTTAAAAAAACAAATTATATTTGTTCAAACGTTGGAACAAATATAGAAAAAAATTGGACTTACAAAAAAAAACAACGATAAAAGATATTGGCGACCTCTTAGGTCTAACCCCTTCTGCAGTTTCTAAGGCATTAAACGATCATCCTCGTATAAGTGCTAAAACAAAAGCTGCCGTAAAAGAAGCAGCCATAAAATTGCATTATCAACCCAATTTTTTATCCAGTGCTTTACGTAAAGGAAAAAGTAATATGGTTGGTTTAATCGTACCTAGAATCAACACCAATTATTATGCTTCTGTAATAGAAAACATTGAAGATGTTCTGAATAAAAATGGTTATAATGTCATTATGGCACAAACCAATGAGTCTTATCTAAAAGAATGCAAGAGTATCGATAATTTACTCAATATTCAAGTTGATGGTATCATTGCCTCTATTGCCCATGAAACTGTAGATTTTGACTATTACCGAAAAATAAAAGAAAAAGGAGTTCCCTTAATTTTGTTTGATAGAGGGGAAAATGATCTAGACGTAGATTATATTGGAATTGATGATTACAATTGTAGTCAATTAATTGTTGAGCATCTGGTAAAACAAAAATACACTCGAATTGCTCATATTACAGGTTTCAGACATACACGTATTTTCAACAATAGAATTAGGGGTTTTAAAGATGCTTTAGAAAAATTTGGGTTACCCATTCAAAATGAGTTAATTATCGAAAGTAATTTGCAAATTGAAGATGGCAGACGCATCATGAAATCATTGTTAGAACTTGATATTCGACCAGATGCCATATATGCTGCTAGTGACAATGTTGCTTTAGGAGCATTACAAGTTTTACTGGAGGAAAAAATTAAAGTCCCTGACGAAATTGCTATTGTAGGATTTGGGAACGAACCTTTTGGAACTATTATCAAACCAGAAATCTCGACTATAAATCAGTTTAGTGCCGAAATCGGGAAGCAGGCTGCATTAGCATTTTTGGAGCGCATTAACCATCCAAAAAGAAAAGTATCCCTTAATAAAATAATTCTTGATGCCGAACTTTTAATTCGTAATTCATCAAAAAAACAACCTTTCGATTAATATCAGGTTACAGATTTCGATCAAAAAAAAAACAGCTTCACAAAAATCAATATTTGTGAAGCTGTGGTCAAAACATATTAACTTCTAATTTTTTGTTCCCATTTCCAAGCACTAGAAATAGCATCTTCTAAACTAGATTGTGTTTTCCAACCTAAAACTGTATTGGCTTTATCCGTATTGGCAAATGCTCGAGTTACATCCCCTTCTCTTCTACTTACAATTTTATACGGCAATTTTTGATTACTCACTTTTTCAAAAGCATGAATCACTTCTAAAACAGAACTTCCTACACCAGAACCTAAATTGAAAACCTCAACTTTTTCTTGATTCTTTTTATTGATTAAACGCTGTAAAGCAACAACATGTGCTTTGGCCAAATCGACTACGTGAATATAATCACGAATACAAGTTCCGTCAGGAGTATCATAATCATCACCATAAACCGAAAGTTCTTTACGTAAACCAATAGCGGTTTGCGTAATAAATGGAACTAAGTTTTGCGGAACTCCCAAAGGCAATTCTCCAATCGCTACTGACGGATGTGCTCCAATTGGGTTAAAATAACGCAATAAAATAGCTGCTATATCACTTACTTTGGCAGCATCAGTTATAATCTCTTCACCAATTTGTTTCGTATTACCGTATGGTGAAAGTGCTGGTTGAATTGGTGTATTTTCATCAATTGGCATTTTTTCAGCTTGACCATAAACGGTACAAGAAGAACTAAAAATAAAATTCGCACCAGGAATATTTTGCAATTCTTGTAACAAATAAACCAAGCTACCAATATTATTTTCATAATAATCTAAAGGCTTTTCAACACTCTCCCCTACCGCTTTGGAAGCAGCAAAATGAATCACACCAGACAAATCTGAATGCTTTTTAAAAAATTCCTGAACTGCTGATTTACTTCTCAAATCAATGTTCTCAAAAATAGGTTCTTTTTGAGTAATTGACTTAATCCCTTGTAAAACATCTATCGAAGAATTTGATAGATTATCTATAATTACGACTTCAAATCCTTCTTGTTGCAATTCAACAACAGTGTGAGAACCAATAAAACCTAAACCCCCTGTTACTAATATTTTCATTTTTTTTATTTAATATAATACGATTTCTAAGTTATAAATTATTTTCTGGGCTATTCTTATAAATTTTGAAATTTATAAGTTGTTTTATGAAAGTACTTTTCGCCTTTGCGTAAGATAGCCGATGGGAAATTTTGATGATTGGGAGCATCAGGGAAATTTTGAGTCTCGAAACAAATTCCACTCAATGTATGATATTCAATTCCTTCTTTTCCCTTTAATTCCTCAGTACATTTACCTCCAACATAAATATGAACTCCAGGCTGATTGGTAATTACATCCATTTTGATTCCATTTTTACTACTCATCAAAGTTGCAGCAATCTTATCATCATTTTGAACAACAAATGTATTATCAATTACAGTTGGACATTTTTTAAATTTTGTAAAATTGAATGGATGACCTTTTAAATCGATGAGTTTACCAGATGGTATATTATCAGTGTCAGTTTCTACAAACTGTTTGGCATTAACATACAATTCTTGATTATCAATCGATCCTTGATGTCCATCTAAATTAAAATAACTGTGATGAGTTAAATTGATAATAGTATCCTCTAATGATTCAGCATTATATTCAATCGTAACTTCATTGTTTTCGGATAAGCTATAGGTAATTATAACAGCCAATTCACCAGGAAAATTTTCTTCTAAATGTGGGCTTAAATAACCAAAAGTAACCGAAGGATCATCTCCAGATTTTTGAGAAATAATTTTCCACTCTTTTTGACTAAAACCAGTTTTACCACCGTGCAAAGCGTTTCCATTATTATTTTGGTACAATTGATATTGTTTTCCATTTAAAGAAAAAACACCTTCTTTAATTCTACCAGCATATCTTCCTACTGTTGCACCAAAATAAGGTGCTCCTTGAATATTATATGATTTTTCATAATTATCTAGTGTATCAAAACCAAGAACAACATCTATAATTTCACCATTGTTCAAAGGCAATTTCAATGATTTGAGTGTTGCACCATACGAAAGTAATTCAACCTCAACACCATTTTTGTTTCTTAATATATAAGTATCCATTTGTTTTCTAATAATCCTTTTTGCTATAATTTATTGAAACAAAACTAAGACAAAAAAACAAAACAAACCCACTAGTACCTACCAGTTTTAGAATCAAATTTCATGTTCATCAAGTCTATTTACACAATAGAATTGCAAAAACAGAGAAACACCTTTAAAAATATTCCATTTTCAAATTCGGCTATACAGTAGAAATGATTGTATCTTGCGCCCCAAAAACAAAAACAATGAAACAACAATGTGTTATTTTTGATATGGATGGGGTGATTTGTCATACAAATCCGCATCATGCAAAAGCTTTCGAAGCCTTTTTTGACAAATACCAAATCCCTCATTCTGAGAAAGAGTTTGAAGATCATATGTATGGTAAACACAATGGGTATATTATGAGTCATTTCTTTGAGCGTCCTATTTCAGGAATAGAACTCAAAGAACTAGAAAACGAAAAAGAATCAATGTTTCGCGAGATATACAAAGATAAAGTAAAAACTATTCCTCATTATTTAGATTTTCTAAAAAAACTAAAAGCTCACAACTTTAAAACTGCAGTTGCTACCTCGGCACCTCGTGCCAATCTTGACTTGATTGTAAATACTTTAGGAATAGCGGATAAAATGAACTCTATGATGGCAAGTGAAGATGTAACAGCTCACAAACCTAATCCAGAAGTATATTTGAAATCAGCTGAACGTGTTGGGGTTTCTCCTTCGGATTGTGTTGTTTTTGAGGATTCCTTTTCGGGAGTAACGGCTGGTCTTAATGCTGGAATGAAAGTGGTTGGGGTTTTGAGTTCGCACACCAGAGAACAATTACCTCCATGTCACTTTTACATAAACGATTATAGTGAAATAAACATAGATAAAATTTTGGAGTTATTGAACAACTAATGGTTTTGTATTACTCAAAAGTAAAAAAGTGATCTAAAAAACAATTGTTCTAATCTAGCCCCGATAGAAATGGCATCTCCCGGTTTAGAAAAACAAGGCTTTTTCGGCCGCAGTTTTACTAAATCGGGAATATAATGGATAGCGGGACTACTGTTGTTAAATACCTTACTGTTCTGCTCCTAAAAAAAGCTCTAAACTTTATTATAAATATGCCTGAGTATTTCTTTGATATTGAATACAACAATAAAACTTATACTATCGATGAATTGAATTTTAAGGAATTTGAACGTTGTACTTTTAATCATTGCAATTTTTCGGCCTGTAATTTTATAGATGTAACTTTTATCGATTGTGTTTTTAATGACTGTATATTTAACCAAGCCAACATCAACCATGTTGCTTTACGAACTGTAACTTTTAATCATTGCGAAATCAAAGAAGTAAATTTTGCAATGTGCAACCGAATTATTTTTGAAATTCGTTTTCAGGACTGTGTATTAGACTTTTCAAAGTTTTATACTTTAAAATTAAAAGCTACGCCGTTTATCAATTGTAGTTTGATTGCTGTAGATTTTATGGCTGCAGATTTAACAGAAGCTATTTTTGACAACTGTGATTTATATAAAAGTGAGTTTGCAAAAGCAAATACCAGCAAAGCCGACTTCAAAACCAGTTATAACTATACCATCGACCCAACAAAAACTAAAATTAAAAAAGCAGTTTTTTCACTTAATGAAGTAAAAGGACTGCTTTTCAAACATGAACTAATAATAAAAAAAAACATTGGTTGAAGTAAATAACTCTTAATTCTTAAAACAAAAAGGTTACAGATAATTAGACTGCACGGCTGATCTAACCAATAATCCCCTCAGCCAGAATCCAACAACTAAACCAATAAGCAATAGTATAGAAAACAGGTAAAAAATAGTAATTTCGGTACTTAAGCTTAACAACAAAGGTCCAACAAAGGCTGCAGCAGACCACGCAGTCAGGATATAACCAAAAACCTGTCCATATTTTTCAGCTCCAAAAATACTTTTTACAAACGATGGCATTGTCGCAAAACCTGCTCCATAACCTGCAATGATAATGTAAGTAAGAGCTTGAAAAGAAAACATATTTGTTGAAAAACTAGGAATCAAAATAAAACAAATTGCATTAATTCCTATAAAAATCATAAAAGTAGTCCAGCACCCTATTTTATCCGAAATACTAGACCAAAATAAACGCCCTAACCCATTGAATAATCCGATAATGGCAACAAAAATTGTGGCCTCTGCAGCACTCATTCCTACAACTTCTCCTCCTAAAACAGCTGCTTTTGAAATTATTGCAATACCACCACAAACATTCAAAAACAATAACAACCAAAGAGCAATAAAACGCTTGTCTGTTATGATTTCTTTTGGAGCCAAATCATTTTCATTCGTATTTGCTATACCTGTACCAATAGGATTTTCTAGATACAAAGCGCTTAATAACATACAAACTCCGTAAACTGTTCCTAATATTGAAAACGCTCCCGATAATCCAAAAGAAGCAATTAATGGACTAATTAAAAAAGAAGCCAGCAGAGATCCTAATGCAAAAGACATAATAATAATACCCGAAGCCAATCCTGGACGATCAGGAAACCATTTTACAACAGTATAAACCGGAACTACATATCCAAATCCTAATCCTATTCCCTGCAAAACACCAAATGTCAGGTAAAACATATAAATAGAGTTGACATCAACAGCCACAGCACTGCCTAATAACCCTAAAGATACAAATGTTGTAGCCAATAATCCAGCTTTTGAAGGGCCTATCTTTTGAGCATATTTCCCCATGAAAGCAGCTGTTAATCCTAAAAAACAGATAGCAAGACTGAACCCAGTTTTAGTATCATGAGCATTCCAATTTAATTTTTCTGTCAAAGGCACAATCCATTTGCTATAGGCATAAATAGAACCTATAGACAACTGCATTATCATTCCTGCCAATACAATCAAATATTTATTTTTCTTCATTTTCTAACTTCTTAAAAAAGGTTTGTGCTTATTTTATATTCACATTATCTAAATACAAACTGAAAATTTCTTTCGCTTTTTCTAAAGCTACTGCAGTTGGCAAAGGAGTCTCATTAAGAGCATATTCTAAATTCATTAATTGCCATTTGTGTTTTCCTAATTGATGAAAAGGAATAATCTCAACTCTTTCTATCGTTTTATAACTCGAAAAATGCTTTGCCCATTCGTGTAAATATTCTTCTTGATCTGTCCATCCAGGAACAAAAACATAACGTAGCCACATTGGTTTTCCAGTACTTTCACGATATTCAGCAATTTTTAAGGTGGTAGTATTATTTAAACCAGTCAATTTTTTATGCCATTCAGGATTGATATGTTTTACATCGAGAAGTAACAAATCTGTTCGATCTAAAAGATTTTTGGTTTGAGAATCTAGCACTCTTCCGTTTGAATCCAAACAAGTATTGATTCCGTGTTCGTGCAAACGGTCAAAAAAATGAATTAATTTAGCTCTTTGTAATAAAGGTTCGCCACCAGAAACTGTCACTCCTCCTTTTTTACCAAAATACATTTTTTGTTTTATTGCTTTGGTAGCAAGTTCATCAATAGTAACAAGAGTACCCCCATTTACATCTATCGAATCTGGATTTTGACAATACAAACATCTAAACTGACATCCTTGAACAAAAACAACCATACGTATTCCAGGGCCATCATGCGTACCAAAAGTTTCTAAAGAATGTATTCTTAATAAATCAATATCAGATTCGTTCAATAAATGAGTATCTTGTTCTGGGAAATACATACTTTTTTATATTTAAGTTTTTAAATAGAAACCCACCCGCTTATACAGTTCTTTCGTATCTAAGCTGAATTTCTCTCAACGGACAACAGATAATACAATTCTATTCCTTTAAAAAAACAAAGGAATAGAATTAGTATAATCAAAATTCGCCTTTTTTAAAATCAGTTTCATTACATGTTTTCATGAAATGTTCTGCTGATAACTTCTAATTGATGAGCTTTAGACAAACGCACAAAATTAACAGCGTAACCAGAAACACGAATAGTCAATTGAGGATAATTCTCAGGATGATTATACGCATCCAATAAGGTTTCTTTGTTTAAAACATTCACATTTAAATGATGCGCATTTCTTCCAAAATAAGCATCCAGAATCGTAGTCAGATTCACTATTTGTTCCTCTTTATTATTTCCCAACGATTTTGGAACCATTGTAAAAGTATATGAAATCCCGTCTTGAGCATCATTATAATTCAATTTACTAACTGAATTTAAAGAAGCAATTGCACCATTTTCATCTCTTCCGTGCATTGGATTTGCCCCAGGAGCAAAAGCTTCACCTGCTTTACGACCATCTGGTGTAGCCCCTGTATTAGAACCATACATCACATTAGAAGTAATGGTAAGCAATGAAAGAGTTGGAACAGAATTTTTATAGGTTTGATGTTTTCTCAACTCATCAATGAATATTTTTGTTACCTCTTGTGCGATACTATCCACTCTATCATCGTCATTTCCAAATTTCGGATAATCTCCTTCAATTTTAAACTCTACAGTCAATCCTTTTTCGTTTCTGATTGGAGTAACCTTTGCATACTTAATGGCAGAAAGCGAATCTGCAATAATCGAAATTCCTGCAGCTCCATAAGCAATATCAATATTTGGATCAGAATCAATCAAAGCCATTTGAGCTCTTTCGTAGTAATATTTGTCATGCATATAATGAATGATATACATTGATTTAGCATAAACACGAGCTACTTCGGCCAAGGTTTTTTTGAAAGAATTCATTACCGTATCATAATCCAATATTTCATCTTCCAGTTCTGGAATATTGTTTACTATTTTTACTCCTTCAGATTCTTCTCTTCCTCCATTTAAAGACATCAAAAGTGCTTTTGGTAAATTAGCACGTGCTCCAAAGTGCTGAATTGTTTTTCCAATATGCTGATACGAAACACAACAAGCAATACCATAATCATCTGAACCACGATTTTCTCTCATCAAATCATCGTTTTCATATTGAAGTGAAGATGTATCGATAGAAACCTTAGCACAGAAATCTTTGAATCCCTGAGGTAAATTTTCAGACCATAAGACAGTTAAGTTAGGCTCTGGTGAAGCTCCTAAATTATAAAGTGTCTGAAGGAAACGGAAAGAAGTTTTGGTAACTTTAGTTCTTCCATCTTTTAGTTGTCCGCCAATAGCCTCTGTAACCCAAGTTGGATCCCCTCCAAAAATAGCATCATAAGCTCCTGGACGAAGATGACGCACTAATCTCAATTTCATTACAAACTGGTCAATATATTCCTGAGCCTGTTCTTCATTAATTATTCCTTCCTCAATATCATTTTCTATATAAACATCCAAAAATGAAGAAACATTACCCAATGACATTGCTGCACCATCCTGTTCTTTAACAGCACTCAAATAAGCTAAATAGGTAAACTGAACTGCTTCATGAGCATTTTCAGCAGGATCCGAAATATCGATTCCATAAGAAAGCGCCATGGCTTTCATATCCTGAAGAGCATTAATCTGATCTGCTATTTCTTCTCGTAAACGAACTTTAGCGTCGTTCATAGCCCCAGAAACTTTTTCTTTATCTAGTTTCTTTTCGGCAATCAATCGGTCAATTCCATATAAAGCTACTCTTCTATAATCACCTATAATTCTTCCTCTAGCATAATTATCTGGTAAACCAGTTAGTACATGTTTAGATCGATACGTTTTTATTTCACTGTCATAAGCTTCGAATACAGCTTGATTATGATTTTTTGCATAATTAAAGATATCAATCACTCTATTCGAAACTTTTAAACCTTTTTCTGCTACAGCACCTTCTACCAGTTTGATTCCTCCAAAAGGTTTCATAGCACGTTTCAAAATCTCATCCGTTTGAAGTCCTACAATTGTTTCATTCTCTTTTTGGATATATCCTGGTCCAAAAGAAGTAATATTAGAAATCACTTCTGTATCTATAGCTAGACACCCATCATTTTGTCTTTCTTTTAAAAGAGCTTCTTTACAAACATCCCACAATTTAATTGTTCTGTTAGATGGCCCTGAAAGAAACCCAGCATCTCCTTCATAGGATTTAATGTTTTTCAAAATGAAATCATGTACATCTATACTAGTTTTCCAAACACCTTCTTTAAATTCTGTTTTTTTTAATAAATTTTCCATGTTTTTATATATTAATTATTTATTGTCTTTTTTAATATGCATCTACTAATTTACCCTTATTAAATTTACGAAATATGCAAACAGACTGTTAACTAAAAGTGTTTTTTACCAAAACTGAATCCTTTATTCCAAAATGATAACTTTAATGAAGTGTTTTTATGATTTAAATTTAGTATGTGTTTTTTTAAATCATTTTAATAATCAAAATCGCAAAATAACGCTATCGTTATAGTTTTTGCAATTTTAAAACTGAAGGCATTTTTCTTCTGAGAAATACAATTACGGCTCTTTTTTTTAAGCAAAACTTAGACTCATTTCCATTCCTAAACTATTCAAAAGCATCATTTTTATCTAAATTATGAACAAAAAAAATCCCCTTTTGAAGTAAACTCTTCAAAAAGGGACAATACTATTTGAGATAAATGATTAAATTATTTTTTTCATTACATAATCTTCCATCAAATATCCATTTCCAATTTCAATATCAACTTCATCGATGATTTCAAAACCTATTTTTTTATAAAAATTCAATGCTGTATTAAACCGGTTTACATTTAAAAAGAGCTCTTTTGAATTATTTTCTAATGCCAACTTTTCTATCGAACCAAAAACCTCTTTCCCATAACCTTTTCCTTGTGTTTCTGGCAAAAGATATATTTTATGAATTTTGGTAATCAATTCATCATTATAATGATGCTCTATTCCTATAAAACCAATTATTCCTTCAAAATCAGAGATCAAACAAAACAATTGTTCGTTATACTGAATTTGTCGGGTCAAAAGTACTTCTGAATAAATTAAATCCAACATATAATCCAATTGTACTTTGGTTAAGATTTCTCCATAAGTACTTGGCCAAGTAACATTAGCAATTTCTTGAATTGTTTTAATATCATTTAATCCCGCTTTTGAAATGCTAATCATATATTCTAAACTATTTGTATTTAAATTATTTACTAAAGATTTGATTTTCCTGCTCGCTAACCCTTATAAAGGTTGTCCGTTTGGTGAGTTCCTTTAATCTCGAAGCCCCAACATAAGTACAAGTGCTTCTTAATCCACCCAAAATATCCAAAACAGTATTGATAACTTTTCCTTTATAAGGAACTTGAACAGTTTTACCTTCACTTGCTCTATATTCTGCAACACCTCCTACATGTTTATCCATTGCAGTAGTAGAACTCATTCCGTAAAATTGTCTAAATTTCTGTCCTTCAATTTCGATCATTTCGCCACCACTTTCGGCATGACCAGCTAGCATCCCTCCCAACATTACAAAATCAGAACCAGCTCCAAAAGCTTTTGCAACGTCACCAGGGGTTATACATCCACCATCGCTAATAATGTGACCTCCTAAACCATGAGCTGCATCGGCACATTCAATAATAGCTGAAAGCTGAGGATATCCAACTCCAGTTTTTACACGAGTTGTACAAACAGAACCTGGTCCAATTCCGACTTTAACAATATCAGCTCCAGCTAACAACAGTTCTTCTACCATTTCACCAGTAACAACATTACCAGCAATAATCACTTTGTCAGGATATTGTTTACGGGTTTGTTTTAAAAACTGAACAAAATGTTCCGAATAACCATTGGCAACATCAATACATATAAATTTAAGCTGCGGATTTGCTGTAATAATTTCGGATATTTTTTTAGAATCTTCTTTTCCGGTTCCAGTACTTACAGCTATGTAATTATAAAAATCATCTGGAACATTTCTCAGATAAATACTCCATTCCTGAGGGGTATAATGTTTATGTATAGCGGTAAAAAGTTTTTCTTTAGCCAACGCTTTAGCCATTTCAAAAGTTCCTACAGTATCCATATTGGCAGCCATAATCGGGATTCCTGTCCAACTAGTTGTGCTATGCAAAAATTTAAAATTCTGCTCTAAAGAAACTTCAGATCTACTTTTCAAAGTTGACCTTTTGGGTCTAATCATTACGTCTTTAAATCCCAATTTCAAATCAGCTTCTATTCTCATGGCTTAAAATTTTTGGTTACTCTCAAATATACTATTTTTGAAAAATAACAGATTAAAAGCGCTTAAAAACTAATTACCCATTTATCAACAATAAAACTTTAAAAACAATAAATTAACCATGAATTGTTTCTCCCTTACC
Organism: Flavobacterium adhaerens; assembly: GCF_040045115.1. Taxonomy (NCBI): domain Bacteria; kingdom Pseudomonadati; phylum Bacteroidota; class Flavobacteriia; order Flavobacteriales; family Flavobacteriaceae; genus Flavobacterium; species Flavobacterium adhaerens. The sequence goes on along the minus strand of NZ_JBDLZX010000001.1, from coordinate 174,654 downwards.
GTAATTGGTAATAATAGATTCTTCAAAAGCCAACCATTCTCTCCAACGCTTTTCAACATCTATTCCAACACCGTATTTTCTGGCATAAGTAATAAAAGTAGTATAATGTCCAGCTTCACTTTCCATTAATTCGCGGTAAAAAACAGCTAATTCTTTATCGTTAATATTTTCCGACAAGACTTTGAATCGTTCACAGCTTCTAGCTTCAATCATAGCCGAAAACAACAAACGTTCTACCAAACCAGAAACCCTGCTACCGTCACCACTTCTTTTCATATACAAATACAATTCATTTACATAATCGTCTTTACGCTCACGTCCTAATTTTAGTCCACGCTGGATGATGATATTGTGTACTTGTTCAAAATGATCTATTTCTTCTTTGGCCAAAGCCAATAAATCCTTTACTAAATCTTGATGCTCTGGATTATTGGTAATAATTGTAATGGCATTGGTAGCAGCTTTTTGCTCGCACCAAGCATGATCTGTTAGAATCTCTTCTATGTTTTTTTCAACAATATTTACCCATCTGGGATCAGTTGGTAATTGTAATCGTAATACGCCCATTTCTTTTTTTGTTTAAAGTTTAATTTTGTTGAACCGTTTAAAGTTGTTTGAAAATGAAAAAAGTTTAAAGTTTCGGAATGCTTTTAGACAAACGCAAAACTTTAAACTTTAAACCTGAAACTTTAAACAAAAATTTAGAAAACGAAAATAGCTCTTTCGCTCATCATTTCGTTAACTTCTGTTGCTACTTGTTCGATAACATCTTCGTTTGTATGATCAACCAAAACTCTATCAATCAAATCTACAATAGTTTCCATATCTTCTTCTAGCAAACCACGAGTTGTGATTGCAGCAGTTCCTACACGAATTCCAGAAGTAATAAATGGTGATTTATCATCAAAAGGAACCATGTTTTTATTTACAGTAATTTCTGCTTTTACAAGAGCATTTTCAGCTTCTTTTCCAGAAATGTTTTTATTTCTCAAATCAATCAACATCATGTGGTTATCTGTACCACCAGAAATGATGTTGTATCCTCTTTTCACAAAAGCTTCGGCCATTGCTTTAGCATTTTTTTGCAATTGCATAGCGTATGTAAAGAATTCATCTTGCAAGGCTTCACCAAATGCTACCGCTTTTGCAGCAATAATATGCATCAAAGGTCCCCCTTGATTTCCAGGGAAAACAGCCAAATCTAACAAGTTAGACATCATTCTAATTTCACCTTTAGGAGTTGTTAATCCCATTGGGTTTGGAAAATCTTTACCCATCAAAATCAAACCTCCACGTGGTCCACGTAACGTTTTGTGAGTTGTAGTAGTCACGATATGACAATGTGGAATTGGATCGCTTAATAATCCTTTTGCAATTAACCCAGCTGGATGAGAAATATCAGCCATTAAAATTGCCCCAACACTATCTGCAATTTGTCTAAAACGAGCAAAATCCATATCACGAGAATATGCAGAAGCTCCAGCAACAATTAACTTTGGTTGTTCTTTAGTTGCTATTTCTTGGATTTTATCATAATCTAATCTTCCCGTTTCTTTATCTACACCGTAGAAAACTGGATTATAAAGACGTCCTGAAAAGTTAACAGGTGAACCATGAGTTAAGTGACCTCCATGAGACAAATCAAAACCTAATATTTTATCACCAGCATTTAAACAAGCATGATATACTGAAGCATTTGCTTGCGAACCTGAGTGTGGTTGCACGTTTGCATATTCCGCACCAAATAATTCTTTTGCTCTATCAATAGCAATTTGTTCAACAACATCTACTACTTCACAACCTCCATAGTATCTTTTACCCGGATAGCCTTCAGCATATTTATTTGTTAAAATAGAACCAGCAGCTTCTATAACTTCATCACTTACAAAATTCTCAGAAGCGATAAGCTCTAATCCGTGAATTTGTCTGTCTTGTTCTTCTAAAATAAGGTCAAATATTTGTTTGTCGCGTTGCATTTTTTTAATTTTAGTTAATTCGACGCAAAAATACAAAAAAACGCTTGGTAAACAATTAGATTATAATATATTTGACAAGTAATTTTCAACATACAATTAACGATATTATGCCAATAACTGCCAACGATACAACACGAAAATCATGGTTAGAAACTTTTCCTGACAGTGACTTCCCTATTCAAAATATTCCTTTTGGTGTTTTTCTAACCAAAGAAAACGTCGTTACAGTAGGAACTCGAATTGGTGATTTTGCTATCGATTTAGGCGCTTTACAACAACTAAATTATTTTGAAGGTATTGATTTAACCGATGATATGTTCATGCAGGATACCTTAAATGATTTTATCTCGGACGGAAAAAAAACATGGCGCTTAGTTCGCAACAGAATTGCAGATATTTTTGATGCCAACAATCCAGAATTAAGAGACAACATTGAACATAGAAACATTCTTATTTTTAAAATAGAAGATATCGAAATGCAACTCCCTGTTTTAATAGGAGATTATACGGATTTCTATTCAAGTAAAGAACACGCTACCAATGTTGGCAAAATGTATCGCGATCCCGAAAATGCATTATTACCCAACTGGCTTCATATACCAATTGGTTATCACGGGAGAAGCTCTACAATAATCCCTTCAGGAATACCCGTACATAGACCAATGGGACAAACTTTACCACAAGGCGAAACCACACCTGTTTTTGGCCCATCAAGATCAATCGATTTTGAATTGGAAACTGCATTCATTACTACAGATTGCAATATTATGGGAGAAACGATTCCAATTAGTGAAGCCGAAGACTATATTTTCGGAATGGTTTTACTGAACGATTGGAGCGCTCGTGATATTCAGAAATGGGAGTATGTGCCATTAGGTCCATTCTTAGCCAAAAGTTTTGCCTCGTCAATTTCCCCATGGATTATCACTATGGATGCTTTAGAACCTTTTAGAACAAAAGGACCAAAACAAGAACCTGTTCCGTTCCCTTATTTACAACAAAAAAGAAAACATTCTTTCGATATAAATCTTGAAGTTTCTATTGCTCCAGAAAACAAAGAACCTACAGTTGTTTCAAAAACCAATTTCAAATATTTGTATTGGACAATGAGCCAACAATTAGCACATCATACCTCCAATGGTTGCCGTGTTAATTCGGGTGACATGATGGGTTCAGGAACCATTTCTGGACCAACACCTGACAGCTATGGCTCAATGCTAGAATTAACATGGGGAGGAAAAAACCCAATAAAGCTGAATGATGGCACAGAACGTAAATTTATAAATGATGGAGACACTGTAATTATCAAAGGATACAGTCAGAACGGAAAAGTTCGCATTGGTTTTGGAGAATGCTCAAGCAAATTACTTCCCCCATTTTTATCACAGTAATTTAAAAATACGATTACTATAACAACCGACAATTCTAACTTGTCGGTTTTTTATTTCTAAAACTTCACTTCTAACCAACTAACCAACATATAAACTTCCATCAACAGTCTTTGGAGAGAAAATTTCACTAATAATCAAACAAAAACACTTCCTAAACACACTCGAATTTTCAATATTTAAAATCTAAAAACTTAAAAGGAAGAAAAAAACACTAAAACAAAGCCTTTTATAATAAATACCAATCTTAATTCCACAAAAAACTAATCATTTGTTAAAAAAAAGACTTTTACAAAAAAAACAACCATTAAATAAAAAATAATTGTAATTTTGCCCCATGAAAAATAAAGGAACATATATCACAATTATCTCTCGGATAATGCCAACTACAACTTCTCCCGAAGTACGGATGCTATAATCATAGCTTCCAAAGTGTATTCGTAATATAGCTACTCATTTCTTATTTTATCATTTTGAAATTATTTCCATATTTATTTGGATTTATTTGTCTAAATAAAAACACCAATTTAAATTCATCTAACTGTAACTCAATCTATTGGATTGTACTTATCTGCATTTATTCTATATTTGATATTGCAAATAAAAACGATTACAAATTTGATTACAACAATTTTTTTTAACCTAAAATTCAACTAGTGAAAACAAACATTTCTATTGTAGTAACTCAAGAAGAACACTATAAATATGCACAAGAAATATGTGACACAATAGAATCGTCTGCCTTATTGAGAGGCACAGGTATTGCCAAAAGAACACCAGAATATATTCAGAAAAAAATGTCAAACGGAGATGCTGTTATAGCATTAGACAAAAATGGGGTTTTTGCAGGTTTTTGCTATATTGAAAGTTGGCAACATGGCAAATTTGTTGCTCACTCTGGATTAATCGTACATCCTGACTTTAGAAACTTAGGTTTAGCAAAGAAAATCAAAACTTTTGTATTTAATTATTCATTAAAAAAATACCCTGGTGCCAAAGTTTTCGGTATTACAACTGGTCTGGCTGTAATGAAAATTAATTCGGATTTGGGATACAAACCAGTTCCCTTTTCCGAATTAACCAACGATCCTAGCTTTTGGAAAGGATGTCAAACTTGCACCAATTTTGAAATCTTAAAAAGCAAAGATTACAAAATGTGTTTGTGCACTGGAATGTTATACGATCCAGCAGAAAAACCAAAAGATCCGCCAAAACATCCATTTAATAAAAGAATCTGGAATCGTTTAAAAGAAATCAAACAAGCCCTTTTCTTGCAAAAAGAAAAATAAAAAAGTTAAAAGCTCATCACAATAAGTTCAAATAAAATGAAATCGGGGTTTTGCAAACTCCACAAAAACAATATAAAATGGGAAGTAAAAAAGTAGTTTTAGCATACAGCGGAGGATTAGACACATCATACTGTCTGAAATATTTGAAAAACGAAAAAGGTTTTGAAGTTCATACTGTATTGGTTAACACAGGTGGTTTTGACGATGCCGAATTGAAAGCTATCGAAGACCGTGCTTATGAATTGGGAAGCGCCAAACACGCAAACCTTACTATTTTAGACAAATACTATGACAAAGCCATTAAATATTTGATTTATGGAAATGTTTTAAAAAACAACACCTATCCTTTATCTGTAAGTGCTGAACGTGTTTTTCAGGCTATCGAAGCTATCAAATATGCTAAATCGGTTGGTGCTACAGCCATAGCTCATGGAAGTACAGGTGCAGGAAACGACCAAATCCGTTTTGATTTGATTTTTCAAACTATCGCTCCCGAAATCGAAATCATCACGCCTATCCGGGACTTAAAATTATCTCGTCAGGAGGAAGTAGAATATTTGCAAAAAAACGGAGTGTCTTATTCTTGGGAAAAAGCACAATACTCTATCAACAAAGGTCTTTGGGGAACTTCTGTTGGAGGAAAAGAAACGTTGACATCTGCAAAACCATTACCAAGCGAAGCTTACCCATCTCAATTACAAAAAGAAGGTGAAGAGAAAGTAACTTTGGAATTCAAAAAAGGAGAATTAGTTGCTGTAAATGGCGTTACTGACAAACCTTCGAACAACATTGTAACACTTGAAAAATTAGCTAGTGCGTACGCTATCGGTAGAGATATTCACGTTGGAGATACCATTATAGGAATCAAAGGAAGAGTTGGTTTTGAAGCTGCTGCCCCAATTATCATTATCAAAGCACATCATTTATTAGAGAAACACACTCTTGGTAAATGGCAACAATATTGGAAAGAGCAACTAGGAAACTGGTACGGTATGCTTTTCCACGAAGGGCAATTTTTAGATCCTGTGATGAGAAATATTGAAACGTTCTTAGAAGATACTCAAAAAACTGTAAATGGAACAGTAACTGTTTCTTTAAAACCTTACCATTTCTCATTAGACGGAATCGAATCTGAAAACGACTTGATGAACACTGGTTTTGGTCAATACGGAGAAATGAATAATGCTTGGACATCAGAAGATGCGAAAGGGTTTATTAAGATTTTAGGAAATGCTCAAAACATTTTCTCTTCAGTAAATCAGGAAATTTACGAATAATAATATACAGCATTCGTACAGACGGATTCGTACAGACGGGGTTCAGTACAGACGGGTTTCAAACCCGTCTCTACACACATAAAAAATTAAAATATAAATTATGATTACAATTGGAATAATTGGCGGTTCAGGTTATACGGCTGGGGAACTCATCAGAATTTTGATGAATCACCCCGACGCCAAACTGGATTTCGTTTACAGCACCACCAATGCTGGAAAACAGCTTCATGTGGCTCATCAGGATTTATTGGGCGAAATTGAATTTACTTTTACCGATACAATAAATCCAAATGTGGATGTAGTTTTCCTGTGTTTAGGTCATGGAAAATCAAAATCGTTTTTAACCGAACACCAATTTGCAAGCCATACCAAAATCATCGATTTAGGAAACGATTTCAGATTGAACAAAGACGAAGTTTTTGACGGCAAAAAATTCATTTACGGCTTACCTGAATTGAACAAAACCGAAATCAAAAACGCTCAATTCATTGCCAATCCAGGTTGTTTTGCTACGGCTATTCAGTTAGCTTTATTGCCATTAGCTTCTGACGGATTATTAAATGACGACGTTCACATCAACGCCACAACAGGAAGTACTGGTGCTGGAGTAAGCCTTTCCGAAACTTCGCATTTTAGCTGGAGAAACAATAACTTTTCACATTATAAAGCTTTTGATCATCAGCATTTGGGAGAAATAGGCGAAAGTTTACACCAATTACAGGCTGATTTCAAAAACGAATTGCTTTTTATTCCGAACAGAGGCGATTTCCCAAGAGGGATTTTTGCTACTTTATATACAAAATCAGAAGATAGCCTAGAAAATTTGGTTGCCAAATACGAAGCTTTTTATAAAGATCAACCGTTTGTAACCGTTACCACTACCAATATCAATATGAAACAAGTGGTACAAACGAACAAATGTATTATTAGTTTAATGAAAAAAGGAAACCGGATTTTGATCACTTCGGTGATCGACAATTTAGTCAAAGGTGCCTCTGGACAAGCCATCCAAAACATGAATTTGATGTTTGGATTGGAAGAAACCACAGGATTGCATTTGAAACCAAGCGGATTCTAATATAAATTGTTTCAAGTTTCAGGTTTAAAGTTACTTACTGAACTTGAAACATGAAACTTTAAACTTTAAACAATAAAAAACATGAACTTATTCGACGTTTACCCATTATATCCTATTACACCTGTAAAAGCATTAGACTGCACTATTTACGATGATAAAGGAACAGAATATTTAGATTTATACTCTGGTCACGGAGTAATTTCAATCGGGCATGGACAGCCTGATTATTTGGCAAAAGTAAAAGACCAATTGGAAAATTTGAGTTTTTACTCGAATGCCATCCAAAATCCGTTGCAAATGGAATTGGCCGAGAAATTAGGAAAAGCTTCTGGTTTGACTGATTTCAGCTTATTCTTATGTAGTTCAGGTGCCGAGGCAAACGAAAACGCTTTGAAACTGGCTTCTTTCCACAACGGAAAATCAAGAGTGATTGCTTTTGATAATTCATTCCACGGAAGAACTTCAGCAGCCGTAGCTGTAACAGACAACAAAAAAATCGTTGCTCCGATTAATGCTCAGCAAGTCGTTACTTTCCTGCCTTTGAACCAAATTGATTTGGTTGAAGCCGAATTAGCAAAAGGCGATGTTTGTGCAGTAATTATAGAAGGCGTTCAAGGTGTTGGTGGTTGCGACCAAGGGACAACAGAATTTTTTCAAGCTTTGGAAAAAGCTTGTAATGCACATGGGGCAATTTTAATTTTAGACGAAGTACAATCGGGTTACGGAAGAAGTGGAAAATTCTTTGCGTTTCAACACCACGGAATCAATCCGGATATCGTAACTACCGCTAAAGGAATGGGGAACGGTTTCCCGATTGGAGGTGTTTTGATTTCTCCTAAATTCCAAGCGAGCTACGGATTGTTGGGAACCACTTTTGGCGGAAGTCATTTGGCTTGTGCTGCGGGAATTGCGGTTTTGGATGTGATTGAAAAACTAAATCTTATCGAAAACACTAATAAAGTTTCTGCCTATTTCATGGAAGCCATCAAAGCTATCCCTGAAATCAAACAGATAAAAGGAAAAGGATTAATGTTGGGAGTTGAATTTGACTTTGACGTGAGTGCTTTGAGAAAGAAAATGATTATTGAAAAACATATTTTTACAGGTGGAGCCAACAATAAAAACTTATTGAGAATTCTGCCTCCGTTAACGGTTACTACCGAAGCCATTGATACTTTTATCGTGGCTTTGCAAGAATCATTAACTGAGTTGAAATAATTATTAATCTCCCGCAGATTTTGCCGATTCTGCAGATTGTATTTTGAAATTTCCAATATCTGCTTAATCTGCGGGAGAAAATAAATAAAGCGAGAATAAATTAACTCACGTTATAAATAACCAAAAAACCAATGAATACATTACTTCCGATCGAAAAAAGAAACGCTGTTTTAACCACAATGGCAACTCTTTTAGAACAAGAAAGAGAAGCTTTGAAAGCTATCAACCAACAGGATTTAGCCAATTATAGTGGTGAAGATTTAGCTATGGAAAAGCGTTTGCTTGTAGATGACGCCAAGGTTGATGCCATGATTCTTTCGGCGCAACAACTAGCTAGTCAGGAAGATCCTGTGGGGCAAATTCGCTACGAATTTACTCATGAGAACGGAATGCGAATCAGCAATAAAACGGCCGCTTTTGGAACGATTATGATTATTTATGAGTCAAGACCAGACGTAACGGTTGAAGCAGGAGGAATTGCATTCAAATCTGGAAATAAAATTCTTTTGAAAGGCGGTAAAGAGTCCTTACTTTCTAACCAAAAGATTGTAAGTCTTTGGCATCAGGCATTAGAATCGAATGGTGTTTCTACGGAATGGGTGGAATATTTGAATTATGATAGAGCGCAAACTCAGGCTTTCTTGGAAAAACCAACACAAAGAGTAGATTTAATCGTTCCTCGTGGTGGTGAAAAATTAATTGAATTCACCAAAAAACACGCTACTTGCCCAGTTATTGTAAGCGGTCGTGGTAACAACTTTCTTTATATCCAAAAAGAAGCCGATTTGAAAAAAGCTCTTGACATTATCATCAACGGAAAAACAACCAACATCGGAGTTTGTAATGCGTTAGACAAAGTTTTAATTGACACCACGCTTCCAAATTGGGAGATTTTCGGAAAACAATTGGTTGAAGAATTAAAAAAATATAACGTTGAAATATTAGGAGATTCCGCTTTCGCAAATGCTACTCAGATACCTACAATTGAAAATGAAGAGATTTGGTATGAAGAGTTTCTGAATTATAAAATTGTTATCGGAGTGGTAAATTCTAATGAAGAAGCGATTGCCAAAATCAACAAATATTGCGGTGGGCATTCAGCTACGATAATTACAGAAAACAATTCTGTTGCGCAGGAATTTATGGATAATGTTGATTCGGCAGCAGTATATCAAAATGCTTCTACCCGATTCACAGATGGTGGTCAGTTTGGTTTAGGAGGAGAATTAGCCATCAGTACAGATAAATTACACCAACGAGGACCAATTGGATTACAACATTTGGTAACCAATAAGTGGTACATTTATGGCGAAGGACAAATTAGATAAATCAATTAAGAATTACGAATTATGAATTACGGACTAAAATTAATCTACAATTCAAAATCCGTAATTCGTAATTCATAATTGAATAAAAAATGGCAAAAAAACGAATTTTATTAAAATTAGGTAGCAACACCTTAACCAAGGAAACCAATCATATTTCGAGAGGAAAGATTGAGGATATTGGTATGCAGATTGCCGCTTTAAACGATGAATACGAATTTATCATCGTAAGTTCTGGTGCCATTGCTGCAGCCAAACAATTTGTAAAATTAGACAATCATGATAAAGACGTTTTTGTAAAACAAGCTCTAGCATCTATTGGACAACCTCATTTGATGCGGATTTACAATGAAAATTTCAAAGATTTAGGTTTGAATATTTCGCAATGCCTGCTTTCCTATTCAGATTTTGAAAAAGAACAAACCCGAAAAAATATTGTAAATACTATTAATGTATTAGTCAAAAACAATTACATCCCAATTATCAACGAAAATGATACTGTTGCAACGGATGAAATTAAGTTTGGTGACAATGATAAATTAGCGGCTTTGACTGCCGTTTTATTGAATGTTGACATTCTGATTATTGCAACTAATACTAATGGAATTTATACAAAAGCTTCTTTCAAAGATGAATTTCCTGAAACTATTGAATTAGTAAATGATTTGACTGTTTTGCAAAAAGAAATTGGCGATTCTAAGTCATCTCATGGAACTGGTGGTATGCAATCTAAAATTGATTCGGCGGCTATTGCCAAAGCCGCAAAAATTGAAACTTGGATTGTCAACGGTCTGGAAGATAATTTTATGTTGAAAGCGTTGAACAACGAAATAGCATTTACTAAAATCATATAATGTTAATTCGATTAATCAATTAAACTAATAACCGTTTAAACTAATAAAGCAATGAACTTTATATCCATACAAAATATAGAATCGCTTGACAAATGGGTGAAACAAGCCTTAAAAATCAAGAAGAATCCACTTAAAAATAAAAAGCTAGGAAAAAACAAAACATTAGTAATGTTATTTTTCAACCCTAGTTTGAGAACCCGTTTAAGTACGCAAAAAGCGGCTTTAAATTTGGGAATGAACGTGATGGTAATGAATTTTGGTGGTGAAGGCTGGACACTTGAATTTGAAGACGGAACAATAATGAACCAAGGAGCTTCGGAACATATCAAAGAAGCTGCCGAAGTTGTTTCACAATATGCCGATATTATTGCGATTAGAGCCTTTGCGGGATTAGTCGATAAAGAAAAAGACAATGCTGAAACGGTATTGGCAGGCTTCTTAAAACACGCAACTGTGCCTATTGTAAACATGGAAGGTTGCACTGGACATCCTTTACAATCATTGGCAGATGCTATTACGATGGCAGAATACAAAACCAAACACAAACCAAAAGTGGTTCTGACTTGGGCGCCGCATCCAAGAGCTTTGCCTCAAGCTGTTCCTAATTCTTTTGTAGAAATGATGCAAAAGCAAAAAGATATGGATTTTGTAATTACACATCCTGAAGGTTACGAACTCAATCCTGACATCACGAAAGATTCTGTCATTGAATACGATCAAAATAAAGCGTTTGAAAATGCTGATTTTATTTATGCCAAAAACTGGAGTAATTATATCGACTATGGAAAAATTACCAATACCGATCCAAACTGGACCGTTACTGCCGAAAAAATGGCTTTGACTAATAATGCCAAATTCATGCACTGTCTGCCGGTTCGTAGAAATGTAATCGTTGCGGATGAAGTAATAGACAGCGAAAACTCTATTGTTATCGAACAAGCCAACAATAGAACCTATTCGGCTCAATTAGTATTGCAAAAAATATTGGAAAATGGAAAATAAACAATCCTTATCCATCATAAAAATTGGTGGAAACATCATTGATAATCCAACCGAATTAACTCAATTCCTTTCTGATTTTTCTAAAATAGAAGGAAATAAAATTCTAGTTCACGGTGGAGGAAAATCAGCTACCAAAATGGCTCAAAGCATTGGATTAGTTCCTCAAATGATTGACGGAAGAAGAATTACTGACCAACCCATGTTGGATGTAGTAGTAATGATTTATGCTGGTGAAATCAATAAAAATGTTGTAGCTCAATTACAAGCTAACAATACCAATGCTATGGGATTTTCAGGAGCTGACGGAAATTTAATCCAGTCCACTAAAAGAAATCACCCAACTATTGATTATGGCTTTGTTGGAGATGTTAAAAAAGTAAATACTTCATTGCTAGAGACTTTAATCAACAGCGGTATTGTTCCTGTTTTCTGTGCTATTACACACGATAAAAACGGACAATTATTAAATACCAATGCCGATACTATTGCAAGTGAATTAGCTATTGCAGCCTCCGAAGTTTTTGAAGTTACTTTAAACTATTGCTTCGAAAAAGCTGGAGTTTTAACCGATGTTGAAGATGAAAATTCAGTTATTGAAAACATCAACCAAGATTTGTATGCTCAGTTAAAAACTGAAGGAGCCATTCACTCTGGTATGATTCCTAAACTAGATAACTGTTTTAATAGTTTATCTAAAGGAGTTCAAAAAATAAAAATTGGACATCATAGAATGTTACAAAATAAGACCGCATTGCATACCACAATAACGTTATGAAAAACATAGAAACCCTTACACAAGAAGCCATTGCGTTATTAAAATCGCTAATTGAAACCCCTTCCTTTTCAAGTGAAGAAGATCAAACTGCACTTTTAATCGAAAATTGGTTTACTCAAAATAACATTCCTCTCGAAAGAGAGAACAACAATATTTGGGCTTACAATAAAAATTTTGATAAAAGTAAACCCACCATTCTTTTAAACTCCCACCACGATACTGTAAAACCGAACAAATCCTATACAAAGGATCCATTCAAAGCTATTGTTGAAGATGGCAGATTGTACGGTTTAGGAAGTAATGATGCAGGTGGATGTTTGGTTTCTTTAATTGCAACATTCACTCATTTTTACGAAAGTGAAAATCTTCCTTACAATATCGTAATGGTAGCTTCTGCTGAAGAAGAAAGCAGTGGAAAAAATGGACTAAACAGTGTTTTAAAAAATTTACCGGAATTAGAATGTGCAATCGTTGGCGAGCCTACTTTAATGCAATTGGCTGTAGCCGAAAAAGGCTTGTTAGTTTTAGATGTGAAAGTAAACGGTACAGCCAGTCACGCCGCACACAACAATCCCGATAATCCTATTTACAATACATTAGCTGTAATTGAATGGTTTAAAAACTATCAATTCGAAAAAATATCAGAGGTTTTAGGTCCTGTAAAAATGACCGTAACCCAAATCAATGCAGGAAAACAACATAATGTAGTTCCTTCTGAATGTGAGTTGGTTGTAGACATTCGTGTGAATGATTGCTACAACAATACCGAAATCTTAGAAACAGTAAGAGCTAATATCAATGCCGAAGCCAACCCGCGTTCAATGCACCTAAACGCTTCTTCTATTCCAATTACACACGGATTAGTTCAAGCAGGTATTGCATTAGGAAGAACTACTTATGGTTCTCCTACTCTTTCGGATCAATCGGTTTTATATTGTAAATCATTAAAACTAGGACCTGGAGACAGCTTACGTTCGCACTCGGCTGATGAATTTATTTATTTAAACGAAATCGAAGAAGGAATCGAATTGTATATTAAAATATTGACAGATTTTTTTAATAATATTAAGTAGCTAATCCCGCTATCCGCTTTATCTTTCCCTGCTTAAAGAAAGCAGGAAAAGGATACCGCTGCTATCGGGGCTAAAAAATAAAAACTTCGCAAATCTCTAAGAAACTCAGAGTGTCTCAGCGAAATAAAAACAGAATTATGAAACTTTGGGAAAAAGGAATACCAACTGATAAACAAATCGATTTTTTCACTGTTGGAAACGATCGTGAATTGGATTTAATCTTAGCCAAACACGATGTTAAAGGAAATATCGCTCAAGCAAAAATGTTAGCTAAAATTGGTTTAATCACTAATAAAGAATGCGAGGATTTATTGGGTGCATTGGCAGAAATTCAGCAAGATATTGCAGCTGGAAATTTTACTATCGAAGATTCATTTGAAGACGTACACTCAAAAGTAGAATATTTACTTACCCAAAAAGTTGGCGAAGCTGGAAAAAAAATCCATACTGCTCGTTCTCGTAACGACCAGGTTTTAGTAGATATGAACTTGTACTTAAAAGAAGAAGTATTGCAACTAAAACAGCAGGTAAAATCACTTTTTGATTTATTGATGGCTTCTGCAGAAAAATATCAAAATGTTTTATTACCAGGCTATACGCATTTACAAATTGCCATGCCAAGTTCTTTTGGAATGTGGTTTTCGGCTTATGCTGAAAGTCTGATTGACGATATCAGTATGCTAAATGCTGCCCTACAAGTAGTTGATCAAAATCCGCTTGGTTCTGCAGCAGGCTACGGTAGCTCCTTCCCTATTGACAGAACATTTACCACTCAAGAAATGGGTTTTAGCACCTTAAAATACAATTCGGTTGCGGCACAAATGAGCCGTGGAAAATCAGAGAAAACTGTTGCTTTTGCTATGGCAAGTGTAGCGGGTACGCTTTCAAAATTCGCCTATGATGTATGTTTATACATGAGCCAAAACTTTGATTTTATTGGTTTACCAGCCAATCTTACAACTGGTTCTAGCATTATGCCTCATAAAAAAAACCCTGATGTATTTGAATTAATTCGTGGAAAATGTAACAAGATTCAGTCATTACCATACGAATTAACTCTAATTACTAACAACTTGCCAAGTGGTTATCATAGAGATTTACAACTTTTAAAAGAAGGTGTTTTCCCTGCTATTCAAAACTTAAAAGCTTGTTTGGATATTGCTATTTTCTCTATTCCGGATATTAAGGTAAAAGAGAATATTTTAGAGGACAAAAAATACGATTACTTATTTACCGTAGATACTTTGAACGAAATGGTTTCGGCTGGAATTCCTTTTAGAGATGCCTACAAAGAAGTAGCATTGCAAATTGAAGCTGGAAATTACAAATCGCCTAAAGCAACCAAACACACACATGAAGGAAGTATCAACAACCTTTGTCTGAATGAAATTAAAGCAAAAATGGAAAGTACTTTTTAGGAAAACATAAAAATGATGCATAAAAAAAGATATTAGAACAACTCTAATATCTTTTTTTTAACTATTGAGACTTAGTATTGCTAATCAACTTTCTTAAAAACCAACTCAACACCAGAGGGATTATTCAGTATTAATCTATTGTTTTCAATCGAATAATTAGTGGTGCTTTGTAATGCTTTAAGAAAAATAGATTCTTTATTATTTCCTATACAAGCTCTTCTAGTTGAAATGACATTTGTAAATCTAAGTAATCCTCTTTCGAAGAAAATTGAACCTGTCATTCTATTACAACCTGCATAACCTGAGAGTTTATTCTCTTGAGTATTTATTTCAAGATTAGGTAATTCTTTAGCAAAATCTGCTACGCTAACATTCTCACCATTTAGTTTTTCTAAAACCCAAATATCATTCAAACGATAATCAGTAACATAATTTCCACATCCATTTAAATGAATTGTCTCTCCATTCTTTTCAAAATCGATTCGAACTGAATAAGAAGATTGAGCACCTGACATTGCATTCGTACATACTTGTTGCATAATTTGGACAGTCATAGTACCGACTTCAGTTGTAGTTCGATACATCTTAACATTGGCATCCATAGCACGAATTGGCTCCACATGTTTTACTGTCAAATCTTCACAACCTGGTTTTAATGAAGTAAATTCAATAGCAGTTTCTGAAATTTTCAGGTTCCAATCTGGTTCTGTTCCGCTTCCCCTAAAATAAATACCTTTTTCCATATTTTCAGCTTGTTGTTTGTAAACAGATGAGGGCTCTATAATTTTTCCACTAGACTGAGGTATTGTAACTGTTTTACATCCAATTAACAACAAAGTAATTACAACTCCGATACCCCCTTTTAATTTGATCATTATATAACTATTTTTAGATTATTTAAATTTTCCATCAACATAAAACCAACAATTATTTTCCTTTTGAAAGGTTGAAAACTCATGATGTATTTGAGCTTCATTATATGCATCAATAAAATACGCCTTAAACTCAACTGTTGTTTCTGTAAAAGCAATTATTTCTAACTTTTGCCAATTATTTGCAGTAGCCCATTGCAAAATCTCATCATGAGAATATAAATTTCTTTCAGAATAATGGGTTGTCGCCAACAAATAATCAACATGATGGGTAGCATAGGCAGAATATCTTGATTTCATTAAAGCCAACGCAGAAGGCGCATTTTCAGCCCCTATGATATAACGATTACAACATAAATCAAAAGGCTTTAAGGAACCGCAATAACAATTTTTCAAAGACATAATTTGATAATATTACTGAAGCGAAATAATTTTTTGATGCAATTGATTCAGCAATACTTGGTACTTGCTAATCTCTCTTAGCTCATCGTCCTCATCGGTATGATCCAAAAGTTCGTCTAATTCTTCGCTAATATCTACTAATTTATTATTGGCTTCTTTAGCATTTTTAGCTACAATCAAATCAATAATTTCTTGAACTCCGTTTTTTAATTCTTCAAATTTTGTTGTGTCCATTACAAATGAAATAAGTTATTCTCTGAAGTTTTAGCCTCATTAAATTTTTTAGTAATTTGTTTTAATTTTTCTTTTCGTTCCAATTCAGCTTTTTTGGCTTTAGCTTGAGCTTTATGCAACTTATCGTTGTGTTTCTTTATATTTCGCTCGTTATTTCTTCCCATGACATTTCAATTAATCGTTACCAATTTCTCTTTTGATTTCTTCCAAGGTTTTATTGGTAAAAATCAGTTGATTTATTATTTCCATTCGCAAGGAGTCAATATCATCATAATCAAAATATTTTGCCCAAGAAGTCAATTCAAATAAATTCCGAATTTGTTTAATTCGTTTTCCTGTAGCAAAACTTGTTCTTAAAATTGCTTTTCCATCATAATTAGGATCATTACGATGTTGATAATTTACTTTCTTTTTTTCGAAATTAGCTTCTAAATAATATAATTCTTCTTCAGCATTGTCAGGATAAAATTTATTCCAAGGAGCAAAACCAAGTTTAAATTTAGATTCCGTTTCGGGTTCTAAAGGTTCTAAACGCCATTTGCTATTAGCCAAACGCCCCCAATGATTTGACAAACGATACATTCCTTCACTTGTGTAAAAATATTTGCTACCCGATTGACTATCATATTGCGCCTTCATGCCCTCAATTCTTTCAGAAAGGACTTCATTAAAAACACAAAATGTATTTTTAAAAGATTTAGGACTTGGTTTAAATATTTTTTCCATGAAACAAAGGTACTCACAAACGATTAAATATACCAGCCAAAATATAAAATCGATAGTAATTGCACTCCTAATCACTTTTCAGCGTCAAAATCAACAAAATACTTTTTTGATTTTTTTTAGGGTCTAAATTGAAAAGTTAAAAAAAAGTGTACCTTTGCAAAAAAATTGTCAAGATTCAGCCTAAAAAACATCGGTTTGATAGTAAAAGACAAGTAGTTACCTTATTTATGAAAAAAATAGTTGAATACCGCAAACTACTAAATGTAGAGAAAACTGTAGAGCTTAAAGAATTAAAAACTATCTATCGCAATGCGATGAAAGATGCACATCCTGATAAATTTCAAGGAGATGATGAAGGACTAAAAGCAGCTGAAGAAAACAGTAAAAAAATTATTGAAGCTTACCATTTCTTGGTAAGTATCAATGCCGAAACAATCAAACAACAATTGCCAGAATACAATGAAACTATTGCTACAGCAACAATTACAGACTATAAATTTGTTGAAGCTAGATTAATTGTTAACTTCTCAAACGGTAGTGTTTACGAGTACATTAGTGTTCCAAAAGCTACCTATATTAAAATGGTAAATGCAGATTCGCCAAACCGTTTTGCAAAAAGGCATATTTTTAACGCTTATCCTTGGAGAAAAACAATCAACCAAGAATAATTGCTGATAAAAAACAAATTATTGTAAAGCACTCTTTTATAAGGAGTGCTTTTTTTATTCTTTTCATTTGAATTGGTTAGTCGTTGAAAATAAATTAATGCACTCGTTTAAATTAATCTTTTTTTTTAACAAGTTATTTAATAAATTAGCGTACCCTAATTAAACTAAACCAATATAACCTACAAATGAATGAAAGAATCAACTCCTATGAGAGACAGTATGTCAATGCATTAAAAACAATTCAAAAACTACAAATTACAAAAGCAGAAATTGACAGCAAATTAAAATCAAATCCTGTTTGTTCGCATTTACTCAAAGAACTTAGAGCTATAAACTTGGATATTACAATCACTCTGAATGAAATCGAACATATAGAGACCTATATTCATGAAAATAAGTCTTCTGTAAATTAAAAACTATAACGTTAAAGAAAGTGCCTATAGAAAAAAACTACACAAAAAAAACAAAAGCATCACATCTAAAAGTAAAATAAAATAGATTTGTAGTCTTGAAAATCACAAACTCCATATTTTCACGTTTTAAAAGCGTAAATTACCCCAAATTATAACATAAATTTAGGCACTAAAGTTATTGCCAGTTTATATTTTTAAATACTTTTGTAACCTTAAAACAATTAACTAAAAAAAATGAAAAAAATTATTTTATTTCTTACTGCTACTGCATTACTTACTTCTTGTAGCAAAGACAAATACACTATCTCAGGGACTGCTACTGGATTTGAAAATGGGAAGACCGTTATTCTAGAAACTCAAGATGAAAAAGGAATGGGATTAATTGCTGTAGATACAGTAAAAATAGAAAATGGCAAATTTGAAATTGAAGGTAAAGTAACTGAACCTGCTTTCCATACATTACAAATCGAAGGCGCACAAGGTAAAATTCCATTTATCTTAGAAAGTGGCGACATTACAATTGTTGTTAACAAAGACACTATCCAAAAATCTAAAATTTCTGGAACTTACAGCAATGATGAGTATGTGAAATTTAATGAAGAAATCACTAAAATACAAAAGCCTTTAATGGACTTTCAAACAGCCAATATGCAAAAAATGCAAATGGCTCAACAGGCTAAAGACACAGCAACTATCAATGCTTTAATGAAAGAGTACACTAAACTTCAAACTGAAATGGGTGAAACTTCGAAAGCAAAATACGTTGACTACGCAAATACTCACCCAAAATCTTTTATTAGTGTATTAATCATTGAAGGAATGAGTAATGACCCAACTGTAGATTCTAAAAAAATAGAAACAATGTACAACGGTTTGGACGAATCATTAAAAAATTCTAAACACGGTAAAACTGTTAAAACAAAAATTGCTGCATTAAAATTACCTTCAGTAGGAGCTTCTGCTACACCAGCCGCTCCAGCTGCTAAATGAAGGACAGATTTTTCAGCTCCTAATCCAGAAGGCAAAACAGTTAGCCTTAAAGAAAGTTTAGGAAAGGTTACAATTGTTGATTTTTGGGCTTCTTGGTGTGGTCCATGTCGTAGAGAGAACCCAAATGTTGTAGCCATCTATAATGAATTCCATTCAAAAGGATTAAATATAATTGGAGTTTCTTTAGATGAAGATCCAGTAAAATGGAAAGAAGCTATTGCCAAAGATAAATTGACCTGGACGCACGTTTCGAATCTTAAAGGCTGGGAAGAACCAATTGCTAAACAATACAAAGTTGAATCGATTCCTGCTACCTTTATCCTGGATCAATCTGGAAAAATAGTCGCACAAGACCTAAGAGGTGAAGAACTTAAAGCCAAAATAATTGAATTATTAGGTAAATAAACAAAACCCTTCACAGAAAAGAAAAGAGGTTGTCTCAAAAAGTGAGACAACCTCTTTTCTTTTATACCTATCGGAGAAATTTTTCATTTATACTATTCTCAAAAGCTTGGTTTTACTTTTGAGACAGCCTCTTTTTTGTGGTTTAATAATCAAAAATGGTTAGCAAAAACAACTGTTAAGGCTTATAAAATATGCCGTTTTTAAAAAAGTTTATTAAAATTAGTTTCAATAAATTTCCATAACTAATTCAATTCAGAAACAAAGAGCCTAATTAAACAAAATACACCAAAGAATTGGTACAAAAAAAATGAGACTATACTAAACACACAGTCTCATTTTACTTAAAAAAATTATTTTACAATAATTAAATCTACATACTAGCTTTTAGGGCATTGTACTCATTTGTCATATCAAGCGAACGATAAACTCCCATAAGAGATTTTAATACATCTTGGTTTTTGGGTTCAATATCCAACGCTTTTTTTAGATACGGAATAGCACTTCGTACTAAGTCGTCCTTTTTATTTTTTAGCACATCATACTTTTTCATATCTTCAGGAGAATTACCTAAAGCCGACATTTGATCCATTAACGGTCTTTTGGACTCTAATTTAACGTAAGCCAAATTGATATATCCTTCAACATATTTAGGATCTAAATCGATAACACTTTTATAACAAATTTCAGAGTTGACAAAATCGTTTTTTTCTAAATACACATAAGCAAGGTTCTTATAGATCTCGACCTTTTTAGATGGTGAAAATGCGTCTCTTGGCTTTTCATACAAACCTGATTCTACACTTGAATTTCTAGCTCCTGCCGAAACAAAAGCATCCTCTTCTTTTGACTTCTTATTGGTTGCATAATAAATAATTCCTTTTCCTGAATAGTTTATTTTCTTTAGCTCTTCATAATATTTAACTGCCAAATCATAATCTTTTGCCTGCATAGAAGCAGATGCCGCATTAAACAAATTCAAAGTATCTTTTTTATCAAAAGTGTAAACTTTATAACTCTTTTCAGAGCTTTCTTTGTATTTGCCATTTTTATAGTCTTCAACGGCACCATTTACCAATTGAGATTTCATTTCTTTTAAAGCAATGTTGGCTTGTAATGTATATTTATATTTTCCATCTTCATTTTCATATCTAATTAAATCCTGATATGCCTCAGATGCCAAAGCAAAATTATTAGTATCACCCGTTTTGGTTGCAAGATTTCTTAAAACATTACCTTTCAACAAATAAAAATCAGATTTATCTTCATAAGATGCGTTAATAATTAAGTATTCAGATTTTTTAAGAACTCCTAATGCTTCTTGCATTTTTCCGTTAGAATACAATGATTGTGCTTCTTTAATTTGAGATTTTTGTGCATTTACGACAACATTTATCGATAACACTACTGCTAGTATTATAAATTTTCTTTTCATAAGGTTAAGTTTAATGATTAAAACAAAAAAAGGTTTGGATGCGATTAAATTCAGAATAATAAATTCAACACTCCATTGAAGAATATTGAAAGTTATACTTATACATTTATAATCAAAGTAACGTGATTCAGATTCGAATCTATAATTGAAGAGTAATTTTATATCATACTTAGAAAATTAACTGGGTTAGACATTCAACATTTATTTTTAACAGAATTAAAAAATATTCTTTTTTTTAACAATATTTATTCTACAACGGTTTTTTTTATTCTTTTTTTTTTATAAAAAATTTAATTTCCAACTAAAATAAAATTTTAATCCGAGAAAGCAAATCTTTTTTATCCTTTTTTTTTTAAAACAATTACAACGTTTTCGTAAAATAAAATTCAAAACCTTTAAAATCACTACATCACACTATTATCCATTTTATTTAAATTTTTAAATACAATTTCAATATTGAAATTAAACCAAAATAAAAAACCTGCTCTGACTTGACAAATCAGGCAGGTTTTAAAAATTCATTTTCAAAGAATTACATCTTTGCTTTCAATGCCTTATATTCGGTAGTCATTTCAAGTGCACTATATACATTTAATAATGTCTTAGATACATCTTCATTTTTAGGATCTAACTCAACAGCTTTTTGCAAATAGGGAATTGTACTTTTAAACAAATCTTCTCTTTTCTTTTTCAAAGTGTTGTATTTTTTCATATCAGCATCAGATGTTCCAAGTTTGTTCATTGCATCAATGATATCTTTCTCGTCTTCTAACTTCAATGCAGCCATATTGATGTATGCATTTGTATAATCAGGCTTCAACTCAATAACTCTATTGTAGAACTTTTCAGCATCTGCAGTGTTTTTAGCATTAGCACTAAGCACTCCTAAATTAAAAATCAAATCTACATCGTTAGGATTTTTTTCAATAGCCTCTGAAATTAATTTTTTGTAAGTATCCATATCTTTAGTTTCAAGATATAAATTTGCTTCAGTCATTAACAACGTAGAATCGTCTGGGTTTGCTTTTCTAGCATCAGAAACTGCTTTTTTAGCCTCATCAATCTTCCCTTCTTGAACATAAATCAAGGCAATATTTTTATATATCTCACCTCTTTTAGAAGGAACATCTTCATTTCTAGGCTTTTCATGAGTTCCCATTTTAACTAATCGATCTCTCTCTGCTGCCGTTGCAAAAAAGTTTTCCTCACCATTCACCTTATTTACAGCATAGTAATATGTAGCTTTTCCAGAATAATTTAACGCTTTTAATTCTTCATAAAGCTTAAGTGCGTTAGTATAATCTTTAGCACTCACATAAGTTGAAGCAGCATAATACAAGTTGATTGTGTCTTTTTTCTCTAATTGATATGCTTCATACAATTTTTGAGCAGCGATATCATTCTTATCAACTTTAGTATCATCAATAGCAGAATTGATTAATTTTCCTTTAATATCAGCAATTGAAGCAGTAGCTTGTGTTGAATATTTAGATTTTCCAGAAGCTTTTTCAACTGCAATTAAATCTTGATACGCTTTAGCGGCTGCAATTAAATTCTTATCAGTTTCTACATTTTTATTAGACAAATCTAAATATGCATTTCCCTTTACGAATAAAAATTGTGCTTTTTCAGCATCAGGAGCATTCGCCGTTAAACTTTCAGCACCCGATAATATTGTTAACGCCTCATTTGCATTCCCTGATTTAAGTGCTTTCTCAGCAGCTTTTATTTCATTTTTTTGAGCAAAGCTCGTTACGGATAAAAATAATGCAGATGCAATTATTAGATATCTACTTTTCATATTAATTTGATTTATATTTACTTATTAAATTACGATTTAATTACGCCTCGTCGTCGTCTGAATCATCAGAGTCATCTTCTTCGATTTCTTCTTCATCTTCGTCGTCATCATCAATAACTCCTTCGTCTTCAAGAACTTCAAGAACTGGTTTTACTCTCTCAATGACATCACTCTCAACCACATTTCCATCTTCGTCAACCACTACTTCTTCAGCATCATCTTTCATCACCTTAGTCACCGCTGCAATAGAGTCTTTTCCTTTTAGATTAATTAGTTTAACTCCTTGAGTAGCACGTCCCATAACACGTAAATCTTCGATAGCCATCCTAATTGTTAATCCAGATTTATTAATAATCATTAAATCATCTGCATCTGTTACAGCATTTATAGATATCAACTTACCTGTTTTTTCGGTTATGTTCAATGTTTTCACACCTTTACCACCACGGTTTGTAATTCTATATACATCTTCACCATCATCGTCAACCAGTTTAGTACGTTTTCCATAACCATTCTCGGTAACTACTAATATTTGAGAATCATTAATATCATTTTTATCAACGGTCACCATTCCGATTACTTCATCAGATTCGTCTTTTAAAGTAATACCACGAACTCCAGATGCGGTTCTTCCCATCGGACGTGTTTTAGTTTCTTCAAATCGAACCAATTTACCCGATTTAACCGCCAAAATAATTTGACTTTCTCCATTAGTCAATTGAGCCCCTAACAACTCATCGCCCTCTTTAATAGTGATAGCAGCTACACCATTTACCCTTGGTTTAGAATATTTCTCTAGTGAAGTCTTTTTAACCTGACCTTGTTTGGTAACCATAACAAGATTATGTGTTTCGATATATTCTTTATCTTTCAAGTCCTGTGTACAGATAAAAGCTTTCACTTTATCATCACTCTCAATATTTATTAAGTTCTGAATTGCCCTTCCTTTTGCTGTTTTACTACCTTCTGGAATTTCATAAACACGCATCCAGAAACATTTTCCTTTTTGAGTAAAAAACATCATATACTGA
The DNA here is from genome assembly GCF_040045115.1 of Flavobacterium adhaerens. Lineage (NCBI taxonomy): Bacteria > Pseudomonadati > Bacteroidota > Flavobacteriia > Flavobacteriales > Flavobacteriaceae > Flavobacterium > Flavobacterium adhaerens. The sequence continues at coordinate 151,007 of NZ_JBDLZX010000001.1, read as the reverse complement.
TGATTTGTTGCAACGAACATATGCTCCAAGAAATCCTGATCTCTCGTTCCAGCACTTTTCTGACCTACTCCTCCTCTATTTTGAGTTTTATATTCGGATAAATTAGTGCGCTTAATATAGCCTGCATGCGAAATTGTAACTACAACATTTTCATCTGCAATTAAATCCTCAATACTTACATCACCTCCGGAATATTCAATGGTTGAGCGACGATCATCTCCATATTTATCACGAATTTCTGTAAGCTCTTCTTTAATCAAATCAATTCTTAAATTAATATCTGCCAACAAAGCTTTTAAGTGCTCAATTAACTTCATCAATTCTTCAAATTCAGCTCTTAACTTATCTTGCTCAAGACCTGTTAGTTGTCGTAAACGCATTTCGACAATTGCTCTCGCTTGAATATCAGAAAGTTTAAATCTTTCTATTAATTTTTCACGAGCTTCTTCTGTATTTTTTGACCCTCTAATTAACGCTATAACTTCGTCAATATTATCTGAAGCAATAATTAAACCTTCTAAAATATGAGCTCTTTCTTCGGCTTTACGCAATTCAAATTGTGTTCTACGAACCACCACGTCGTGACGATGCTCAACAAAATAATGAATCATATCTTTTAGATTCAACATTTGAGGACGACCGTTAACCAATGCGATATTATTTACACTAAAAGAAGATTGTAATTGTGTATATTTAAATAACGTATTTAAAACCACATTCGGAGTAGCATCTCGTTTTAAGATATAAACAATACGCATACCGTTTCTATCTGACTCATCACGAATATTGGCAATACCTTCTATCTTCTTTTCATTTACCAAATCAGCCGTACGCTTAATCATATCGGCTTTATTTACTTGATAAGGGATTTCAGTTACAATAATTGATTCTCTACCATCTACTTCTTCAAAACCAACTTTGGCACGCATCACAATACGTCCTCTACCAGTTTTAAAAGCCTCACGAACCCCTTCATAACCATATATCACACCACCAGTTGGAAAATCAGGTGCTTTTATATGATTCATTAATTCATCAACTTCGATATCATTATTATCAAGATAAGCCAAAGTACCATTGATTACTTCGGTCAAATTATGAGGAGGCATATTCGTTGCCATACCTACTGCAATTCCAGTTGCTCCATTTACCAACAAAGTTGGAACTCTTGTAGGCATAACTTTTGGCTCATATAAAGTATCGTCAAAGTTCAATTGAAAATCGACAGTTTCTTTTTCAATATCAGCCATGATTTCTTCAGAAATCCTTTTCATTCTAGCCTCTGTATAACGCATTGCTGCAGGACTATCACCATCAACTGAACCAAAGTTACCTTGACCATCAACCAATAAATAACGCATGCTCCATTCTTGAGCCATACGTACCATAGCATCATAGACAGAGACATCTCCGTGTGGATGATACTTTCCTAAAACTTCCCCGACTATTCTTGCAGATTTTTTGTGGGCAGATCTTGAAGTTACTCCTAAATCATACATTCCGTAAAGCACTCTTCGGTGTACAGGCTTTAAACCATCTCGTACATCAGGAAGAGCTCTTGAGACAATTACCGACATCGAATAATCGATGTAGGCTGATTTCATTTCATCTTCAATGTTAATTGGAATTAACTTTTCTCCGTCAGACATAATATATTCTTAAATTAAAATTATTTTGTTTAAAAAATCCTGCTAATATAAGCTTTCTCAATATGTTTTTAGTCAAAAAAAAGCATAAATTTATTCGATTTATTAACAAATTTAGTTTGTGATTTAGTTAATAAATTAAACTTGATTTAACGGTTTATTCATCATTTTTTTTGTCAATTAGCATTAATAGATTTAAAAGGTATGATTTTTGCATTTACAGATCATGTTTACTAAATTTACATTAACAATATTTAAATATTATGGATGATAATTTTTCACCTAGAGTAAAAGACGTTATTACTTATAGCAAAGAAGAGGCTTTACGTCTTGGACATGACTTTATAGGTACTGAACATTTGATGCTTGGCATTCTAAGGGATGGTAATGGTAAAGCTATTCACATCCTTAACAACCTTTCTATTGATCTAGATCATTTAAGAAGAAAGGTTGAGATTCTAAGCCCGGCCAGCCCCAGCATTGATGTTAGTGTAGAAAAGAAAAATTTACATCTGACGCGTCAAGCTGAACGAGCATTGAAAACCACGTTTCTTGAAGCAAAAGTTTTTCAAAGTTCGTCTATTAGCACAGCACATTTACTGTTGTGTATCTTGAGAAATGAAAACGATCCTACAACCAAGTTGTTGAATAAACTTAAAATTGATTATGACACAGCTAAAGAACAATACATCAATATGACTCCAAACGAAGAAGAATTTTTAGGAAACTTGCCAAAAAATGAATCTTATAATGATGATTCAGGACAAGATGACAGTCTCAAAGAAGCTAGCTTTAACAATCCAGCCAATAAGTCTAACAAAAAATCTAAAACTCCTGTTCTTGATAATTTTGGGAGAGATTTAACAGAAATGGCCGAAGAAGGAAAACTAGATCCTGTTGTGGGACGTGAAAAAGAAATAGAACGTGTTTCTCAAATTTTGAGTCGTCGTAAAAAAAACAACCCTTTACTAATAGGTGAACCTGGTGTTGGAAAATCCGCAATTGCCGAAGGTCTTGCTTTACGAATTATTCAAAAGAAAGTTTCTCGTATCTTATTCAACAAACGTGTTGTAACCTTGGATTTAGCTAGTTTAGTTGCTGGCACAAAATACCGAGGTCAATTTGAAGAACGCATGAAAGCTGTAATGAATGAATTGGAAAAAAATGATGACATCATTCTTTTCATAGACGAAATTCATACGATTGTTGGAGCTGGAGGAGCAACTGGCTCATTAGACGCTTCAAACATGTTCAAACCTGCTTTATCAAGAGGCGAAATCCAATGTATTGGAGCAACAACTCTAGATGAGTACCGCCAATACATTGAAAAAGATGGAGCCTTAGAAAGACGTTTTCAAAAAGTAATCGTAGAACCAACTTCAGTAGAAGAAACTATTGCAATTTTGAATAACATCAAAAACAAATACGAAGATCATCATAATGTAATTTACACCGAAGGAGCTATTGAAGCTTGTGTTAAATTAACAAATAGATACATGTCTGAACGTTTTTTACCAGACAAAGCTATTGACGCATTAGACGAAGCTGGCTCAAGAGTACACATTACAAACATTGACGTCCCTAAACAAATTCTTGATCTAGAACGTCAATTAGAGGAAGTTCGCGAATTAAAAAATCTAGTCGTAAAAAAACAAAAATACGAAGAGGCAGCCAAACTTCGTGACGACGAGAAAAAAATAGAAAAAGAATTAGCCATTGCACAAGAACAATGGGAAGAAGACTCTAAAAGTAACCGAATTATAGTTACCGAAGATAATGTAGCCGATGTGGTTTCTATGATGACTGGAATTCCTGTAAATAGAATTGCTCAAACTGAAAGCAACAAACTTGCAAAACTACCAGAGTTAATTCAAGATAAGGTAATTGGTCAAAATGATGCCGTTTTAAAAATAGCTAGATCTATCCAAAGAAACCGTGCTGGATTAAAAGACCCAAACAAACCAATTGGTTCATTCATTTTCTTAGGACAAACCGGTGTCGGTAAAACACAGTTAGCCAAAGTTCTAGCCAAAGAATTATTCGATTCTGAAGATGCATTGGTACGAATTGACATGAGTGAATATATGGAGAAATTTGCTATTTCTCGATTAGTTGGAGCTCCTCCTGGATACGTAGGATACGAAGAAGGAGGACAATTGACCGAAAAAGTAAGAAGAAAACCTTATTGCGTTGTTCTTCTTGACGAAATAGAAAAAGCTCATCCCGATGTGTTCAATATGATGCTACAAGTACTTGATGATGGATTTTTAACTGATAGTTTAGGTCGTAAAATTGATTTCAAAAACACGATTATCATCATGACATCTAATGTTGGTGCACGTCAATTGAAAGATTTTGGACAAGGTGTTGGTTTTGGTACTGCTGCCAAAGTAGCACAAGCCGATGAAAATTCTAAAAGCATTATCGAAAACGCTTTAAAGAAAACATTTGCTCCAGAATTCTTAAATAGAATTGATGATGTAATTGTATTCAACACATTAGAAAAAGAAGACATCAATTTAATTATCGAAATTGAATTGAAAAAATTATACAATCGTATCAATGAGCTAGGATATCAATTGAAGTTATCTGATAAAGCTAAAGCTTTTATTGCCGACAAAGGATTCGATAAACAATTTGGAGCAAGACCTCTTAAAAGAGCTATCCAAAAATATATCGAAGATGCTTTAGCAGAAGAAATTATAACTTCAAAAATCACATCCGGAGACGAAATATTCATGGATATAGAAGACGGTTCTAAAGAATTAACCATAAAAGTAAACAAGGCAGAAGAACCTAAAAATCAATAATTTAAAACAAAAAACTTTTTAACAAACCCGTTACGTTTTCATAACATAACGGGTTTATTCTTTATAAGATATTATAGTACTTTTTAGAAAACAAATATCTACATTTGATAATTCAAAAAAGAAAAACCAATTTAATTTATGGGACAAAACAAAGTCATACTGGGTAGCGAAGAATGGTGCTCATTTCCAGAATTAGGAATTCCAACAATAAAAGCTCGTGTTGATTCAGGTGCCAAAACATCAGCTTTACACGCCATCAATATTGCCCCATTTATTAAAAACGAAACCAATTGGGTGAAATTTGATATTAACCCAATTCAAAACAATATCAAAACAGTTATCCATTGCGAAGCACCATTGGTAGGGAAACGTATAGTGAAAAGCTCAAGCGGATTTAGAGAACATCGCTACGTAATTCAGACCGATATTGCTATTGGCGAATCGAAATGGCCTATTGAAATGACATTAACCAATCGCGATTCTATGGGTTTCCGAATGCTTTTAGGTAGAGAAGCCATGAGCGGAAGAATCTTGGTTGACCCCGAACAAAAATATCTTTTGGGACAACCAACTCCAGAAAGCCTTCAAGCCTTATACATAAATTCTGAAAAAGCAAGCTCTGGTTTAAGAATAGGGCTTTTAGCCAGTAATCCCGAATTGTATAGCAACATAAGAATTATGGAGGCTGGCGAAATGAGAGGCCATGAAATGCATTTTCTAAACATAAAAGAATGCTACATGAAACTGGATGCTAAAAAACCAGAAATCCATTATCGTGGCGGAAAAATCTTGAATCAATTTGATGCTATTATCCCAAGAATTAGACCGAGTGTTACTTTCTATGGATGTGCATTGACAAGGCAATTTGAAGCATTGAAAGTATATTGTTTAAATTCTGCTACAGCAATCACACAATCTAGAGACAAATTATTCTCATTACAATTATTATTAAATCACGGCATTGACATCCCAACAACTGGGTTTGCCAATTCCCCATTGGATACAGATAACTTAATCAAAATGGTAGGCGGAACACCACTGATTGTAAAACTTCTTGAAGGGACTCAAGGAAAAGGAGTTGTACTAGCCGAAACTAAAAAAGCTGCGGAAAGTGTCATCAACGCCTTTAAAAGTTTAAATGCCAATATCTTGGTACAAGAATTTATTAAAGAAGCAAACGGAAAAGATATTCGTTGTTTTGTTATTGATGGAAAAGTTGTTGCCGCCATTCAACGAGAGGCTATGCCTGGAGAATTTAGAGCCAACATTCACCTAGGCGGTACAGCTTCTGTTGTTAAAGTAACCTCTGAAGAAAAAAGAATTGCTATAAAAGCAGCAAAAGCAATGGATTTAAAAGTTGCTGGTGTAGATATTATTCGATCCTCAAAAGGACCTTTATTATTAGAAGTAAATTCATCTCCTGGACTAGAAGGTATTGAAGGTGCCACCAATAAAGATATCGCTGGCGAAATGATTAAAGCAATCGAGAAAAATTTCAAAATAAAATAAGACATTCCATTTCAACTGTAAACATAAAGCAACTCTAAAAACTGGAGTTGCTTTTTTTTAGCATTACAATTTTTATTTTCCTTAAACTCAATGCTCTAAAAAATTAAAACAAAAAACCATTCGGAATCCCCGAATGGCTTGTTTTATATTCTCCCCATTTATATTAAATAAATAAGGCCAAAAGATAATATATTAACGCAGCTAAAATTGCTGTAATAGGAATTGTCAACACCCAAGCCCAAATAAGACTCACAGTTACCCCCCAACGAACCGCAGAAATCCTTTTAGTCAATCCAACTCCAATGATAGAACCTGTAATTGTATGAGTCGTACTTACTGGAATTTTTAAATGCTCGGTAAAATACAAAGTCAAAGCTCCAGCAGTTTCGGCTGCAACACCTTCAAAAGAAGATACTTTTGTAATTTTTGAACCCATTGTTTTTACAATTTTCCATCCTCCACTCAAAGTTCCCGCAGCAATTGCTGAGTAACATGCTAACGGTATCCAGCCTGGCATTACCCCTTTTACACCTAAATCATCATTTGGCAACACAACATTTAACCAAGAATCCATATGAACACCTGGATTAGTATTAATATATACCGCAACTGCCGCAGCAATAATACCCATTACTTTTTGAGAATCATTACCACCATGTCCTAAACTAAAAGCAGCAGATGATAACAATTGCATTTTTTTCAGTGCTCCATCTGCCTGATTAAGACTTAAGCTACTAAAAATCAAACAAAAAACACTAACTGTCAATATTATAAAAGCAACCAAAAACCATTTGATATTGTGAGATTCAAAAACCACACTCCAAAAATGAGAATCAAAACGAGCTTTTCCACCGTCCTTTATAATCGTTTCATAAGGAATCATTTGCTTATAGACAAACCAAATAGTCAAAACCATTAAACCTAGTGTAAAAATCTTAGGATATATGCTTTTTCTTGAAGCGTTTAACAACCAAATTGAAATTAAATACGATGCTACTGCTCCCACTAAAGGGGCTAAAACAATAAAAGCAATGATTATTAGAACACCAGAAGGCATTCCTCCATCTTTTCCTGCTTTGTACCAACTAACTATTTCATACCAATAACGAGTAGTTCCGTCTTCGCCTACATAACCCGAAAAACCATGAACTGCAATTGCATGAGCAATAGCTGCTCCAGCAAAACCTCCGATCAAAGTATGAGAAGAACTAGAAGGAATTCCTAACCACCAAGTGAGTAAATTCCAAGCAATTGCTGCTATCACACCTGCCAGAATTACAACTAGATTAATCTCCATGGTATGAGCTGTTTTTGCTACAGTATCCGCAACACCAAAACCAAAAACCCAATAGGCCAAAAAGTTAAAGAAAGCAGCCCAAACTACCGCTTGAAATGGCGATAAAACTTTGGTTGCCACAACAGTAGCAATAGCATTAGCCGCATCATGAAACCCATTGATGTAATCAAAAATTAAAGCTAAAACTATAATAATTATAAGTAAAGTCATATCAATATCTTCAGTATAAATAGATTAGATTAAGAATGTTTTACTGTAATAGATTCCAAAACACTAGCAACACTCTTACATTTATCAGTTGCAGATTCTAAAACTGATAATACTTCTTTATATTTAATGATATTCTTAGCATCTGTTTCGTTTTCGAAAATTTCAAAAACTGCTTTATTATAAACCATATCCGATTTGTTCTCTAATTTGTTTATTTTAGAACAAGCATGAGTAATGGTTTTCATATTATTTAAATTTTTCAATTCTTTCACAGCTGTATCAATATGCTGACAAGCCTCTAGATTGATTTCTGTCATTTTACGAATTGATTTTGTAATTTTATCTACCTGATACAGACGCATTCTTGAGGCTGCACCATGAAGATGATCGGCAACATAATCAATCGAAGTTATTAAAGAGTAAATATCCTCTCTATCAAATGGTGTAATGAAGTTTTTACTCAATTCTAAGTTAGTTTCACGAGTAATATCTTCTCCTTTTTGCTCTAATTCGTCAATTTTAACAAAAAGAATCTCTCTTTCTTTTAAAGGAAGATTAACCGCTTCATGTAAATTTGAAGCTAATTCAATTAAATTACTAGATGCTTCTTCGAAAAGAGGAAAAAATTTTTTGTCCTTTGGGACTAAAAATTGAAAAATACTATTTAATGACATTTGTTTCTTTTTTAGATAGTGCAAAATTACTTCATTATTTTATGCTAATGTTAAGCCATTGTTAACAAATCATTTTCAATTTGAAAACTATTCAGGAAATTAACCGTTCGTTCTATATCATAATGTAAAATCCTATCTTCTTTCACAAGTGGCACTTCATCTCTATATGATTTCAAAAACATTTCGATAAAATCACTTGATTGTAAAGGTCTTCGATACTCAATTGCTTGGGAGGCATTCATCAATTCTATAGCCAAAATGCGCTCTAGATTTTCCATAATACGCAAACACTTAGTTGCTCCATTTGCTCCCATACTCACGTGATCTTCTTGTCCGTTACTAGACACAATACTATCAACACTTGATGGTGTAGCCAACTGTTTATTTTGACTTGCTATACTTGCTGCTGTATATTGTGGTATCATAAATCCTGAGTTTAATCCTGGATTATCTACCAAAAAAGCAGGTAAATTTCGTAATCCAGAAATTAATTGAAAAGTTCGTCGCTCTGAAATACTACCAAGTTCTGCCAAAGCAATACTCATAAAATCTAAAGCCAGTGCCAAAGGTTGACCATGAAAATTACCCCCAGAAACAATCTCGTCACTCTCAATAAATATATTAGGATTATCAGTAACTGAGTTTATTTCAGTTTTAAATACTTTTTCTACATAATGAAACGTATCTTTAGAAGCTCCGTGTACCTGTGGAATACAACGAAAAGAATAAGGATCTTGCACATGAGTTTTGGGTTGTTTGATAATTTCACTACCATCAAGAAACTCTTTTACTCTTTTGGCTGTCGAGATCTGACCTCTATGAGGGCGAATATAATGAATCAGCTCATTAAAAGGTTCAATTCGACCATCAAAACCTTCCAAAGAGATTGCACCAATAAGGTCTGCAAAAAAAGAAAAACGATGTGCTTTCATTATTATATATGCTCCATAGGCACTCATAAACTGAGTCCCGTTTAATAAAGCAAGTCCCTCTTTTGATTGCAACACTATTGGCTGCCAACCAAAGTTTTTTAATACTTCGGCCGATTTCATCCTCTTGCCTTCAAACCAAACCTCTCCTTCTCCTAACAATGGCAAAGACAAGTGCGCTAATGGAGCCAAATCGCCTGATGCTCCTAATGAACCTTGTGCATAAATTACTGGCAATACATCATTATTATAAAAATCAACCAAACGCTCAACAGTTTCCAATTGAATTCCAGAATGGCCATAACTCAACGATTGAATCTTAAGCAACAACATCAACTTCACTATTTCATTTGGCACCTCATCACCAGTTCCGCAGGAATGTGATTTAACGAGATTCTCTTGCAGTTTTGATAAATTCTCATTCGATATTTTTACATTACAAAGCGAACCAAAACCAGTATTAATACCATATATTGGCTCAGAATGCAAAGCCATTTTGGCATCCAAAAAATCCCTGCATTTTTGAATTTTTTCTTTAACAAGATCTGAAAGAATTATTTTTTTATCATAAGAAACAATCTCTTGTAATTCCTCAAAAGAAAGTAAATCTGTATTTATATAATGTGTATTCTCCATTTTACTAAAATTTAAAGACCAAAATTCAATAAATCAACATTAAAAAGCAATTATTTCTAAAAATAATTTAAACATCATATTCAAAATCTTGAGAAATTTGACAATCATTTATTCTAAACCAATCAAAGCTTCTTATCTACACCTAAACAAAAAAAAGCTTATTTTACTGTAACTTACAACTTAATTTAGCATCAAAACCATTGCAAAACCTTTCCTTAAAACAATGATAATCTCAATAAACAAAGGATTATATTACACAATATTAAATTTCAATCCCTATTAGAAATTATTTATTAAAGTATTCATAAAAACGACTTAAAAAGACTTATTTTTTTATAAAAAACAGTACTTTTGAAAAATCAAAATGAAAAAATTTAACAGCAAATATCACTCTTCAAATACAACTCTTACTTGGGTTGTTTCTGCTGTTACTACAACAATTACTACTACCCCTTAGGGGTATTCATTATTACATATAATCCATTTTTGCTATGCTTCTTTATTAAAGAAAGTAGTTCATGAGTGCATAGAAAATAATTGCATTTATATTTAAAAAAACACATAAACAACTGAATAACAGCGTAAAAAAAACGCCATTCGATTTAAATAAAAACAAATACAAACTTGTTATGAGAGTATTAAAATTTGGCGGAACTTCGGTAGCCAATGCAGAAAACATAAAATTAGTATTAGACATTGTTCTTAATAAATCACACGAAGAAAAACTTGTCGTGGTTGTATCCGCTTTAAGCAAAGTTACCGATTTGTTACAAAATGCGGCTTCATTAGCTGCATCTAATGACGAGAACTTCAAAGAGATTGTATCTGAAATTGAGAAAAAACATTTAGAAGCACTCAAACAACTAATTCCTGTTAGTGAACAAAGTGGAGCTTTAAGCCATATCAAAAGAATCATTAATCATTTAGAAACACTACTAGATGGATGTTTCCTTTTAGGAGAATTATCACCAAGAACCTTAGATACTATTTTAAGTTTTGGTGAATTATTATCATCTTTTATTATCGCTGAAGCATTAAAACAAAGACTAAAAAACAGTTCTTATAAAGATAGTCGTGAATTGATTAAAACTAATAATCAATTTGGAAAAGCTGCAGTAAATTTTGAAATTACCAATCAACTCATTACAGATTATTTCAAATCTGATGATACTCTAGTTACCATCATGCCTGGTTTTATTTCTATGTCTATGGATGGTATCATCACTACTTTGGGTCGTGGCGGTTCTGATTACACAGCTGCAATCATTGCTGGAGCATTGAACGCAAACGAATTAGAAATTTGGACAGATGTTAATGGAATGTTTACAGCAAACCCTAAAATTGTAAAACAAGCTCGACCTATTGCTACAATTTCTTATCAGGAAGCAATGGAGTTATCTCACTTTGGCGCCAAGGTACTATACCCTCCTACTATTCAGCCTGTTTTAAGAAAAAACATCCCAATCATTATCAAAAACACTTTTGAGCCCAAAGCCGAAGGAACTTTAATTTCAAATTCTGTTACAGAGCAAACCAATCCTGTAAAAGGAATTACTCATATTGACAATATTGCTTTGGTTACACTGGAAGGCTCTGGAATGATTGGTGTTGCAGGATCATCGAAACGCTTATTCGAAGTATTATCAAACGAAAGTATCAATGTTATTTTCATAACACAAGCATCATCCGAACACTCGATTTGTATTGGTATTTCGAGCTCAGATGCGGAATCGGCTGAAATTGCTATTAATAAAGCTTTCCAAAATGAAATTGCTCAAAACAAAATTGACCCTTGCATTGTAGAGCAAAACCTCTGCATTATAGCACTAGTTGGCGAAAACATGAAAAACCACCAAGGTCTTAGTGGAAGAATGTTTAGCACTTTAGGGAAAAACAACGTTAACATTCGTGCTATAGCGCAAGGTGCTTCTGAAAGAAACATATCAGTAGTTATCAATGAAAGAGATGTCAAAAAAGCACTTAATACATTACACGAAAACTTCTTTGAAGAAGACACCAAACAATTAAATTTATTTGTAATGGGTGTTGGTAATGTAGGCGAAAAATTCATTGAACAAATTCATCAACAAAAGAAATTTTTAAAAGAAAACCTAAAAATAAACTTGAGAGTTATCGCTATTTCAAATTCTAGAAAAATGCATTTTGATGATGATGGAATCTCATTAAAAGGATGGCAATCCCTTTTAGAAAATGGACAAGATGCCAACAAAGAGGAATTTATTGCAAACGTAAAAGCACTTAATTTGCGTAATAGTATTTTTGTTGACATTACGGCAAACGAAGAGATTTCTAAAACTTACGAGCAGTATTTAAAACAAAACGTTGCTGTAGTAACTTGTAATAAAATTGCCTGTTCATCAGCCTATGATAATTATAAAAAACTAAAAAACCTTTCTCGCCAATACAATGCCCCTTTCTTATTTGAAACTAATGTTGGTGCAGGATTACCAATTATTGACACTGTAAAAAACTTAATCGCTTCAGGTGATAAAGTACATAAAATTCAAGCCGTTTTGTCTGGAAGTTTAAACTTTATATTCAATAATTTTGACGAAAATAATTCTTTCCACGACGTAGTAAAAGAAGCAGGAGTTCAAGGATTTACTGAACCAGATCCCAAAATAGACTTAAGCGGAATTGACGTTGCAAGAAAAATTCTGATTCTAATTCGTGAAAGCGGATATCAAATGGAAATCGAAGACATTGAGAACAAAGCTTTCTTACCAAAAGAATGCATGGGAACTACCAACAACGACGCTTTTTTTGCTTCATTGAAAGAACACGCAAAACATTTTGAATCTATTTTAGCAGAAGCAAATGAAAAAGAAAGCCGATTGAAATTTGTAGCTCAATTTGAAGACGGAAAAGCAAATGTAGGCTTACAATTTATCCCAAAAGACCATCCATTTTACAATTTGGAAGGAAAAGACAATATCGTTTTATTCTATACAGATCGCTATGTTGACCAACCCTTATTAATCAAGGGAGCTGGTGCTGGTGCTGCAGTTACTGCATCTGGAATTTTTGCTGATGTAATTAGAATAGGAAATGTGTAATTTTACGCAGTAGAGACACTATAGAGTGTCTCTACGAAAAAAAATAAAAAATGGAAGAAATAAAATTATTCTGCCCCGCCACAATTGCAAATCTTTCTTGTGGTTTTGATGTACTCGGACTATGTTTAGCTACTGCTGGAGACGAAATGATTGTTCGGAAATCTGATGTAAAAGGAGTTCGTATTACCAAAATTGTAGGAGCTGATTTGCCATTAGAAACCGAAAAAAACGTTTCTGGAGTTGCTGCACTAGCAATGTTAGAAGAAGTTGAAACCGAATTTGGTTTTGAAATTGAAATCTACAAACACATCAAAGCCGGAAGTGGTATTGGTAGTAGTGCTGCTAGTTCTGCAGGAGCAGTTTTTGGAATCAACGAATTATTAGGCCGTCCTTTTACCAGAAAAGAATTGGTAAAATTTGCCATGCAAGGCGAAAAATTAGCCAGTGGGAATGCACATGCTGATAACGTGGCTCCTGCCCTTTTGGGAGGTTTTACACTAGTTCGTAGTTCAAATCCATTGGATATTATTAAAATTGATAGCCCATCCGAATTATATGCAACGGTTGTTCATCCACAAATTGAGTTAAAAACTTCCGATGCACGTTCTGTATTAAAACAAACTGTTTCTCTAAAAAGTGCCATTACACAATGGGGAAATGTTGGCGGATTAGTAGCAGGACTGTACACTCAGGATTATGAATTGATCGGCCGTTCATTGCACGACGAAATCATCGAACCAATTCGCTCAATGCTAATTCCTGGATTTGATTTAATCAAACAAACAGCTTACGAAAACGGAGCACTTGGTTCAGGGATTTCTGGTTCTGGCCCTTCTATTTTTGCATTAAGCAAAGGTGAAGAAACAGCAAATAAAATCGCCAAAGCCATGAGTGCTGTTTATGAAGAAATGAATTTGCCTTATGAAATTCACGTTTCTAAAGTAAATGACCAAGGAATATCAATAATTTAATATAAGTCCTTAGTAATTAGTTCCTAGTTCTTAGTAGTTAGCATAAAACTAAGGACTAAAAAACTAAGGACTAAAAAACTAAGGACTAAAAAACTAAGGACTAAAAACTAAGGACTAAAAACAATGAAATATTACAGTTTAAATCATAACGCACCAAAAGTTTCTTTCCAAGAAGCTGTTATACAAGGATTAGCAACCGACAAAGGTTTGTATTTCCCTGAAAAAATCACTCCCCTATCATCAAGTTTTTTCGACAATATAGAAAATTTATCTAATGAAGAAATTGCTTTCGAAGCCATTCAGCAATTTGTAGGTGATGAGATTCCAACCGAAACCCTAAAACAAATCATAGCCGAAACTTTATGCTTTGAGTTTCCAACCGAAAAAGTTGAAAATAACATTTATGCCTTAGAATTATATCACGGTCCAACAATGGCTTTTAAAGACGTTGGCGCGCGTTTTATGTCACGTTGTCTAGGCTATTTCAATAAAGATAAAAAAGACAATAAAAACACAGTACTTGTAGCTACTTCCGGTGACACAGGAGGTGCGGTTGCCAGTGGTTTTCTAGGAGTTCAAGGTGTTGATGTTGTGATTCTTTATCCATCTGGAAAAGTAAGTGATATTCAAGAAAGACAATTGACAACTTTAGGACAAAACATCAAAGCTCTTGAAGTTGACGGTGTTTTTGATGATTGTCAAGATATGGTCAAAAAAGCATTTTTGGACGAAACTTTAAAACACAAAAACCTAACATCGGCCAATTCTATCAATATAGCGCGCTGGTTACCACAAATGTTTTATTTTTTCTTTGCTTACAAACAATTAAAATCACAAAACAAGCCAATGGTATTTTCTTGTCCTAGTGGAAATTTCGGAAACATTTGTGCTGGAATTATGGCTAAAAAATTAGGCTTACCTATAGAACATTTCGTAGCTTCAACCAATGTAAACGATACGGTTCCAAGATTTTTAGAAAAAGGAAATTATGAACCAAAACCGTCTATTGCTACAATTTCGAATGCAATGGATGTAGGAAATCCAAGTAATTTTATTCGTATTCAAGAATTATACAACAATGATTTAAATGAATTCAGAAAAGATTTCTCATCCTTTTCATATACCGATAAAGAAACTTTAGAAGCAATGAAATCTATTTATAAAACCGATGGTTACATTGCAGAACCTCATGGAGCCGTTGGTTATTTGGGATTGAAAAAAGAGCTACAAAACTTTCCAAATGCAATTGGAGTTTTCCTTGAAACAGCGCACCCTATTAAATTTTTGGATGTTGTAGAACCAGCATTAAACATAACTTTACCATTGCCTACACAAATTGAAAGTGTAATGAACAAAGAAAAAGTAAGTACCAAAATCAAAACCTACGAAGAATTAAAGAGCTTCTTAGGATAGATCATAGTAAAAGTAACGGCCAAGATTATTATTGGCCGTTTTTTTTTGTGGTATGATCATTTTCTATTTTACTTCGTATGAGTCCCATAAATCAGAATTATTTTTAACTTCTTTCATTTGACTCATATAAATATCTTTACCATTAGTTCGCAGATTTATCATTCCATAAAGAATTTTTTGATTCTTTAAATCTGTTGAGCGCGCTAATTCTGTCGAATAAACAAGAGGGCGTTTGCTTTTAGAATATTTACCTGCACAACCAATAGCATCTGCTCTAGGATGAGCATGCCCCTCATTGTCACCTGATGAAATTACCGTAGCATATGGATTTACCAACTCCATAAATTTTTCTGAAAAATCTGAGGAACCGTGATGACAAGATTTAGCAACATCTACTTCAAAAGGGTTCTCGAAGGGATATTTTTCCATTAAGTAGTGCTGGGAAAAAGTGTTCAAGTCTCCACCCAATAAAACAGTTCTATTTCCAAAAACAACTTTTAAAACTAGGCTATGACCATTAATTGTTTTACCGTCATCTTTCCAATAAACAAATGCTTTTTCATCGTTTAATTTTTCTGTAAAAGGCGCTAATACTTCTATACGAAAGGATTGACTTTCTATTTGTTCCTCAATTATTATATCTCCTTGTTCAAATCGTTTCACTCCTTGAATGTCAGCATCATGCAATGCGTTCAAAAACGCTGTTACATCTCTATTAAACGAGACTTGTTCGCTGACTGTCAACAAATCATCAAATACTTTTGTCAAATACTTTTTCCCATTACTTGAAACAATTTCCCCAAGACCACTACTGTATGGGTTATCTTTAACAGCAAATTTTAATATCCCTGCATGAACAATTGTTCCGAAAGTAAAACGCTTGTCTTGTAAAATTTTAACAAATCCTTTATAATGATCTGTATCAAAATGACTTACAATCAAAAAATCTATATGAACTTTCTCCCCTTTATCCAAAAGATATTTGTATTGCCATTTAGTTAGGTAATTATACATACTACTATTAGGCCCAGCATCTATCACTATTTTGTATTTACCAACTTCTAGCAATGTACCATCTCCTTGTCCTACATCTAAGAAAAATATTTTCATTCCCATATCATTAGATAAATCAGAAGAACGCATCCACCCATTTTTTTTAAAAGCGTAAATTTGAGTCCATTCATCATTTTCATTAATGATTTTGACATAAGTTCCCATTAATACTCTGTTGATTGGATTCTTACCCTTTCCGCCACTAACACTCTCGTATATTATTGCCTCATTAGTGGAAGCATATTTAAATTCGGCCATATCTATTATATTTTGTTATTAGCAATCTGCTCTCTAAAAAATTACTACCATTTTATGGGGAAGAACTTAAAGTAAAACAAACAGCTAAACAATTGAAAATGAAAAACTACTCTTTTTTAAAAAGCACAAAAACTTCTAGCTAGATTTAAAAACCAAAACAAACGTTTATCACAATATCTGTCTAAATCAATTGTAATCCCTGATAAGCTGTTATACTCAACGCATCTCTTTTATCTACCCAATTAACATCATTGATGGTTCTAAAAATATAGGTTCTCCCAGTTATATTCCCATTCAAAACAACCGCTTCGTTTTTAACCAGTTTTACTCTAACCATCCCTATAGGATTTTGATTGCTCATATTGGTAAACGCTGAACGTTTTTGATTACAATTACACATATCAACTAAAATTTTTATTGGTAAACTTTTCAAGCAAAATAGAAGCTCCCGAATAATACAGTGTTAAAATAAGTATTTCTTGCCAAATTCCAGACAAAAAATAAGCACAAATCAATCCTATCCAAATACTTAGACAGTAAAAGCAATCCATCAATCGTCCCAAAAAAGTATTTCCAGCCATTTTTCTAATTTTAAAAATTACATCAAAAGGTCCATCTTCCAAACAAATCAAATGAGTAAGTCTCCATACTACAATCACAATTATAAAATATTTCTCTAGATCACTCATTGTTCCAAAATTAAAGGCCATCTAAAACAATTCAGACAGCCTTCTTATACTTAATTTTATTTTTTTTCTTTCAAACAAATATTGTAAGAAGCAGGTGTATAATGCCCAACACTTTGACTATTTACAATTGTTTTATCGACAGCATATAAAGAAATACTACCACAAGGATAAGAATTTACCAATGTAGCGATACTAAAAGAATTACCAGGCAAAGCCGGTGTATTGGTCGTGCCTGTAGGATCTGCTGTACCAGTTCCCCAAGTACTTCCAAAACTCCAGTAATGAAGATATTTATCATATACGTAGAATGTTCCTGTTATAGTATCCCCTTTTGCATAATGTGTGCAATCGCCAAGATCATTTACATGCAATTGAATTACGGGAGCAGAATTATCTATTTGGATAATTTTCGAAAATGCACCAGGTATAGTATCAACTTCCATTTCTATTAAGAATCGATCCTCGGTTGTAGGAGTAAATCTAGCCAAAACATTTAGAGTATTTTTGGAAACATCCAAAAATGGATAATACCCTCCCGCATCAGGTGTTTGGGTAGTATATTGCACCCAAGGTGCATGGGGCAATGAGCCAACAACGGTAAAAGTATCATTTGCATAACTCACGGTACCATTTGCTAAGTTTGTAATTTTTATTTTATAACGATAACCAGGGAAAGATGGGCCATTTAAAACAATTACACCTCCAAATGGAGCTCCAGTTGGAACAGGAATTCCATTTAATGCAAAAAATGCCCCAGACGATGTCAATCCTGTTAGATCATTAACATGAGCCACATCTATACCACCAATGATATTAAATAGCGGAATTACATCACCAGGATTTAATTCTAAACCAGGTTTAATTTGTACGTGAGAATCAACTCTATTACCATAATACTCTAACTTATTAGGATCTATTGTAGAGGGCGCTACATTCCACGACAATACTCCACGAACACGAATAACATTTGGTGTTGTACATAATTTTCTATGAAAAGTAGCGTCTAATGGTAAGGAAACCGAATAAGACAAACTATCTCCTTTCATGTCGATATCATGAACTTTCAATTCAACTGTATTAACATATTGCCAAGAACATGAATTATCCCAATCAACCCAAAACGAGATAAATTCTTTACTTCCTGAGTCGCATAAATCACCTACAAAGCCAGTTTTCTTTTTTATTCGTATAGTAGCAACCAAACTTTCTGAAGCATAATCTAGTCCTACACACTCCAATTCTTCAAAATCGACATTCGCTTTGGAAGTATCAAATGGAAAAGCAATGATTTCATCAATAATAGGAATAATATTTATTTTTAATTTCTCTAAAATTGATTTATCCATAATCGTTATTTCGGATGTTGGATATTTAATCATATTCGAAACTTTTTTATAAATAGTTCGTGTTACAGGAACTTTTAGTTTATCATATTTCAGAATTAAATCGTTTAGAGAAATATTCGATTTGGTTGATGAGATTTCATCAATATTAATACCAGTAACCTCCTTTAATTGTTTTGTAGTTAAATTAGGCGAAGCTTTTGCGATATCAAAATATTGGGATAAATCAATTTCTAAATCCTCCAAATGTTCTAAACTAATCAGCCAAGTTGGTTTTAACTGCACATCACTATCCAGTCTTCCTCCCCAAACGGGAGTCCAGTTTGGAGATGCAGTAGGCGGATCAGTACTCCAAGATAAAATAGCCCTCAAAGTAGGTAATGATGGTGAACTACAGGTAGAAAATTTGCGTGTTTTTTTCTTTAACGTAGCAACATATTGAATTGGAAAAATAGATTTCCCATTACAATCTTTATTATTAGGAATATCATGCACATTTACTGCAACAGAACCTTGATCTATAAAACCAGCACCATCGTGAAAATCTAAATAAAACCGAACATACTCAAATGAACCCAAACCACATAAATTGCCAGAATATCCAGAAGATCTATTGATTGAAAAAGTGGCTTTCATTTCGGCTGTATCGGGGTTATAACCTACACAAGTAAGTGTTTCATAACTAGGATCAGAAATAATCTTTATGATAGGTTTCAGCTTACTCTCGGCTATATTCCCAAAATAGTTAGGATTTTTGGCAAGCATATGTTTAAAATGCGTACGCTCTGGCTTAACGATTAAATTTGCACTGATTTTTGTTTTTTCGACTTTCATATTCTTATTTATTTTTTTGCCAACTCTTTGATAGGATTTTCGGCTTACTCCATTCGTTTTCTTTATACTTTAAATTTATTTGCTCAACAAATTGTAATCTTTTGAAAACTGGGGCATCAAAATAAATTGGTAAAAAAATAAAATCAACTACAAAAAAATTGATTATTTTTTGATACTTATTAAAAATTCACTCAAAATTATTTCGCTTTCAAACATTTTACAAGCGTATAAATACCTGTTTTAAAACAACTTACAAAAAAACTTTACTTTAAAAAACAAAATCAAACCTTTATAGCAATAGAATTAAAGAAGAAAAAATTAGGATAAAAAAAACTTGATTAAACAAATTAACATTGTCTAATCAAGTTTAGTTTATAAATACTCTGGATTGTATTTTAAGATATTATGCTGTTTTTGAAAGCATCTCTATTACTTGAACAAAAGCAAATATGTCGATAATTCTATTTCTCATTTTATCTCAAAAGCGAATCTGCTACTAAAATTTAGTCGAAAAACTCTCTTTAATCTAAAATTTAAGTCGAATAATCCCATCTTTCAAAATTAATTTAAATCTAGAAACTCATTCAACCACTATTTTTTTAGGGTCTTTTTTTAAATTCAAGACATATTTTACATACCAACCCTATTTCTAAAAGGGTAACAATACATGAATTTATACTTTTTTCAAATGTAGTTAAATTCAAAAAATATTAATCAAAAAATTATTAAAACCCTTGATTTTACTGAGTTTTCAAGTTATTTTTACAAGTATGAAAACAGCACGCAAAATAACATTTTTAGCACTATGTTTTTTCATTACACTTTCTTGGGGTGTAAAATGCGTGTCTAATATTATCAAAACAAATACCGAAAAAAATATACAAGATAGAAAAGAAGCACTGCCTGGAGGCGAATTGGATATAGAAGATAAAAATTTTGAATTAGTATATGAATTACCCTCTTTTAAGATCCCATTTCTAACTACAATTGCAACTGAACTAAATTATAGCAAAGTGATAACCTTGCCGCAGACAGTGTTTTTAAATCTATCAATACCTCCTCCTGAATTTAATTTATTTGCTTAGTCCGTTATTGAAATCATTGATTTCAAACAAATAATTATAGAAATACTTAAATTAAAATATACGCATGAAAACGATATTCACACTTGTACTTATATTATTCACTTCATTAATTTTTGCTGACACTCATATTATTGTAAAACAAAATGGAGAAAAAATAGAAGTTAACTATGTTACCACCAAAAACAATACTGTATTTTATTCATTACCTGGAGACAGTGCTGTAAACGAAATAAGTCTTTTGGCGGTTAATAAAATTATTGACAAAAAAACAAATACTGTAATTATTGACAACCATAAAGTTGACATTTCTGGAAAATCAGGTTACAAAAATGTTCAAATATTAAACAATGAACAAACATTAGGTTTACATCAAGGTATAGCTTTAAAAACAACAATACACAAACCAAAAGGACAAACTAAATCAGATTGGATTGCTCAAGCTGAAACTAGACTAAAAAAACAAGCAGCAAAACAAGGATATCCTTTTGTAAAAATAACTAAGGAAACTGATTCTCGATTAGAAGCTGTTGCTTACAATTACTAAAAACCAAAAATCTAAATACAAAAAAGAGGCAAGTTGATTCTACCTCTTTTTGTTTTTATCCCAATATTCGAAATTCTTTACAAAATCAATATGGCTACAAAACCATTTCTTCAAACAAACGCTGAAGGGTTTTATCTAAATCTTCACAAAAACCACAATGCGGTCTTGATGTTTGTATAACAGAACTCCTAACGGCAGTTAACCACCTAAAACGAGATGGTATATCGAATTCTCCAATAGGACCACCTTCTTTTCCACCAAGTGTTATTTTTTGAAAAGACTCCAAATTTGACTGAAGCTGCTCCAAATCAAAATCATTAGAAAATAGAGCCAATTTAGCTTCATTAATACTAAAACGCATTTTAATATATTTTGCCTTTTTACAAAATAAAACAATCCCTACATTCAAAAACTCTTCGCGTTCTACCCTAGGCACCACACGAATAACAGCGTATTCATATAAGTTTTTCTCTTGCATTTTGGGCTTCGTTTATAAAAATTTCTGAATGATTTAATCGAGTCCATAAAAACTGAAAGTAAACCTTTCTAATATCTTCTGGAGTTTGTTCGCTATCTTCCCAAAGCAACCAATCTTCTGGAATATAATTTACTATATCATGTAAAATATCTTGTGTAAGCAATGCTCTACATTCGATATCAGCTTCTTTTAACATACTCGCTTGTGGTAATAAAACATGATCTTTTACCAATACAAATGGACTTTTAGCATGAGTTTCCCAAGTATTCCACGAATGATGAAAATACAGACAAGCACCGTGATCTATCAACCACAACTCTTTATGCCAAATCAACATATTGGTATTTCTAAAGGTTCTATCAACATTGGTAATATAAGCATCTAACCAAACAATTTTCGAGGCCAATTCAGCTGATAATTGTGTAACAACTGGATCATAAGTAACGGCTCCTGATAAAAAATGCATTGCCAAATTCAAACCTTGACTTCCTTGCAGTAAATCCTGTATCTCTTCGTCTCCCTCTGTTCGACCAAAAGCCTCGTCCAATTTAGCAAATACCAATTCGGGTATTTTTAAATTTAAAGCTCTTGCAATTTCACCACCTACAAACTCAGCTATTAATGCTTTTACACCATGCCCAGCACCACGAAATTTTAAAACATATTTAAAATCATCATCAGCTTCGGCAAGTGCAGGCAGCGAACCTCCTTCTCGTAATGGTAAAATATAACGGGTAACATCGACCGTTCTTAACTCAAGCGGTTTTCTCATAGTTTAATTTTAGAAACAACAAATTTACAAATTCCTATTTAGGTAACGATAGAGTCAAACACAAGTAATCGCATTAAATTTCGAGGCTTAAAAAGGCCTTCCCGATATATGCAATACAATCTGAAGCGATAAATGATTGGTATCCGGTTACAGGCAAAGCAATATCTGCAGTCAATCCATGCAAATAAACTCCCAAAATTGCAGCATCACGTGGTTCGTAAGATTGTGCCAACAAACTTGTAATCATTCCCGTAAGTACATCACCACTACCAGCGGTTGCCAAAGCAGCATTCCCTGTTGTATTTTTATAAATCAATTCCCCATCAATAATATAGGTGGGTGCTCCTTTCATCACAACGATAACTTGATTTTGAAGTGAAAAAGAGATTGTTTTTTGAATTTTTTCATCCTCCGAATTCCATTTCCCTATCAGTCGTTCTAACTCTTTCAAATGTGGAGTAAAAATTGTTTTAGGAGGCACCAACGCTAACCACGTAGGATTTTGTGCCAAAACATTTAAAGCATCTGCGTCTATAACCAATGGATTTATATAATTAGAAAGCAAATCATGCATAGCCTTTTGCGTGGCAATTTCTTGCCCCATGCCTGGTCCAATCCCAATTGCATTTGGGCTAAAGTTGAAATGTATATTAGAAATGTATTTTTTATGATCGTCAGTAATTGTCATAATTTCAGGATTAGCAGTTTGAATAATTTCATAACCACATCTTGGTACATAAGCAGTTACCAGTCCACAACCCGTTTTAAGAGCAGCTTTAGTAGATAAACAAACTGCCCCCATTTTTCCATAACTCCCTCCAATAATCAAAGCATGACCTTGCAATCCCTTATGTGTATTTTCGTCGATTGGCTTATAGCATTTCAAAATTTTGGCTCTATCGACATCAATTGAGTTTACCATACTTCATTTTTCTCTTAAAATTACTAAAATTAGAATAGTAAATACTTTTTTAATTAACTTTATAGTACAACAAACTAAGATTTTACTGATTCTTTACTTTTCATAAAATCCGAACAACAAACTGATAATTAATTTTTAATACAAAAGAAAAAATGAAAAAAGTATTATTCTTGACTGGCGATTTTACAGAAGATTACGAAACAATGGTTCCTTTTCAAATGTTAGAAATGATAGGTTATACCGTTCATACTGTTTGTCCAGAAAAGAAAAAAGGAGATTTAATAAAAACAGCCATTCATGATTTTGAAGGCGATCAGACCTATACAGAAAAACCTGGTCACAACTTTGTTTTAAACTATAGTTTTGACAATGTAAAAGTAACCGATTATGACGGTTTGGTAATTGCCGGAGGTAGAGCACCAGAATATTTACGATTAAACCCTAAAGTAATCGAAATCACGCAACATTTTTTTACAACCAACAAACCAGTTGCAGCTATATGTCACGGTATTCAAATTTTGACAGCAGCCAATGTTGTCAAAGGCAGAAAATTAACCGCTTACCCAGCAGTAGGCCCAGAGGTAACCTTAGCAGGTGGTGAGTACCAATCGATTCCTGTTGATGGTGCTTTTGTTGACGGGAATTTAGTAACCTCTCCTGCCTGGCCTGCACATCCAGCATTTATTAGAGAATTTCTAAAAATCATGGGAACAAAAATCGAGATTTAATACTGTATCAAATTAATCATGAACAATTAACGACAAAAACTACAACGGGATTAATTCTGGTTGTAGTTTTTTATCTTTGAAATAAAAAAATAACACATGATTGCTGTTGCTACTCTTGAAGACATTTATGCTCTTGAAAAACTAATTAATTCTGCCTATCGTGGCGAAACCTCTAAACTGGGATGGACAACCGAGGCCAACTTATTGCAAGACAAAAGAACCACCATAGACGAACTAGGAAATATCTTAATGAATGACAACAATACCATCTTAAAAGTCATAAAAGAAAATACGATAATTGCTTGTGTTTTGTTAACAAACAAATCAGACAAACTCTACCTCGGAATGCTTACTGTTTTACCTAAATTGCAAAATAGCGGTATCGGAAAAGAATTATTGAACGAAGCAAAAAAATATGCAATACAATTAAGTTTACCCAAAATCACAATGACCGTTATCTCTGTAAGAAAAGAATTAATTGCATGGTATAACCGACATGGTTTTGTTGACACAGGAATTAGAGAGTCTTTTCCCCTTAACGGAACAGATGCCATTATATCTAAAGAGCCTTTAGAATTTATTATCCTCGAAAAAAAGATATTGTAAATCAAATTTGATACAGAGTATTTCATAAATTTAGAACAAAAACTGTTGCTATGAAAACACTTAACCAATGGTTTGAAGAATACTCGGTAAGCCATCAAAATCCAAAAAACAAAGCCATACATTACATTTGCGTTCCTGCAATTTTCTTTTCAATTGTTGGATTATTAATGAGTATTCCAAGTACTATTTTAAACAAAACACTTCAACTAAACCATCCAATTATCGAAAATTGGGCAACCATAACCTTGCTTTTTGTTTTATTTTTTTATGTCAGACTATCAATCATAATGGCAATCAAAATAACATTTTTTGCCATACTATGCCTCATTCTAAATTTTTACATTGGCCAATACTTAACTCTTTGGAAATTTTCGATTACCCTTTTTATTTTGGCATGGTTTGGTCAATTTTACGGTCATAAAATAGAAGGAAAAAAGCCTTCTTTTCTTAAGGATTTACAATTCTTATTGATAGGTCCTGCTTGGGTGCTTCAAAATTTATTTTCTAAAAAATAATCCAATACTCAACATTATTCAAAAAGATTCAAGAGAGTATAATTTTGGGTTTTTATAGTCATTGCCAAGCAAAATAAAAGCCATAAATTAGCACCTTAATTTTTATATAAAAAAAACAAATGAAAAATACTGCTTTAACGCACATACATGAGGGTTTGGGAGCGAAAATGCTACCGTTTGCTGGATACAATATGCCTATTCTATACGAAGGGGTTAATACTGAACACGAAACGGTTCGAAATGCAGTAGGTGTTTTTGATGTATCGCACATGGGAGAGTTTATTATTTCTGGACCAAATGCATTGAATTTGATTCAAAAAATAACATCTAATGATGCATCAACACTAACAATAGGAAGAGCTCAATATTCTTGTTTGCCTAACAATGAAGGTGGAATTGTAGATGATTTAATCATTTATAAGATGAAAGAAGAACAGTACTTATTGGTAGTAAATGCTTCAAATATTGAAAAAGATTGGGAGTGGATTTCTTCTCACAATGATTTAGGAGTCGAAATGCGAAACCTTTCTGATGAGTATTCGTTATTAGCCATTCAAGGACCAAAAGCAGTAGAAGCAATGCAATCGTTGTCGTCTATAGATTTAGCTTCAATTGCATATTATCACTTTGAAGTAGCTGATTTTGCTGGTTTTCCTAATATAATCATTTCTGCTACTGGCTATACTGGTGCAGGAGGATTTGAAATTTATTGCAAAAATTCAGAAGTAGAAACCATTTGGAACAAAGTTTTTGAAGCTGGTGCAGCATTTGGAATCAAACCAATAGGTTTAGCTGCTAGAGATACTTTACGTTTAGAAATGGGATTCTGTTTATATGGAAACGACATAAACGACACCACTTCTCCACTTGAGGCTGGTTTGGGATGGATTACTAAATTCACAAAAGACTTTACCAATTCAGACAACCTCAAAAAACAAAAAGAAAACGGGGTTAGCAAAAAATTAGTTGCTTTTGAAATGCAAGAAAGAGCAGTTCCGAGACAGGATTACGAAATTGTTGACGCAAACGGCAATTCAATCGGAATTGTAACATCAGGAACCATGTCTCCTTCTATGAATAAAGGAATTGGATTAGGGTATGTTACAACTCCAAACAGTATTATTGATAGCGACATCTATATCCGAATCAGAAAAAATGATGTTCCTGCCAAAGTGGTAAAACTTCCTTTCTATAAAAAATAATTTATATGAAAAAAAACACATTTGTATTACTATTTTTCTCTTTATCTCTATTTGCTCAAAATGGTGACACCAATTGTGAAATTTTACTCAAAATAAATAAACTACTTCAAAAAGAGCACTACAGTCCAAAGCCGGTAAACGACAGTTTATCGGCTTATCTATTTAATGAATTATTAAATGATATAGATCCTGGAAGAAATATATTTTTAAAATCAGAAGTCGATTTACTCTCCAAACAGTACCTATATCAATTAGATGATTTAATCTTAGACAGAAATTGTTCTTTTCTTGAAAACATAAAAAAAGAATACAAAACTGCATTACTAAGAAACAAAGCGGTATTAGAAAACCTAAATAAAAAACCTATCGATTTTAGCACACGTGATACAATTCGTTTCAGACAAAAAAACTTTGATTTCTACATGAAAGAAAACGAAATTGAAAAAGCTTGGAATAAAAAAATCCGATACGAAATTTATAGCGAAATTGCTGGAGAAAGCAAAAATATTGACTCATTAAAAGCAAACTTTAATTCCTTAAGCAACAATGCAAAAAAAAGGATTATAGAAAATGAGCTTTGCAAAATCAATACTTCCTTAACAAATGATAAATTATTTGAAGACGATTTTTACAATATTTTTTGTGAATATTTTGACCCGCATACTAATTATTTCAGTAGCGATACCAAATCAAGTTTTGTTTCCAATCTATCCAAAGAAAAATTATCACTTGGATTAGATATAAGTCTAAATGAAAAAAACGAAATTATTATTGTTGGGATCGACCCAAATGGCCCCGCATTTAAAACAGGAAAAATAAAAAAAGGAGATCAAATTATAGCCATTTCGAATGATAAAGAAACACTTGAAGTTTCTTGTTCCTCATTAGAATCTATCGCTATAATGATGTCAACAGATGCCAATGTAAGTCTTGAATTAACACTAAAAAGAAAATCAGAAAAAGCATTCAATGTAAACATTCAAAAACAGGTTTTAAAAGATGAAGAAAACACTGTTTACAGTTTTATTGTCAACAAAGAAATCAAAGTTGGCTATATAAAAATCCCAAGCTTTTATTCGGATTTTGAAGGACATAACAACAAAGGATGCGCACAAGATGTTGCCAAAGAAACCATCAAACTCATGAAAGATAACATTAACGGTCTTGTGCTCGACTTGACTGATAACGGTGGTGGTTCGATGGAAGAAGCCGTCAAACTTGCTGGACTTTTTATTGATCGTGGCCCCATATCGATTGTAAAAGATAGTCGAGATAAATTATCGGTTATAAATGATCCTTACAAAGGTGTAATTTACAGAGGACCAATTGTCATTATTATCAACGGAAATTCGGCATCAGCGAGTGAATTTTTTGCGTCCATCATGCAAGACTACAATAGAGCAATTCTGATTGGTAGTACTACTTTAGGGAAAGCCACAATGCAGACTATTCAACCTTTAGAGAAAAATGATGAGCGTCATTTTGTAAAACTTACCATTAGTAAATTTTACAGAATTACAGGCAAAAGTCACCAAGCGACCGGAATTATTCCTAACGTTTCGATTCCTACAATTTATCAAGATGTTTTTCAAAAAGAAAGCGGATTTCCTACAGCCTTAAAAAATGATTCTTTAAAATCCAGAATCCGATTTACCCCTTATGTCAGCAATGAATTGATCGAAACCTTAACCGAAAAAAGTAAAGATCGAGTAAGTAAAGATCCTTACTTTAATTCTATAGTAAGCCTCAATACAAAAATTGAAGCTGAAATAAAAAAACCTCTTATCGAAATACCAATGACATTGGATGCAATTTTTGAAAATCAAACTAAAATCAACAAACTTTCCGAAGAAATAAGTAGTCTTTCATCAGACGATTTAAACTTAGAAGTATCCAATTCAGAATACAACAAATCCTTGTTAATCCTCTACCCTTCTCTGGTAGAATACAACAAAATCCAACTTGATAATCTAAAATCTAATCATTACCTCAACGAAGCTATTTCAATTATAAGCGATTACAAAACACTTAAACAAATCAATTGAAAGAAATTCTAAAAAGATTTTCTTAAGCATTTTGGAAAAATAAGGAATAGCTGTATTTTTGCAACACAAAACAAAAAGAAATGGGAAGAGCATTTGAATTCCGAAAAGGTAGAAAAATGAAACGTTGGTCTGCAATGGCCAAAGCCTTTACTAGAATTGGTAAAGATATTGTTATGGCAGTAAAAGAAGGCGGTCCAAATCCTGATGCCAATTCAAGATTAAGAGCCGTTATTCAAAATGCGAAGGCAGCAAACATGCCAAAAGATAATGTTGAACGCGCCATCAAAAAAGCAACCGATAAAGACACTGCAAACTATAAAGAAGTATTATTCGAAGGGTATGCACCACACGGAATTGCATTATTGATTGAAACTGCTACTGATAACAACAATAGAACAGTCGCAAACGTTAGAAGTTATTTCAATAAATGCAACGGAACAATGGGAACTCAAGGTTCTGTTGAATTTATGTTTGACCATACTTGCAACTTCAGAATTCCTAAAGAAGGAATTGACCCAGAAGAATTAGAATTAGAACTAATTGATTTTGGAGCAGAAGAGGTATTTGAAGATGAAGACGGAATCTTAATTTACGCACCATTTGGCAGTTTTGGTACTATTCAAAAAGAATTAGAAAATAGAAAAATAGAAATATTATCATCTGGTTTTGAAAGAATTCCACAAATTACCAAAAAATTGACAGAAGCTGAAATGGCAGATGTTGAAAAATTGATCGAAAAAATGGAAGAAGATGATGACGTTATGAACGTTTATCATACTATGGAAGAGTAAAAACTTTAATCATTCAATACAAAAAAAAACCTCTAGCAATACAACTAGAGGTTTTTCTTTCTTACAATTTTTTTAAAGAAATCATAAGCATAAGCAATTAACTAATCATTTACGGTTAATTTATTTACTGTTGCTGTTTCAGATTTTTTTACTTTCAGCAAATAAGTTCCTTCTGGCAAATTTGTAACATCTATCTTATTTGTACTTCCCGTCAAAACCTTTAAGCCCTGAGTCGAATAGATTTCTGTTGATTTCACATTAGATTCTAATGGATCTTTCTCTACAAGTACATTTGTTATTTTTGATGATGTTTTCGATACTTGATTGTTTGGAGCAACAATTGGTTTATCTGGAGATAAAGCCGAACTATTATTGTACAAAGCACTCACTTCTTCTCCTGTTAAGGCTACATTATAAATTTTTAAATCATCAATATCTGCATTAATACTAACTGCATCTCCCATTTTTCCGATAGAAAAAACAAGAGCCGAAGTTAATTTTCTTGGACTAATAGAAGATTTAATTAACTCGCCATTTCTATAAATTCTTGATGTAAGTCCATCATAGGTAACCGTATAATTGTACCAAGTATCTGGAGAAATTGATGTAGTCACAATAACATCGTTGGCTGGCCCCCAACCTGCAAGATTCAAATCAGAACTTGAGGTAGTGGTTCCTTGTTGTAACAAACCATAATATTGAGCATTTGTTAACGATCCGTAGCCCCAAATATAATTTGCAGAAGCAACAGTATTATATTTTAGCCAAATTGAAACGGATCGCTTCGCATTTGAAAGAGGTAAATTTCCAATTATCGCTTCCAATGTAGTATTGTGTATTCGGATTGCCTTATTCGCAACACCTGATCTATCATTCACATACTTTACAACCCCATTAAACGAAATGGTTTTATCCGTATTGCTAAGATTACCATCAAAATTAAATTCTTGAATTGCTGTTTGAGCATTAACTTGTAGAGAAAATAAAAACCCTACGAAAAGGAGTAAATTTTTTTTCATAAGTTATAGTTTTAAATTTGTTAATAAACAATTGTGGCTTTATTTATTTATATCAAATTTAACCCTACTACTTTTCACAAACTAAATATTCCGATGAAACGCTTAAATATTCGTTTAATCCACAAAAAACATTAAAACATTTTACGAGATACATAATCAATAATAGATTTTATTGTTTTTTACTCATATTTATCTTTCATTTTCACCAAATAAATAGCAATTTCAAATTAAAAACATCGACTATTATTCTTATCAAAACAATATAATGACAAAACTTTTGTTTTAAAAAAAAACTCCAGATATCTGGAGTTTTTTTTGTTTTTTTATTTTATGAATTCTATTTTCTGAGCTTCTTCTTCATTTATACTATCAAAGAAACCTTGATCATTCATCCAATCATCACTAAAAACTTTGCTCATATAGCGTGATCCATGATCTGGGAATATTGCTACTACATTACTATTAGCGTCAAATTCACCTTCTTCAGCATATTGTTTTATGGCTTGCATCACTGCTCCCGAAGTATATCCTACAAACAATCCTTCTTTTCTAGTAATCTCTCTTGCTGAGTGGGCACTTTCTTCATCTGAAACTTTGATAAACTTATCAATAATATCGAAATCTGTTGCCGAGGGAATTAAATTTTTTCCTAAACCTTCAATTCTATAAGGGTAAATTTCTTCGCTATCAAACTCTTTGGTTTCGTGGTACTTTTTTAGTACCGAACCAAAAGCATCAACACCAAGAATTTTTATATTAGGATTTTGTTCTTTTAGAAATTTTGCAGTTCCAGATATAGTTCCTCCAGTTCCGCTACAAGCTACAAGGTGAGTAATTTTACCATTTGTTTGTTTCCAAATTTCTGGTCCTGTAGTTTTATAATGTGCATCAATATTAAGTTGGTTGAAATATTGATTGATATAGATTGACCCTTTTGTTTCTTCGTGTAATCTTTTGGCAACATTGTAATAAGAACGACTATCATCTGCAGAAACGTGAGCAGGGCAAACATAAACTTTAGCACCTAAACTCCTTAACATGTCAATCTTGTCTTTGGAGGACTTAGAACTCACAGCAAGAATACAATTATAACCTTTTATAATACTTACCATGGCTAAACTAAATCCAGTATTTCCCGAGGTTGTCTCTATAATTGTATCACCTGGAGATAAAATTCCTTTTTTTTCTGCTTCTTCAATAATATACAAAGCAATTCTATCTTTGGATGAATGACCCGGATTAAAAGACTCTACTTTGGCGTAGAAATTACCTTTTATATTCTCGGTTACATTATTTAGTTTAATAAGTGGAGTGTTACCTATTAACTCTAAAATATTATTATAAGCATTTATTTCTTCTTTCATAAAAAAATAGTTTATCTGAGAGCATTTTTTAATCTACCCCGATATATTGCAAATCTAACAAAAAAAATCTAATTAGTTTTCAATTTTCTCTAAATCTAATAAAAAACTATACTCTTTAGCCAATTCCTTGAGTGCTTCAAAGCGACCAGAAGCTCCTCCGTGCCCTGCATCCATATTGGTATCTAAAAAAAGTAAATTATTATCTGTCTTGAAAGCTCTTAATTTTGCTACCCATTTGGCGGGTTCCCAATACTGCACTTGAGAGTCATGTAAACCTGTTGACACATACATATTAGGATATTTTTGTGGTTTTACATTATCATAAGGGGAATAGGACAACATATAATCATAATATTTACGAGTATTGGGATTACCCCATTCGTCATATTCTCCTGTAGTCAACGGAATACTATCATCGAGCATTGTTGTAACGACATCTACAAACGCTACTTGTGCAATTACACCATTGTACAATTCTGGAGCTGTATTTACCACAACTCCCATCAACAAGCCACCTGCCGATCCTCCTTCGGCATACAAATGTTCTGGAGAGGTATATTTTTCGGCTATTAAAAATTTAGAGCAATCGATAAAATCGGTAAATGTATTTTTCTTTTTTAGCAATTTACCATCTTCATACCATTGTCTTCCTAAATCTTCACCTCCACGAATATGTGCTATCGCAAAAATAAATCCTCTATCTAACAGCGTTAAAATTGTAGTCGAAAAACCAGCATCCATAGAATGTCCGTATGAACCATAAGCATATTGCAACAACGGATTATTACCGTCTTTCTTAAGTCCCTTTCGATATACCATAGAAATTGGCACTTTGACCCCATCTTGAGCGGTTGCCCAAACTCTTTCTTCAATATAATTTGTTTTATCAAACTTTCCTCCTAAAACTTCCTGTTCTTTTAAAACTTCTCTCGTTTTAGTTTTCATATTAAAATCGATAACAGATTTTGGTGTTGTCATCGATTGGTATCCAAAACGTAAAATATCAGTTTCAAAATCAATATTAGCGGTTGTGTAAGCAGTATAAGTTTCACTCTCAAAAGACAGGTAATACTCCTGATCTCCATTTGAAGGAATAATTCTGATTTTATTTAGTCCGTTTTCACGTTCTTCTAAAACTAAAAAATTCTTGAATATTTCGATATCTTCTAGTAAAACATCTGATCTGTGAGCGATTACTTCTGTCCAATTTTTCTTTGAAGTAGCATTAACTGGGGTTTTCATTAACTTAAAATTTTCAGCTTTGTCCTTATTGGTCAAAACATAAAAACAATCTTCATAATGACTAATACTGTATTCTAAGCCTCTCACTCTTTTTTGAAAAATTGTAAACTCTTCATCTGGAGTATCCGCATCAAGAATCTGGTATTCTGTCGTTAAAGTACTATCCGACTCAATTGCTAAATATTTTTGAGACTTTGATTTGGCAATTTCAACATTAAAAGTTTCATCTTCTTCAAAATAAACCAATACATCATCAGCTTGATTTGTACCCAGTTTATGTTTTAAAATTCTATCAGAACGCAAGGTTACATCGTCTTTACCTGAATAAAATATAGTTTTATTATCATTGGCCCAAACTGCTGTTCCTGTTACGTTTTCTATTTTATCGTCTAGAATTTTGTTAGTTTCTAGATCTTTTATTTGAATGGTATAAATACGTCTTCCAACAATATCATAACTAAAAAGAGCTAACTTGTTGTCTGGACTAATACTTAATGCCCCCAATTGAAAATAGGGTTTATCCATCGCCATTCGATTACAATCAAATAAAATTTCTTCTCTGGCAGAAAGATTTCCTTTTTTTCGGGAATAAATGGGATAATCTTGGCCTTTTTCAAAACGAGTGATATAATAATAGCCATTATACAAATAAGGAACCGACTCATCATCTTCCTTAATTCTACTTTTCATTTCCTCAAAAAGAGTGTTCTGAAAATCTTTAGTATGGGCTGTTTTTTCTTGGTAATAGTTATTTTCTTGATTCAAATAATCAATAACTTCAGGATTTTCTCGGTCGTTTAACCAAAAATAATTATCTATTCTTACTTCATTAAATTTCTTTAGCTTCTTTGGAATCACTTTAGCTACAGGAGCTGTACTATTTTCTGGCATTGTTTGCGAGTAGGTTTAGCATTAAAAAATGCAAAAATAAAACAAAGTGTTTTTAAAACCAGTCCGTTTTTTATCTTATTTAACACAACTAAAAATCAAAAAGCTTAAATTTGCTTTCAAGAAATTTTAAAAAAAACAAAATGGATTTAATGGGAATGATGGGTAAACTTAGAGAAACCCAACAAAAAATAGAAGATACTAAAAAACGCTTAGACTCAGTATTAATTGACGAACAAAGCAACGACAACTTATTGAAAGTTACTTTGACTGCCAACAACAAAATAAAATCAATTGCTATTGATGATACTTTATTAGAAGACAAAGAGCAACTGGAAGACTATTTGATTTTAGTACTAAATAAAGCTATAGAAAAAGCAACAAAAATAAACCAAGCCGAATTGGATGCTGTTGCCAAAATGGATATGCCAATGATTCCAGGAATGGATAATTTGTTTAAGTAATTTTTTTGTTTCAGGTTTCAGGTTTAAAGTTTTAATTACGCGATCTTAAACTTTAAACCTGAAACTTTAAATAACAATCTTCTGCAACGTCTCCAAAACATACGTATGCATTACTTCTTTGTAATCTAAATGGGTAACAATTCTCAATTTCCCATGACCAAGTGAACTAATTAAAATGTTTTTCTCTTTCAGCTTATCTATAAGTAATTTTTCACTAAGTCCTTCTCTAACCGAAAATATTAAAATATTGGTTTCTACAGGTTCAATTTTTCCAATCCAAGGCATTCTTAACAAAACCTCAGCAATCTCTCTAGCTCTTCTGTGATCATCAACCAATTTGGCGATATTGTTATCTAAAGCAAAATTTCCTGCTGCTGCCAAATATCCTACCTGACGCATACCTCCACCTAATATTTTTCTAATTCTCAATGCTCTCTTAATAGCTTCTTTACTTCCTAAAAGCACAGAACCAATTGGTGCTCCCAATCCTTTAGATAAACAAACCGAAATCGTATCAAATAAAGCTCCAAACTCTCTTGGATGTTGTTTTTTAGCAACAACTGCATTCCAAATTCGAGCTCCATCCAAGTGAAACTTCAAATTATTAGCAACACAAACTGCTTTAATCTTTTTCAATTCTTCTAGGTCATAACATGCTCCTCCTCCTTTATTCGTTGTGTTTTCTATACAAACTAAACTTGTCAGCGGACTGTGATAAAATTCAGGATCGTTTATTGCTCCAGCCACTTGTTCAGCAGTAATCATTCCTCTATCTCCATTCAATAAACAACAAGAAACTCCACTATTAAAAGAAACACCTCCACCTTCATAATGATAAACATGTGCGTATTTATCTGCTATTAATTGTTCACCTGGTTGGGTATGCAACTTAATTGCTGCTTGATTTGCCATAGTCCCTGAGGGGAAAAAAAGTCCCGCTTCCATACCAAACATCCCTGCCAATCTCGCTTCAAGAGCAATAACAGTAGGATCTTGTTTATATACATCGTCACCAACTTGGGCATTAAACATGTATTGCAACATCTCAACCGATGGTTTGGTAATCGTATCGCTAATCAAATTTATTTCCATAATCTAAAAACTATATCCTATTTTTGTAACTCAAAACTAGTAGAAATATTATTAGAAGCTATTCCTGTTATTCTTTACCATCTGGTTACATTGTTCAGGTCTAAAATAAACTAATCCAATAATTTTTCGACACAAAATTACTATAAATTTATGACAACTACCGAACAAATAAAAGGTATTGTAGAACGCCTAGGTGCGTTGAGGAGGTATCTTTGACGTTGATGCCAAACTTATCGAAATAACTAACGAAGAAGAAAAAACGTTTGCTCCCGATTTTTGGAACAATGCTAAAGAAGCCGAAGCTCTTGTAAAAAATCTCAGAAGTAAAAAGAAATGGATTGAAGATTATAACAAGGCTGTAGATTTGACAGACGAGTTACAACTTGCCTATGATTTTTACAAAGAAGGTGAATTAACCACTGAAGAATTAGACCATCAATACCAAACAGCAGAAGCTCACATTGAAGGTATAGAATTCAAAAATATGCTTTCCGAAGAAGGTGATAGTTTGAGTGCCGTGCTTCAAATTACAGCTGGTGCTGGTGGTACCGAGAGCTGTGATTGGGCATCGATGTTGATGCGAATGTACATGATGTGGGCCGAAAAAGAGGGCTACAAAATCAGAGAACTGAATTATCAAGAAGGAGACGTTGCTGGAATCAAAACTGTCACACTCGAAATCGAAGGCGATTATTCTTTTGGATATTTGAAAGGTGAAAATGGTGTTCATCGATTGGTCCGAATTTCTCCTT
Source organism: Flavobacterium adhaerens (assembly GCF_040045115.1). Lineage (NCBI taxonomy): Bacteria > Pseudomonadati > Bacteroidota > Flavobacteriia > Flavobacteriales > Flavobacteriaceae > Flavobacterium > Flavobacterium adhaerens. Next base: position 115,149 of record NZ_JBDLZX010000001.1, on the reverse strand, counting down.
TTGACAGTAATGCTAAAAGACACACTTCGTTTGTTTCTGTTTATGTATATCCATTAGTTGATGATACCATTGAAATTGAAATCAACCCTGCCGATATCGAAATCACAACAGCTCGATCTAGTGGTGCCGGAGGTCAAAATGTGAACAAGGTAGAAACCAAAGTACAATTAGTTCACAAACCTACAGGAATCCAGATTCAATGTTCTGAAACACGATCGCAACACGATAACAGACAAAGAGCTATGCAAATGTTACGTTCGCAATTGTACGAGATCGAACTAAAAAAGCAACAAGAACAGCGTTCGGATATTGAAGCAGGAAAAATGAAAATCGAATGGGGTTCGCAAATACGCAATTACGTAATGCAACCTTATAAACTAGTAAAAGATGTTCGAACTGGAGAAGAAACCAGTGATGTTGATAGTGTAATGAATGGAAACATCGACAAATTTCTTAAGGCATATCTCATGATGATGGGACAACGCGAAGAGGAATAGTTTTTTTTTTTAGAAAAATCATTTAAAAAATCATTTTCTCCCCAACAGTCAAAAACTGTTGGGGATTTTTATTTACTTCGATTTAGAAAAATTCTAAAATCAAAATTCAAACATAGAAATTGAAAAAGTAAAACGTTTTAGTAAATTAGCACATATTAGAAAACACAATTAGCTTATGGATATCAACTTCAATCAAAACGAAGATCACAATAAACTTTTACTTTCAGAACTCAGAAAAAAATTCGCAAAAGTCAAATTGGGTGGTGGAGAAAAACGAATCGAAAAACTCCATGCAGAGGGCAAAATGACCGCTCGTGAACGCATTGACTATCTTTTGGACGAAAATTCAAAATCTATCGAAATCGGAGCTTTTGTTGGCGACAAAATGTACGGAGATCACGGCGGATGTCCTTCTGGAGGTGTCATTATAAAAATTGGATACATCAAAGAAAAATTATGTATTGTAGTAGCTAATGATGCAACTGTAAAAGCAGGTGCTTGGTTCCCTATTACTGGTAAAAAAAACCTTAGAGCTCAGGAAATAGCTATCGAGAATCGTTTACCTATTATTTATTTAGTAGATAGCGCAGGAGTTTATTTGCCTCTACAAGATGAAATTTTCCCTGACAAAGAACATTTTGGACGCATTTTCAGAAATAATGCTATTATGAGCAGCATGGGGATTACACAAATTGCAGCAATCATGGGGAGTTGTGTAGCTGGTGGAGCTTATCTCCCAATTATGAGTGATGAAGCATTGATTGTTGACAAAACTGGAAGTATTTTTCTAGCAGGTAGTTATCTCGTAAAAGCTGCCATTGGCGAAACTATTGATAATGAAACCTTGGGTGGAGCCACAACGCATTGTGAGATTTCGGGTGTAACGGATTATAAAGCCAAAAACGATCAAGATGCTTTGGATAAAATAAAAAATATCGTTGACAAAATTGGCGATTTCAACAAGGCTGGATTCAATCGAGTTAAACCTGAAAATCCTGCTTTAGATGAAAATGAAATTTACGGCATTTTACCAAAAGTTAGAAATGAACAATATGATATGATGGAAATCATCCATCGTCTAGTCGATAATTCAGAATTTGAAGCATACAAAGAGGGTTACGGACAAACTATCATTACTGGTTATGCTAGAATTGATGGTTGGGCTGTTGGAATAATAGCCAATCAAAGAAAAGTAGTTAAAACTGCCAAAGGTGAAATGCAATTTGGTGGTGTTATCTATTCCGATTCTGCAGATAAAGCCACACGTTTTATTACGAATTGCAATCAAAAGAAAATTCCTCTAGTCTTTCTTCAAGACGTAACTGGATTTATGGTAGGTTCGAAATCGGAACATGGCGGAATCATAAAAGATGGAGCCAAAATGGTTAACGCCGTTTCCAATTCGGTTGTACCAAAATTTACAATTATCATTGGAAACTCCTACGGTGCAGGAAATTATGCCATGTGCGGAAAAGCATTTGACCCTCGATTAATTGTTGCATGGCCAAGTGCCGAACTAGCAGTAATGGGTGGTACACAAGCTGCCAAAGTATTGGCACAAATAGAAGCTTCGGCATTAAAAAACAAAGGAGAAATTATCGATGAAGCCAAAGAAGCTGAACTTTTTTCGAAAATCAAAAATCGTTATGATGAACAAGTTTCTCCTTACTATGCTGCTGCCAGATTGTGGACAGACGCTATTATCGATCCTTTAGAAACCAGAACTTGGATCTCAATGGGAATTGAAGCTGCCAACCACGCTCCTATCGAAAAACAATTTAATTTAGGAGTGATTCAAGTATAAATACCTCATTAATACTTGAAACTTATATTTAAAAAAATGCCCCAAAATTCGATAATTATTCGGGGCATTTTTTAAAAATAGTAATAATCAATCTAAGCTTTAATTGAAAAAAATCAAATTATTTTTAGATAACGATTAATTTGCTTTCCTTTTCAACCATTTTCGAACAGGTTCATCATAAAATTTCATACAAAAATAAGCCAGTAAAATAGAGGTAACAAAAACCAATATTCCTATTGGTAATGCTTTGGATAAAATAACTTTATTTGTTGCTACCCATCCTGTGTAGATATAAATTAATGGATAATGGGTAATATATATTGGATAGGAAATGTCTCCAAAAAAATTACAAATCTTCGATGCGTTTTTATTTTCAATATTACCACTAGCTCCCAAGTAAACAATTAATGGAAAAACGAAAATAACAATCAGAGAATCGTACAATCCGTTTTGCCATAAATTTTCAACTCCACCAATTCTTGGCATTGCCAAAACAATTACTAATAGGATACTACTTATTATAAATGCATTCTTAATCTGAATCAATTTGCTTATTCTAAAGAGCAATAATCCTGCAAAAAATGGGTACAAAACTCTTGCAAAACCAATGTGCAACTGTTCCGCATTCAATGACCATCCACCAATAATATCTCCATTAGGACTAGTCAAAGCGAGGTGAATTAAAAAAACTGCAGATAATAAAACAAATATTGAAAGCACCGTTTTTGAAAATTTGTGCACAAAAAGTGCGTACAAAATATTAGCAATATATTCAAAAAACAAAGACCAACCTGGACCATCAAGCGGATGCATTTCTGCCCAACCCCTTATATCCATTGCTATAGGCACTGGAATTAGCGTAAATCCAATTAGCATTACCAACAACATTTTCCAAACAGGAACTTCGCTTATCCCTGGCCAAAGAGTAGAATCTTGAAAATAAAAACAAATCGCCCCAATTATCATTCCCATTACCACCATTGGCTGGAGACGTATCAGCCGTGTTTTAAAAAAACCTGACAAACTCATCGTCTTCCATCGGTCGTCATAGGCATAACCAATAACAAAACCAGAAAGTAAAAAGAAAAAATCAACTGCCAAATAACCGTGATTAATAAGCTGATCTTGATGACTAGTAGCATTGGCTTCTAATATGTGAAAAGCCACCACTAATAGTGATGCAACTCCTCTTAATCCGTCTAATATTTAAAAATGGGGCTTTGTAACTGACATTTTGTTTTTATTTCTTATTTATAATTTGATTTTATTATTTTTTATAATACCCCTAAATTTTCAAGATCAGATCTTAATTGAATTGGGTTTTTAAATTGAATTGCATGAATACCTAACTCTTTTGCTGCAAGAACATTTTTTGCAACATCATCAATAAATATTGAATTTTCGGCTTTTAAATTGTAACGGCTTAATAAAAGCTTATAAAATCTTGGATCAGGTTTAATAAGCTTTTCTTCTCCCGAAACTAAAATCCCATCAAACTTGTTGAAAAAAGAAAATCGCTCATAGGCAATATGAATAGTCTCCGAGGACCAATTGGTCAATCCGTATAGCTTAAATTTTTCTCTTACTTCATGCAAAATTTCTACTGTTCCAGGTATATCTCCTTTTAACATTTTCTCCCATTCACCGTAGAATAATGCAATTAGCGAATGATACTCTGGAAACTGTTTTTGAAGTAATTCGGTTGCCTCTTTTAATGTTCTTCCTCTATCTTGCTCGACATTCCACTCATCTGTACAAATATTTTTAAGAAAGAATTCCATTTCATCTTCATTTTCAAAATAATCTCTATACAAATGTCTCGGATTCCAATCAACCAAAACACCTCCAAAATCAAATATTATAGTGTCTATTTTCATTCTTAAACAGGTTTCAATTTTGCTAAAATATACAAATTCACATAATTAATTTGATTTTGAAATTAAGTATTACTTCCTATTTGCATCAATTGTGATAAAATCAAAAAATCAGAAATTTTATATTAAAAAAACACATACTGCAATTTTAAATCAAAAAAACAACTTATTTCGTTAATTATTAATAACTTAGTCATTATTAATTTAAACCCAAATGATTATGAATAATGTAAAAAGTTTAAATAAGTGGGCAAACAGACACACTTATTTACCTGTAGATTTACTCAGAATGGCACTTGGTGTATTTTTATTTATGAAAGGTGTTTATTTTTTTTCGAACACACAATATCTGATTGATTTACTTGCACCAATTGATCGATTTGATAAGTTTGGAGGAGGCATGTTTTTGATTCATTATATAGCTCCTGCACATTTGGTTGGAGGAATTTTAATTTTCTTTGGATTATTAACCCGCTGGGCAATCATTGCACAATTACCTATTTTATTTTGTGCAATAATCATCAACTTTATGGGCAATATGCATGAACAAAATTTGTTTTTGGCTATTTTGACATTTATACTATGCTTGTTTTTTACCGCTTATGGTGGAGGCAAAAACTCGGCTGATTATTATTTTAAAATGGAAAAGTAATTCAAAATGACTTTTGGTTTCAAAAGTGATTTTTTTCTATAAATCAGAAAACAAAAAAACAGTTGTTAGTAATTTAACAACTGTTTTTTTTGATTCACCTTTATTTAAACGGTATTTTTTTTACTTTCTTCTCTCATAAATTTTCCTGTAGCAGTTTCTTTAAACTTGGGAATAAAAACAATTTTTTTTGGTTTTTCATATTTATCCAAAACATCAAATATTGCCTTATCAATATCTAAAGCTTCACCTTCTACAAAAAGTACCACTTTTTCTCCCAAAACATCATCGGACTCTCCTGCAATAAAATATCGTCTCGGAATCAATGTTGATAGTTTATTCTCGACCTGTTCAGGCATAATTTTTATTCCGCCACTATTAATAACATTGTCAAAACGTCCTAACCAAATAAACTCTTTGTCCGAAATTAATTGAACAATATCATTTGTAACAATTTTCTCTTCTCTTATTTTTTTAGCCTCAATAACCAAACACTGATTTTCATTTGTAGAAACAGAAACATTAGGCAATGTGGTAAAAGCTTCTTTTCCTATTTTTTTGGCAGCAATATGGGTGATGGTCTCGGTCATTCCGTAAGTTTCATAAATCTGAACTGGTAGTTTAAGCAATTCCTGTTCAAGAGATTTATGAATTTTTACACCTCCAATTATTATTTTTTTGATGTTTTTTAATTTCGAAATAGCATTTTTGGCTTGAAGCGGCACCATCGCAGCAAAATCATATTTCTCGTCATTATACTCTAATGGATTTGCGCTTGGAGCCACAAAATCCAAATCCAATCCTAAAACAAAAGAGCGGATAAACATCATTTTTCCAGCAACATAATTAGCTGGCAAACAATGTAAGACTTTATTACCAGGCTCTAAACCGAAAAATTCTCCAGTTGCAATAGCTGATTGTACCATTGCTTCTTTTTCAATTCTAATCATTTTGGGTTCGCCAGTAGTACCAGAAGTGCACATGTCGATATAGGTTTTATCGTCAAACCAATCCAGCAGGAAGTCTCCAACAGCTTGTTCAAAATCGGCTCCTTCTTTTATAAAACTATAAGCAATTCTACATAAATCTTCTTTTGACAGATGGTAACCATTTATTTTAAAATGACTATGTACGGTTTTATACGATAATACACTCATAATACTACTAATTATATTTATTAGAATTAATTATTTATCAAGTGATCCTGAAAGTTTTTCTATCCAATTAGACCAATTGTATTTTCTATCAAATATAATTAAAAGTACAGGATAAATTACCAAAACTGGAAAGATTATATCAAATCCTACCTCTGGTTCTGATATATCTTTAAAGATTGAATAGGTTTGAAATGCAGACCAATCAGATGTAACCAATAGAGCCCCAATTAAATTATTGGCAGCATGAAAACCAAGCGCCAATTCCATTCCTTCATCCATCAAAGTCATTATCCCCAATAACAATCCTGTACCTATATAATATACCATCATTATATTTCCTAACTTACTAACTTCGGGATTCGATAAATGCAACAATCCAAAAATCGTTGAAGTCATAAGTAAAGGAAACCACCTATTCTTTAAAACATTAGCAAACCCTTGCATAAGATATCCTCTAAAAATCAATTCTTCGACTGTAGTTTGTACTGGAATCAACAAAGTGGCAATTGTAAATAAAATCAAGAATGGAATTGGCTGAAAATTCATTTCAAAATCAGAAGGATTCAAAGCATACGTTATAAATATTGAAACAATTGTAAACACTCCCCATAAAAAAAATGAAAAACACACTCGTTTCCAATCTATTCTTTCTCTGCTTGTTATTATCGAAATAAATGATTGCTGATGCAAAAAGCGAACTACAAAATAGATTCCCCCCAAAGCAACAACATAAGAAAGAAGTAACAAAAACAAATTTAAATTGGGCTCAAAGAAATGCAACAATTCATCATCTGAAGCAGGATATCTCTTTCCGTTAAAAACGGTTTGAAATAAAACCATCACCAACATTGGCATTTGCCCAACAAAAGAAGCTCCTGCTATGGATAACATCCCTAAAAGGTATTTCCAAAATTTATTATTTTCATTTACTCCTTGCTCTATAAACATATTGTTATTTTTTTTATAATCTATTTTTATTGTTGTTTCAAATCTTATTTTTGCTCAAACTAAAATAGCTTTTTATATTTTATTATTAAATTAAATCGTGATCAAAATGATACAAATCTACCATAATCAACGTTGCGGAAAGTCAAGAAATTGTTTATTAACACTACAAGAATCCAATAAAGAGTTTGAGATCATTAACTATCTCAACACACCTCCAACAGCAACTGAACTAATTACTTTACTAAAAAAACTACAATTCACTCCTATTCAATTAATTCGTCAAAAAGAAAAAATTTGGATTGATAACTATAAAGGCAAAACCTTGACCGATGATGAGATTATTCAGGCCATGGTCGAAAATCCGATTCTTATAGAAAGACCAATCGTAGTAAAAGACGATCAAGCCATCATAGGACGTGATTTAGAAAAGGTTATTCCTTTTATCTAAAACATTAACATATTTTTAGCTATTTCAATTTAAACTTTTTTGAAATAGCTATGTCTTATTGACAAATCATATTTATTACTAATGAAAAAATTAAAATCTATCATTGTCCTGTTTTTTTTATTTTTAGGACTATCTAATTTTGCTCAACAAGGACCATCTCAAGCTGTTAGCAAAGTTAAAGTTACTGGTAAAGTTGTAGATAAGGTAAGTAATCAACCCTTAGAATACACAACTGTTACTTTAAAAAACTTATCAAATCAAAAGGCAACCACTGGTGGAATGACTGATAACAAAGGAGAATTTGATATTGATGTTGTTCCAGGAACATATGACATTACCGTTGAGTTTATATCATTTAAGCCATTAGAAATAAAAGGTAAAAAAATATCTGAAAAATCTTCATTAGGCACAATTGCACTAATTGAAGACGCTTCACAATTAAATGAAGTTGTAGTTCGTGCCGAAAAATCATCTGTCGAAATTAAACTTGACAAGAAAGTATATAATGTAGGCCAGGATATGATGGTCAAAGGAGGAACTGTTAGCGATGTGCTAGACAATGTTCCGTCTGTTTCTGTTGATACTGAAGGAAATGTAAGTTTAAGAGGAAGCGATAATATCCGAATCCTAATTGATGGAAGACCTTCGACTGCTATAAATATTGCCGAAGCTTTAAGACAACTTCCTGCTGATGCTATTGACAAAGTAGAAGTTATTACTAATCCATCATCAAGATATGATGCTGAAGGAGGTTCTGGATTAATCAATATCATTCTCAAAAAAGGAAAAAATCAAGGATTTAACGGAACATTTATCGCATCTGGTGGAATTCCTGAAACTTATGGTTTAAGTGCAAACTTAAATTACAAAACCGAAAAACTAAACTATTTCACAACATTAGGATACAACAATAGAACAACCGAAGGTGCTGGAAAAACCAACTCTGAATACTTTAACGAAGATGGTTCTACCAAAAATTTCTTATACGAAGATCGTGATACTGAGAGAACTCGAGAGTCATTCAATGGAAGAGCTGGAATTGAATGGACAATTACCCCAAATACATTTTGGACAAATACTATCAATTATGAAACTAATTCTGGGAAAGAAAAAGATTTAATTAATTATCAAAATTACGATGCATCTCATATTTTCACAGGAACTACATACCGTTTAAATTCTGGAGATACTGGTGAAGAAAACTTTTCTTATTCCTCAAATTTAATAAAAAACTTTAACGACGAAGGACACAAACTTACTGTTGATGCTTCTATTTCTAGAAACACTGACAATGACGACAACATCATAACAGGTTCGGATAATTTCAACAATTCATTGAACGATCAAGTACAAAAACAAATACAGTTGCAAGCTGATTATGTACTACCAATAGGTGAAGGAAGTCAATTTGAAGCTGGATACAAAGGAAGTTTTGGTGACTTAGATAACGAATATTATATTCTTGATGAACAAGGTATAAAAATTGATAATTTATCCAACACTTTAGAATATAAAGAAAACATCAATGCTCTTTATGCACAATATGGGTTCAAGAAAAATAAATTCTCTTATTTATTTGGTTTGCGTTGGGAAGACACTAATATTGAAGTAAACTTACTAGACACTAATGATTTCAATACTAAAAAGTACAATAACTTTTTCCCTAGTGCATTCATTAGTTATGAAATTTCGGACCAAAGTAATTTTACAACAAGTTATAGCAAACGTTTATCGAGACCAAGAGGACGTTTTATGAATCCAGCTGTAAACTATTCCAGTAACGTTAATATTTTTCAAGGAAATCCTGATTTGGATCCATCAATGACCAATAAATTTGACGTCGGATATATCAAACGCTGGGATAAATTAACATTCAATACTTCGGCTTATTTTGAAGATACTAAAGACGTTTTTAGTTTTGTACGATCTCCCACTGGTGATGAAGTAAATGGAATTCCTGTTATCAAAAGTTCACCTATCAATTTAGGAAAAGAACAAAAATTTGGTTTCGAATTCACTTTCAATTACACTCCATTCAAAATTTGGAGAATCAATAGTAATTTCAATTTATACAATGTAAAAACCACTGGTGAACACAGTTATACAGACAACAATGGTGATTTAGTTGTACAAAATCTTGATAACCAAGCCAACAATTGGTTTGCAAGAATCAACTCGAAACTAACCTTACCATTTAAAATCGATTGGCAGTTAAATGCAACTTATAATGGAGGTCAAAAAACAGCACAAGGACGCAACCTTGACCAATTTGGTATGAATACCGCATTTAGCAAAGATGTAATGAAAGATAAAGGAACAATTGCTTTTAACATTAGTGATATTTTCAATTCTAGAGTAATGAGATCCTATACCGAACTTGATTACCAAACATCTTACAGCGAATTTCAATGGAGAAAACGCCAATTTAATCTATCTTTCACTTACCGTTTTAACAAACCTAAAAATGAAAAAGAGAAAAATGGTGTACCAAGAAATGATGGTGGAAATGATGGTGGAGGAGAATTTCCTGGATAATCTTCCTAAGAGACATAAAAAAAAGGATTCGCAATGCGAATCCTTTTTTATTTTAAAGTAAAAAAAAGACTAAGCTTCTTCTTCTTTTTGTTTTGCTCTCTTTTCTTTATATGCTTCCCAAGATGCACCTCCTACCCAGTAAGACACGAAACCTACTAAGAAAAACATTAACCAAAATCCCATAGTAAGGATGGTTAAGAAAAGTAAAAAGCCTAAATACTGTTGAAATTCAAACATGTTTTCCGGAATTTTTGAATGTTGCGACAAATATAAGTTTTAAATCGTTTCAGACCAATAAAATCAATAAAAATAGAACTCATTTATTTTATATTTTTTAAACTTCCTTTCTAATTTAAATAAAAAAAATTTTAAACAATTTTAGTCTTTCAATTTATAAGTAATCAAAATGATTGTTTTGCTACTTAAAAAAGGATTTAAAACTAATTCATCAGACAATATTTGTAAAAATTTCACGCATTAATTTAAATACTAAAAAACCAAAACAGCTATCAATATCACAAACTATCAAATACTTTTATAGATTCTATTAGAAAATTATCATTATTCAAAACAAAAACCACACATATTACAAATTTTAATAATTATATTTGTTTGACTATAAACAATAATCTCATGGAAGAATGTATCTCAGTTTTTGATATGTTAAAAATTGGCGTTGGTCCATCTAGTTCTCACACTTTTGGTCCATGGCGAGCCGCTGAACGATTTGTAAATGAATTAAAAAGTGAATTCGACATTACCTCTGTTACTAGAATAAAAATTGATTTGTACGGCTCTCTTTCATTAACTGGCAAAGGGCATGCAACTGATTTAGCTATCATGCTTGGACTAAGTGGTCAAGATCCAGAATACATCCCAATTGAAAATATTGACAGCATCATCAAATCAATAAAAAGCAAAAATGAAATTCATCTAGACAACCAAATTCTTATTCCTTTTGATCCCAATCAAGACATTGTTTTCAACAAAAACTTTCTTCCTTTTCATTCCAATGGAATGACTTTTACAGCTTATTTCGCTACTAATAAACTGTACAGCAATACCTATTACTCCATTGGTGGAGGCTTTGTTGTTACCGAAGAAAGAACCAATGCACACATAAAAGAATCAATCAAATGTGCCTTTCCTTTTATGATTGATAATGCTGATGATTTATTACGTTTTGCAACTTTGGAAAACAAAAAAATTTCCGAGATCGTTTATGAAAATGAAAAATCAATGCGCTCTGAAGCAGAAATATATCGAGAATTAATGCGTATTTGGGAAACCATGTTAGAATGCATGTATATCGGCTGTCACTCTGAAGGGGTTTTACCAGGAGGATTAAATGTACGCCGTCGCGCATTTGATTTACATCAAAATCTAATTGGCTTATCCAATTACGCCAATCCTCAGGAATGGTTAGAAGAAATAAGAAAAACCGAAGTTAAATTTCGTCAAATTTTAAAATGGGTAAGCTGTTTTGCCTTGGCGGTAAACGAGGTAAATGCCGCATTAGGAAGAGTTGTTACTGCTCCTACAAATGGTAGTGCTGGAGTTATACCTGCTGTTTTAATGTATTATTTAGTCATCGAAAATCATCAAGCTGGTGAAAACGAAATTAGACAATTCCTTATGGTTGCTGGAGAAATAGGCAGTTTATTCAAACAAGGTTCTACCATTTCGGCAGCAATGGGAGGTTGTCAGGCTGAAATTGGGGTTTCCTCTTCGATGGCTGCAGCCGCACTATGTGAAGTAATGGGTGGCACACCAGCACAGGTGGTAATGGCCGCCGAAATAGCAATGGAGCATCATTTAGGACTTACTTGTGATCCTATAGGCGGACTGGTTCAAATTCCTTGTATCGAAAGAAATACAATGGGAGCTATAAAGGCTATAAATGCAGCCGAATTAGCATTGGCTTCTGACGCTAAAAATGCAAAAGTTTCTTTAAACAAAGTAATCGACACTATGTGGCAAACTGCCAAAGACATGAACTCAAAATACAAGGAAACCTCAGAGGGTGGTTTAGCTGTTGCGGTAAACATGGCAGATTGCTAGCTAAAAGTTTTATCAAGACAAGAAAAGTCTAGCTTTTACACTAGACTTTTGCTAGAAATTAGTAATAAAATCAATTAAACCAATTATTTTTCAAGAAAATTATTTCTCATTTTATCAGTATTTACTCTAAGAGTTTGAGTAAGGAAATCGTCAATAGTTCCGTATTTACTTTCGATATCATTTATAAAAGTAGTAATGTACTCTTCTTTCACACCCAATAACGGAATCAATTTCTCTCCTACTCCAGCTCCATATTTCGAATTGATATAATTAATCGTTTGTTCATTGCTTGTTGCCAAATAAGTATTAGATTTCATAAAATCTTCAATAATTATATCTTTATCCACACCTAATGAAAAAAGTACTAAAGCTGTGGTCATACCAGCTCTATCTTTTCCTGCTGTGCAATGCCAAAGTGTCGTTTGTCCCGATTCTAATAAGTCAAATATTTTTGTCCATTGTGCAATTTTAAAATCATCTATTGCATAAACGGGCATCATTACATCTTCGGCTTTCATTTCTCCAGAAATAATCAATCCCATAACGTCGGATGCATTTGTAGCACCGTTGCTTGAAGAACTGCTTTCATCCATCAAAGACAGATCATAATGAAGCGTTTTTTTGATTGCTACATCTGTTTTTTCTGAACGCTCAGAAGCTGTTCTTAAATCGATAATCTGATAAATATTTTTAGTAGCCAAATGCTCTAAATCAGCAGTTGTTAGTGCAGAAATTTCGCCTGAACGAAATAGTTTACGATACAAAACTCTTTTATTATCAGCTCCTACAAAACCACCTAGATCGCGCATATTATCTTCACCAACCAATTCTACATGATTTTCATCTGTTATGTAGGTTGCAGTTTCTTGATCATCACTGCATGAAAATGTTGCCAATCCTAACAAAGCAACACAAAAAAGATTTGGGAGTTTTTTTTTCATTTTAAAATTTATACTTTTTTTTAATTATAAAGACAAATATAAATCCACCCATGTTGCTCAAGTTTTAAGTAAAAATTGTTAAAACATTAAATATTTTAAACAAATATTAACTTAATGTAAGTTTTTTAGGAATTCAACAAAATCACATCCTAAATTAGAAACTGTATCTCCTTTAAAAACAACACTTTTTTATTACATTTACACTCTCAAAAAAAAAAAAAAAAACACCGCGTTTCGGAATTAAAATAACAATCAGATGTCTGCAATAAAAAAAGATTATAAAAAAGTTACCACCAAGTCCTTGATTGACATGAAATCAAATGGTGAAAAAATTTCTATGCTTACAGCTTATGACTTTACAATGGCTAAAATTGTGGATACCGCAGGAGTCGATGTAATTTTGGTAGGCGATTCGGCATCAAACGTAATGGCAGGACATGAAACTACTCTTCCTATCACCTTAGATCAAATGATATATCATGCTTCTTCAGTAGTTAGAGCGGTAGAAAGAGCATTGATTGTTGTTGATTTGCCATTTGGAAGTTACCAATCGGACTCAAAAGAAGCTTTGCGTTCTTCTATCAGAATTATGAAAGAAAGTGGCGCACATGCTGTAAAACTAGAAGGCGGAAAAGAAATCAAAGATTCAATCAAAAAAATATTGAATGCTGGTATTCCAGTAATGGGACATTTAGGATTAACTCCTCAGTCTATTTATAAATTTGGAACATACACTGTTCGTGCCAAAGAAGAACAAGAAGCTGAAAAATTAATTGAAGATGCTAAATTATTAGAACAATTGGGTTGTTTTGCATTGGTACTCGAAAAAATTCCTGCCGAATTAGCCGAAAAAGTAGCCAAAAGCATTTCGATTCCAGTAATAGGAATTGGAGCTGGTGGTGGTGTAGATGGCCAAGTATTAGTCATTCACGATATGTTGGGAATGAACAATGAATTTAGTCCTCGTTTCTTGAGACGCTACATGAATTTGTACGAAGGTATGACCACAGCAATTAGCCAGTATGTTAACGATGTTAAAACACTCGACTTCCCTAACGAAAAAGAGCAGTATTAGTTGTAAATTAAATAAAGATAAAAGATTTAAAGATTGTCGATTTTTCAATCTTTAAATCTTTTAATGTTTCAATCACAATATGAAAACAATCTCCAACAAAAACAATCTCCAAATTTTACACGAAGACAATCACCTAATTGTAATCAATAAACGTGTAGGTGATATTGTACAAGGGGACAAAACGGGCGACAAACCTTTAAGTGATGTTGTAAAAGAATACATTAAAGATAAATACAACAAGCCTGGCGATGTGTTTCTTGGAGTAGTTCATAGACTGGATAGACCTACAACTGGTATAGTAGTTTTTGCTCGTACCAGCAAAGCTTTGTCTCGCATGAATGAATTATTTAGCAATCGAGAAACTCAAAAAACCTATTGGGCAGTAGTTAAAAACAAGCCTGCAAAAACCGAAGACAAACTTGTACATTACATCAAAAGGAACGAAAAGAATAATACATCCAAAGCACATCTTAAAGAGGTTCCCGATAGTAAAATAGCTAGTTTAGACTATAAAATCATCAAAGAACTCAATAATTATTGCGCTCTAGAAATACAACTTCACACAGGAAGACACCATCAAATACGCGCCCAACTAGCAGCTATTGGATCACCAATCAAAGGAGATTTGAAATACGGATTTGACAGGAGTAATCCAGACGGGGGAATTCATCTTCATGCCAGAAAACTACTATTTACTCATCCTGTTTCTAAAGAAAACTTAACAATAGTTGCTCCAGTTCCAGATGATGTTATCTGGAAAGCCATTTAATTTATTGTCCGAAAAGTATTTTATTTTAATATTTAAATTTAACTTGCATAAGGATTTAAATCTTTTTTGCTATGAGTTACAAATTAAATATTAGTACCCGAAAAGAAGCTTTAATAAAATTAATGACCTCAATAGTCAAATATGAAAACGAGATTATTCAAGCATTGTATGAAGATTTTAAAAAACCAACTTTTGAGGCATTTGTTACCGAGACAAATTTTACAATTTCGGAATTAAAAGACACCATCAAAAACATAGAGAAATGGGCCAAAATTAAAAATGTTACTCCCTCAATTCTCAATTTCCCTTCGACTGATTTTATTATAAAAGAACCATACGGCAAAGTATTGATTATAGCTCCTTGGAACTATCCTTTTCAACTAGCCATGTGTCCCCTCATTGCTGCTGTTGCTGCAGGAAACCAAGTAACACTGAAACCCTCGGAACTTACACCTAAAACATCATCAATTATCCGTGAAATAATAGAAAAAACATTTCAACAACAACATGTAAAAGTTGTTGAAGGCGATGCTCAAATTTCTCAAAATTTATTAGCTCAACGTTGGGATTATATCTTTTTTACGGGAAGTGTAGCCGTTGGCAAAATTGTAGCAAAAGCAGCTGCTAAAAATCTCACTCCTGTAACTCTCGAATTGGGCGGAAAAAACCCTTGTATTATAGATGAAACTGCCGATTTAAAACTAGCAGCTAAAAGAATCGTTTGGGGAAAATTCCTCAATGCCGGACAAACCTGTATTGCTCCAGATTATATTTTGATCCAAGAAGAAATGAAAAGTCATTTTGTTGATTTTCTAAAAAAAGAAATCACAAAAGCTTACGGAAAAAAACCAAAAGACTCTCCTGATTTTGCGAGAATAATAAATGAAAAAAATTGGCACCGTTTAGTTAGTATGATCGAATCCGATAAAGTAATATTTGGAGGAGATACTGATGCTGAAGATTATTACATTTCACCAACTTTGATTGACGAAAACAATCTCAAAAGCGAGATAATGCAGGACGAAATTTTCGGGCCATTACTTCCTATAATAACATATAAAGAAGAAAATGAAATTACTAGAATAATCTCAACATATGAAAAACCATTAGCTTTATATGTTTTTACTGATGATAAAAAATTTGCCAAAAGAATGATTACAAATCACTCTTTTGGGGGCGGTTGTATAAACGATACAATCGCTCATTTTACCAACAAAAACCTCCCTTTTGGAGGTGTTGGACACAGCGGAATTGGGGCTTATCACGGCTCATTTAGCTTTGATACATTCTCGCATCATAAAGCTATTGTAAAAAAAGCAAATTGGCTAGATTTACCTTTTCGATATGCACCTTACAAAGACAAAATACAAAATTTAAAAAGTTTTCTTAAATGGTTGTAATCACTTTTAAGAATATCAAAAGAAAACATTTGAATCTTTAACACAAATAATCGATATAAAAATTAGTTTTCTCTTGTGTAAAATAACACCTCCAATATCTTGAACTCTCTGAATAATTCTTAATGTTTAACAAAACTTTTAATATTTTTATAAAGAAAAAATCAACAGTTGAAACATCAAATGCATTGTTTATCAGTCATTAATTATTTCAGAAAGAGAGAATTTCGCAAAAAAAATCTATTAGAATCGAAACAATTTTTCCCATCCCAAAATTAAACAACTCAAAATCAATAAATAGAATCACTATCAATCACTATAGTTTCAAGTTTAATCTTTTGTAAGTTAAAAAAAAATGTAGTTTTGTATATCGATATCGTGAAAGATGGTTTTGAAATATTCACAACAAAAAACATTTAGAAAACCAGAACTAAATCATCAGTAACAGCAAACTTTTTAACCAAACAACTTTATGAATCAAACTTTAGAAAAAGTAAAGAACATTGAAAAAAACGGCTACCAAATAGATTTTGGAAATGTGTTTGATCACGCATTTGAAAATTATAAAAAAATTGCATTGTATGCTGGATTAGTTCTAATCATCTTTTTTATTCTACTTGTCATACTTACTACCAGCACGTTAATTCCTTTTTTTGGATTAACAGAAATGAATACTGCATTATCATCAGAAAAATTGAAATTTGAAAACTTATCCGAATCAGAACTAATGTTACTAGGTGGTGTATCTATACTAACATCATGTATATTTAGTCCTTTTTTTACAGCATTCTTAAAAATGGCTCATCATGGCGATAGAGATCAAGAATTTAAAATTTCTAATTTATTTTCATACTACAAATCCCCTTATTTAAAAGAAATTGTCGTTTCAACGTTCTTAATTTCTACCTTTAACCTTACCATAGGTATCCTAATGACCTTTGCAAAACTTGATTTATCGGGTACATTTTTATCATATTTTATTTCATTTATAACCATATTAACAACCCCACTAATAATTTTTGGCCGTTTATCAGCAATAGACACCATAAAACACAGTATTCTAATTGTACTAAAACAACCAATTGTATTGTTAGGCTTAGTTGTGGTTTCTATAATTGGTGCATTGGTTGGATTTATTGGTTGTTGCATTGGTGTAGTCTTTACAATTCCGTTTGTGTATTCAATGAATTATGCCATTTATAGTGCTATTATCGGAATAGATAGTTCATTAGAAAATGAATTACAAGAAACAATACCTTAATAAATTTCAATAACATTACATTTATGTAGTCCCCCTTTAACTATGCAATTGTATTATAAAATTATATCGCTTTTCAACTTAGACTTTTCTTTTATAAGTTCAGTTTATATTGATTTGCCTTTATTTTTTTCGAAGAATTTACTCAATGTCGGAATCCCTAAAAAAAGCTTACTAATACTATTGTTATTTGTATTGCTACTTGCAATATTTCTATTGAATAAAAAAATAAAAACAATTCTAAATAGCATTGATAATCTGCCAACAAACGAATTAGACAAAAGAGAATACCAACTGTATTTATTGTACATAGGGCTATCGCTTCCGTTAATTGAAATTATTTATGAGTTATTCAATGTTAGACCCAAAAGTTTTTTATTTTACAACTTCACCATTGGATTTATTCTGCTTTTATCGTTCTTAATTAGCGAAAAATCGAAATATTTTTACAACAGAATTCAATCTATATTTATATTTCTATTTTGTATTTATGTAAGTATAACTGCGTATAACATCATTTTTCTAACGCATGATGCTATCCCTCCTATTTCCTTTCTTTTAGCATTATTCTTTTCTTACATCATCATAAAGCCAATAAAAAAATATTGGATTTTCTGTGGATGTGTTTTCATCTTTTTAGTTTCAATATTGTTATTAGAATTAGTTCCTATTGCCAAAGCATTAATTTTAATCAACTTTTCTGTTTTAGTATTTATAATAAACCACATCCGCCATATCACAATTCATAAGATTAAAGAAAAAATCCATTTTGCAAATGAGATTGTCAACAAAGGAAATTCGCTCACAATCGCTACCAATAAACATGGAGAAGTTATTTTTTGTAGTGAAACAATAAGCTCCATTTTAGGATATACTCCCGATGAAGTAATGGGATATGGATTTTGGGAGCTTACAGAAGATCCAGAATTCATTGGGATAAGCTATCATGACAACTTTATCGACAATCGTTTATATATTCGGAAATTAAAATGCAAAAACGGCGAATATAAATTCATACAATGGATAGATAAAAAGTTTTCTGAGAACTCAATAATTGGAATTGGCCAAGACATTACCAATGAGATAAATATTCGAAAACAATATGAAACCTTAATTCAAACCGCAGTCGATATCATTTTTGAAGCCGATTCAAGCGGGCAGTTTACATTTGTAAATGATTATGCCATAAAATCTCTAGGATATTCAAAAGAAGAACTACTTAACAAAGATTTTTCTACATTAATCAGAGCCGATTATATAACCAATACCATCAGTTTTTATCAAAACATTCTTGATATTGAAGAAAACTTTACCACGCTTGAGTTTCCAATAATCAAAAAAAATGGAGAAGAAATGTGGGTTTCTCAAAACGTTTTTGTACGAAGAAATAGTTTTGGCGAAATCGAAGGTTATTCTGGAATTGCCCGTGATATTACACATCTTAAAGATATTGAAAATGAAAATACCTTTAGACAAAACAAAATCGAAAAATACAGTAAAACCCTAAAAGATATTGCGGTTTTAAACCATTCTAACAATGATGATTTTGACCAAACCATCACTACAATTTTACAAATCACATCGGTAACACTTGGTGTTGACAGAGCTGGTTATTGGAAATATGATACTGATAAAATTATTTGCAAAAAACTATACCAAGACAAAACCAATTTGTTGAATAATGAAATAATATTTTACAAAAATGAAAATTCAAGCTACTTTGACAGAATAGAAAACAAGCTTCAAGTTGTTCTATCAGATATTCGATCTCATTCTACAAACAACAAAACCAACGATAATTATATTTACACCCATAATATATTTTCTACACTAGATACTCCCATATTTATTGATGGTGAATTGGAAGGCCTTCTCACTTTTGAATCAATCCATAAAATTAAAAATTGGGACAATGAAGACATCAATTTTGCAAAATCTATCTCCGATTTAATTGTAATTGCATTAACCTCACAAATGCGTTTAGAAATAGAACGCAAATTAGCTTACAAAAGCGAACTACTATTAGCTATTAATAAAAATACGAACCAATTTTTAATAGAAAAAAGTACAGAAAAACTAATTAGAGGAATAATTAATGAGTTAGGAAAAGTAACCAACTCCGAGCATATTTCTTTCTTTAAGAGAGACCCTGACAGTAACTTTTTTAGCCAAAAATGTATGTGGTCTAATAAATTACAAGATTTTACTGAGGTTTATCCCATTTTGCAAAATATTAGCTTTGCTGAATTTGAAAATAAATTAGAAAACCTTACTCCGCTACATTTCTTAGAAACCATCATAAAAAACATTCAAAACGAAACCGTAAAATTAGGGTTAAGTAAACTAAATCCAGAATCCTTATTATTTCTCCCTGTTTTTATAAAAAATAAATTTGATGGTTTTTTTGCATTTGACAACTCAACCTCGGAGCGAATTTGGAATCCAGACGAGATTTCAATTTTACAATTATTAGTGAAAAATATTTCTACTTCAATTGAACGCAACATAAATGAATCGATTATTGAAGAAAGCGAAGAACGATTCCGTTTATTAGCGAATAATATTCCAGGAACAGTTTATCTATCTAATTATGATGAAAAATACTCCAAAATTTATCTTAATGATGAAATTGAAAAACTAACTGGATATCAAAAATTAGACTTCTTAGACCACAAAATATTCCTAATCGACTTAATCTATCCAGAAGATTTAGAATATGTTTTACTAAAAAACAAAATTGCATTACAAAAGAAAAAACCATTACACGTTGTTTATAGAATGATCCATAAAAATGGTGCAATAATTTGGGTCGAAGAATTTGGAGATTCTATAATGAAAAACGGTAAAATTGCCTTCATGGAAGGTATCTTAATTGACATTACCGAAAAGAAAAAGAATGAATCTATTGTCAAGGAAAAAGAATTTGCCGAAGCTGCAAACCGTGCAAAATCAGAATTTCTTGCCAATATGAGCCATGAAATCAGAACTCCTTTGAATGGAATTATTGGTTATACAGATTTATTAATGAATTCACAGCTTGAAACAACCCAAAAGCAATATATGAATACCATTAATCAATCGGCTAATATATTATTAGAAGTTGTAAATGATATTCTCGATTTTTCAAAAATTGAATCTGGCAAATTAGAACTCAATATCGAAAAACATTCTATAACTGAAATTATTCAGCAAATAAAAGAGCTAGTAAATTATCAAGCTCATTCCAAAAACTTAGAAATAAACTACATTATTGATCAAGACGTTCCCAAATATATTTGGGTAGATTATATCCGTCTCAAACAAGTTCTTATCAATTTATTGACAAATGCAATCAAGTTTACTCATGTAGGTAAAATCGAACTTACAATTTCTGTTTTAGAAGAATTTAAAAACAAAAAAAGCTTGAGATTTTCGGTAAAAGATACAGGAATTGGAATCCGAAAAAGTAATCAAAAAATTATATTCCAAGCTTTTTCACAAGAAGACAGTTCGACCACCAAAAAATTTGGCGGTACTGGATTAGGACTTACAATCTCGAATCAGCTGTTAAGTCTTATGAATAGCAAATTGCAAATTGAAAGTCAATTTAATATTGGAAGTACTTTTTACTTTGATCTTAAATTAAAAAACAGCAATAAAACTAAATACGATAAATTAGTAGAAAATCTACAAATAATTCAAGAAAATCGTATATTAGAATTTGAGAAAGAGGAACCCAAAATATTAATAGTAGAGGATAACAAAATCAATATGCTTTTGACCAAAACATTGGTTAAACAAATTATTCCAAAGTCTATACTATTTGAAGCAATTGATGGTGAAAAAGCTTTGGAACAAGTAGAGCAAATCAATCCTGATATTATTTTTATGGATATCCAAATGCCGCTAGTTAATGGATACGAAGCTACCAAACAAATTAGAAACATAAAACAGTTAGAAGAAACCATTATAATTGCTCTTACTGCTGGAACCATAATGGGAGAACGTGAAAAATGTTTAGAAGTGGGTATGAATGATTATGTCCCAAAACCCATTGTAAAGAAAACGCTTGAAGATATTTTGATAAAATGGTTAAAACCCAAAAATATTATTTCATAAATATTTCATTTATAACCAACACCTATCAATATTAACAACCTATAATATTTAAAACTATGAAATGGATTGGAAGAAGACAAAGCGATAATGTAGATGACCGAAGAGGGATGTCTGGTGGAGGCAAAACCATTATTGGAGGCGGAATAATTGGAATTATTATTTTACTATTAAATACGTTTGGTGGAGAAAATGCTCAAATGATTACACCTGTATTAGAGCAATTCGATAATCAACAAACTACTCAAACAGAATCAAGAGCATTAACTCCAGAGGAAGTAAAAGAAGGCGAATTTGTAAAAACACTGTTAGCCGATAACGAAGATGTTTGGACAAAAATATTCCAGGAAAACAATCTAACTTTTGAAGCACCAAAACTTGTTCTTTTTAGTGGTCAAGTTCAAACAGCTTGTGGCGGGGCAAGTTCTGCTTCAGGCCCCTTTTATTGTCCAGGTGATAGAACAATTTATATGGATATGACCTTTTTTGATGAACTTAGAACCAAATTTGGAGCCGAAGGAGGAGATTTTGCAATAGCCTATGTAATGGCTCACGAGTTTGGCCACCATATCCAAACCTTATTAGGAACTTCGACCAAAGTACATCAATTACAACAAAGCAGAAGCGAAGTCGAAGGCAACAAACTTTCAGTCTCCTTAGAGTTACAAGCCGATTTTTATGCCGGTCTTTGGACACACTACAACGAAAAACAAAACCAAATGCTAGAACCTGGTGACATCGAAGAGGCCTTGAGTGCTGCAAATGCAGTTGGTGATGATGCCATTCAGAAAAAAATGCAAGGTCAAGTTGTACCTGATTCCTTTACTCATGGAACTTCTGAACAAAGAATGTATTGGTTTAATCGTGGTTTTGAGAGTGGCGATATTAGACAAGGAAATACTTTTTCGGAAATGAATTAAAATTTAAATCAACTGATGAACTCTCAAGTACAATCTTTCTTCGAAAAAAAACAAAAATGGCAGGACGAATTTAACCTGCTTAGAGAAATCATTAGTAAAAATGAATTTCTAAAAGAAGAATACAAATGGATGCATCCCTGCTATACATACAATGGAAAAAATATTGTACTTATTCACGGTTTCAAAGAATACTGTGCCTTGTTGTTTCATAAAGGTGCCTTACTCAATGATCCTGAAAACATCTTGATTCAGCAAACCGAAAATGTACAATCGGCTAGACAAATTCGTTTTACCAAAATTGAACAAATTATCGACTTAAAAGCGATTATTAAAGAATATATCAATAAAGCAATTGAAATTGAAAAATCAGGAAAAAAAGTTGAAATGAAAAAAGTCAACGATTATCTGGTTCCCGAAGAATTTCAAAAAGCATTAGACGAAAATATAACATTAAGCAAAGCCTTTTATTCTCTCACTCCTGGAAGACAAAAAGGATATTTGCACTTTTTCAACCAAGCCAAACAATCCAAAACCCGAATAGCAAGAATAGAAAAATACTACGACCATATTCTGGCCATAAAAGGAATTGATGATTAAATTATTTATGAAAAGCCTAAAATTCATCTTTCTTTTTACTATTCTAATCATCACAGCTTGCAATCGTGACACAAAAAAGAATTCAAAAAAAACTGTTCAAAAGGAAATTAAAAGAGAGACAACCGAATCAAGATTTCCTTTTTTAAAAGAAACATCAAAAATTGCATCCGAGTATTGTTTTACAAAAAAATTAAACACAGAATACTATTTTCTGATTGATTTAAAAAGACATTCTGGACTAAAGAGATTTTATATTTGGGATTTTAAAAAAGATACCATTATTAATTCCTTTTTAGTGAGTCATGGTTGTGCAGACAATCCTTGGGGAAGTGATTTATCAAAGGAAAATGCCAAAACCAGCAATATAGACGGTTCTCATGCTTCTTCAGTAGGAAAATATATAATTGGGAAAAGAGGTTACAGCAATTGGGGTATTCATGTCAATTATCTTTTACACGGAAAAGACAAAACCAACTTTAATGCACTACAACGGCAAATCGTACTCCATTCCTGGGAAGAAGTTGCTGACGAAGAAACCTATCCTATTGGCACGCCAGAAGGCTGGGGATGTCCTGCTGTCTCAAATTCGACTATGCATACCCTAGATGAAATACTAATCAAATCTAACAAAAATGTATTGCTGTGGATTGTTAAATAAATTTACCCCAGCCAACCTTCTCTATCTAAACTTCTGTACTGAATGGCTTCGGCAATATGACTTGAAACAACCTGAGGAGCCGAATCTAAATCGGCTATGGTTCGAGCGACTTTCAAAATTCGATCATAAGCACGAGCCGAGAGATTAAGTCTTTCCATTGCCGTTTTTAATAATTGCTTAGATTCCTCGTCAAGGGCGCAATATTCTCGAATATGCTTAGTATTCATTTGTGCGTTATAATGCACGTGTTCCATTTCTTCAAATCGTTTGGATTGAATTTCACGTGCCAATGTTACCCGTTTACGAATATCAACACTACTTTCGGCTTTACGATCATCGGATAATTTCTCAAACGGTACAGGTGTCACTTCGATATGAATATCAATTCGATCCAGCAAAGGCCCTGAAATTTTGCTCATATACCGTTGCATTTCGTGGGGAGATGAAGTTTGAGGCGCATCTGGATCATTAAAAAAACCACTTGGACTTGGGTTCATACTCGCTACTAACATAAAAGATGAAGGATACGTGACGGTAAATTTGGCTCTGGAAATTGTCACCTCCCGATCTTCTAATGGTTGACGCATTACTTCGAGTACATCTCTTTTAAATTCAGGTAATTCATCCAAAAATAGTACTCCATTGTGAGCCATTGAAATTTCACCTGGTTGAGGGTAACTCCCTCCTCCTACCAAAGCTACATTAGAAATTGTATGATGAGGACTACGAAAAGGTCTTTGATTCATTAATCCAACTTCTTTTAACTTTCCTGCTACGCTGTGAATTTTGGTTGTCTCTAGAGCTTCTCGCAAAGTCATTGGTGGCAAAATACTTGGTAATCTTTTGGCTAACATTGTTTTTCCTGCACCTGGAGGACCAATCAAAATGATGTTATGACCACCAGCAGCAGCTATTTCCATACAACGTTTGATGCTTTCCTGACCCCGAACATCACTAAAATCAAATTCGGGAAAATCTAATGTTTTATAAAACTCAGCTCTAGTATCTACAATTGTCGGAGCCAAAGTTCCTTTACCTTCCAGAAAGTCAATCACTTCCTTTACATTCGAAACACCATAAACATCAAGTCCAGAAACAATGGCAGCCTCATTTGCGTTTTCTAATGGCAAAAAGAAACCTTTAAAACCTTCTTCTTTGGCTTTTATAGCGATTGGCAAAGCGCCTCGAATGGGCTGTAAACTCCCATCTAGAGACAACTCACCCATTATGATATATTGTTCGTAGATTTCGGTTTTTATTTGTGAGGAAGCAACTAATATCCCGATTGCTAAAGTCAAATCATAAGCAGAACCTTCTTTACGCAAATCTGCAGGTGCCATATTGATAATGATTTTTTTACCAGGCAATTCGTAGCCATTATTTTTGAGTGCCGCAGCAATCCTATAACTACTTTCTTTGATTGCATTATCGGGTAATCCGACCAAATGATACCCTATTCCTTTGTCAATATTAACTTCAATTGTAATTGTCGTGGCTTCTACACCAAAAACGGCACTTCCGTAAACTTTGATTAGCATATAAATAGTTTTTCTAAATGTAAAAACTATTTTACAGTACTCAAAATAAAATTAATTAAATTCTTACTTATTAAAGATAAATCA
Source organism: Flavobacterium adhaerens (assembly GCF_040045115.1). Classification (NCBI taxonomy): domain Bacteria; kingdom Pseudomonadati; phylum Bacteroidota; class Flavobacteriia; order Flavobacteriales; family Flavobacteriaceae; genus Flavobacterium; species Flavobacterium adhaerens. The sequence goes on along the minus strand of NZ_JBDLZX010000001.1, from coordinate 89,844 downwards.
AACCAATTTGGTTTTTTATTGCTTCAATGATTGATGCTAAATCTAAACTATTTTGATGCGACCAAAGTTCACTTTCTTTCTTATTATTCAATAAACAATCGCAACATTCCATTATTTCATACGTGTAGCCTTTTCCTAATGTTGGTTTCTCAAACAGTGTTTTATCTTCGCCTTGAATCAAGCTATAGGATTCGGTCATAAACCAAAGTGGAGAGGGTTGCAGAACAATTCTTCCTTTTGAACCACAAATCGTAGCATCCATATTCGAAGTGTATAAAAAACTAGAATGTAATACGGCTTGAGCATTATCATAATGCAATATTACAGAGGTTTGCGTATCGGCTCCTGTTGCATAAAAATTAGATTTTGCGATAATTTCTTTGGGTTTACCCAAAAACAAATAGGCCAAAAACAACGGATAAACACCAATATCCATCAAGGCACCTCCACCTAGTTTTATATCGGTCATTCGGGTATTATCTGGATTTTCGAATTTAATGGCAAAATCAGCGTTGATATATTGTATTGCTCCTATTTTTCCGTTTTGTACATGCTCCAACGCTTCTCTAACCGACGGATTAAAACGTGTCCAAAAGGCTTCCATAAAAAACACATTGTGCTTTTTGGCAGTGGTAATCATTTGCTCAACATCGGTATAATGCAAGGCTAATGGTTTTTCGCATAAAACGTTCTTACCGTTTTGCATGGCTTTTATACTGAGTTCGGCATGAGAATCATGGGGTGTTGCAATGTATAAAATTTCGACATTGGGATCTAGAAAAATTTCATCATACGAACCGTAAGCATTTGGGCATTGAAATTGATTAGCGAATTCCTGTGCTTTGCTTAAACTTCTGGAAGCTACGGCACAAATTTCGGCTGTATTGGTAAGCATTAATTCATTAGCAAATTGTTGTGCTATATTTCCCAAACCTACTATTCCCCATTTTATTTTTCTATTTTCCATTTACTCTATCTTAATTTTTATTAGTTCACAAACACATGATTACTTTCAAATGTAATACTATTTTTTTGCAAAAATTTAAAATTCGTTAGTACTGAATGCTAAATAAACTCCGTTAAGGTGATAGTGGGGTTGTGTAAGGGATAGCAGCAAGTTACCGAAGTAACGCGAATAGCCCGACCGCATCCCGATAAAAGGGCGTATAACGACATAGTAAATTTGCCCTTTTATTGGGATGGGGTTACACCCAAATGAATTTTGACAAAATATGATTTGAAAGCCAGTTAATTCTTTACATTTGAATACGAATTTAAAAAATATATCATGGGACTATTTAACGCCATTCTAGGCAACGCATCGGAAGTGACGAATGAAAATCTTGGAAAGGAATTTGAACCTTTGTTGATTGAGGGAGAAGTAATCGAAAGAGGATTTAAAATGATAAAAGATATGTTTGTTTTTACTAACAAGAGATTGATTTTGGTTGAAAAACAATTGGTTGGCAGCAAGGTAGATTACCTTTCGATTCCTTATTCTTCAATTAAAAAGTTTTCGAAAGAGAGTGCTGGAATTCTAGATATGGATGCCGAATTGAAGATTTGGCTTAGTGGTGAAGATATTCCAATTTCTAAACAATTTGGCAAAGGAGGCAATAACATCAATGAAGTCTATCAAATTTTGAGTAAACACATTTTGTAAATTTAAAAACTACTTGAAATGGTAGTTAATTAGCAATTCAATATTAACCCTCTCCTTGACAATTTATGAAAATAATCATCCGAACTTTTAAACTGCAATTAAAACATACTTTCACGATTTCGAGGGAATCACACGATGTACAACCTACCTTGATTGTTGAGCTACAAAGTGATGGGCATTCTGGTTTTGGAGAGGCAACTTCGAATCCGTATTACAATATTACTGTTGACACTATGAGAGCCAATCTGGAAGCTATTATTCCATTTATTGAATCTCATAATGACGAAACACCAGAAGAATTTTGGAATAGTGCATATGCATACTTAAAAAATGATATGTTTGCCCTATGTGCGCTTGATATGGCTTATAATGATTTGTATGCCAAGAAAAAAGGAAAGAAACTATATGAACTTTGGGGCAACTCGCCTTTACACAATCCAAAAACGGATTACACTATTGGGATTGATAAAATTGATAAAATGGTCATGAAGCTTAAAGAAATGCCTTGGCCTATTTATAAAATCAAACTCGGAACCAAAGACGATATTGCTATTGTTACCGAATTGCGTAAGCATACTGATGCTCGCTTTAGAATAGATGCCAATTGCGGCTGGACTGTTACCGAAACCATAAACAATGCTATTGTTTTGAAAAAATTGGGGGTAGAATTCTTAGAACAACCAATAAAAGCAGATCAATGGGCGGCACACAAAGAAGTTTTCAAACATTCGGTTTTGCCAATTGTTGCTGATGAAAGTTGTATTATCGAGGAGGATGTTGCCAAATGTCATAATCATTTTCATGGAATAAATGTCAAATTGGTAAAATGTGGTGGACTTACTCCTGCCCGAAGAATGATTGCCGAAGCAAGACAACTTGGAATGAAAACTATGGTAGGCTGTATGACAGAATCTACAGTTGGTATTTCTGCGATTGCTCACTTATTACCCGAATTGGATTATGTAGATATGGATGGTGCTTTGTTGTTATCCGAAGATATTGCCACAGGTGTAACCATTACAGATGGAATTATTCATTATGCAGATTCCAATGGAATTGGAGCTACTTTAAAAAACTAAATTAATGCAGCTAAGCGAGATTCCTAATAGAGTTTTTTGTAAAGACGGAAAAGAATATCTGTATTTTGGAGGAACCAATTATTTAGGGGTTACCACTTTACCAGAATTTCAATCTATTCTGCTAAAGAGTATTCAAAAATGGGGAACGAGTTATGGAAGTTCACGTTCAGCCAATATTCAATTAGAAATTTACAAAACTGCCGAAGATTTATTAGCCAATCAAATTGGAACTGAAGCATCAATTACGGTTTCTTCTGGTATGCTTGCTGGAAAACTAGCATTAGAACTGTTACAAAACAGTACAGATTTACTGTTTCATTTTCCTAATACTCATCCTGCCTTACTACATCCTCTTTCTTTACCATTGCTTCTAGAAGGAAAACTAAATCCTTTACTCTTAGATAAAAAGCAGAAAAAAATAGGTGTTGTAGCCGATGCTATACCCTCTCTACAGGTCACCCCAATTGATTTAAGTATTTTGAATGAAATTCCAAATTCTACAAAAATAACTTTATTACTTGATGAATCTCATAGTATTGGAATTTTAGGAAAAAATGGATACGGAATTCTAAATCAATATAATTTTACAAATATTGCATACAAAATTACCATAGCCTCACTTGGAAAAGCACTAGGTCTTACAGGCGGTGTCATAGCTGGTGATGCAGATTTTATAAATCAAATAAAGAAACAACAAAATTTCGTTGGAGCCTCAGGAATGAATCCTTCCTTTTTAGAAACTTTTGTAAATGCACAAAACACTTATCATTCCCAGAGACAATTATTAAAAAATAATGTAACACATGTTAACAAATATTTGTTACCCAATAAAGAACTAACATTTGACAAAAACTACCCTGTAATCTATTTTGACAATGCAAAACTACTCCAACTGCTTTTAGAGCATGATATAATTCCAACTTCATTCCCCTACCCAACCGCTTCGGGTAAATTAAGCCGAATTGTGATTAGTGCCCATCATACACTAGAAGACTTAGACAGAATGATTGAACAGCTTAACCAATTCACAAAACAATCATTATAATTTTTTAACAATAATGATATATTTTATTTAAAATGATACTTTTAGAAACAAATAGAATGTAAATAAAAGAATAAGATTACAATTTCTACAAATAAATGGCAAAATACAGTATCGAAAAAAGCAACTGATTATATTATTATCAATTTTATATCATTTTTTCACACTCTACCCTATTTTTTATAGGGTCAAAATAAAAAAACGATAAAAATTCACAGACAATACCCAATCTAAGCAGGAGATTAAAATGATTTTATATTTTTGCAAAAAAAAATAAACAAAACAAAATGCGAAAAATAGTTTTAAGCGTGATACTTATCACCATTTTGGTATTATCCTATTTCTCTAATTACTTTTTAACAGGTCACACCACAAATCCTTCCGAAATTTCAAAATTTGATACTGGCGACACTGCTTGGATGATTGTTGCATCGGCATTTGTATTACTAATGACTCCAGGCTTAGGCTTTTTTTACGGGGGAATGGTTGGTAAAAAAAATGTAATTAGCACCATGCTTCAAAGTTATATGGCTATGATTATTGTTACAGTTCTTTGGGTTCTAATTGCTTTTGGATTGTCATTTGGTTCTTCAATCGGAGGTATAATAGGAAATCCTATTCCTTATCTCTTTTTTCAAGGTGTTGGCACTGGTACAGCGTGGGAATTAGCCCCAACAATACCTTTTTTACTTTTTGCTTTATTTCAGGCAAAATTTGCCATCATTACACCAGCGATTGTAACAGGTGCTTTTGCAGAGCGTATCCGTTTTTGGGCTTATCTGTTATTTATGGTTTTATTCATACTTATTGTTTATGCTCCATTAGCACACATGACTTGGCATCCTGACGGATTATTATTTAATTATGGAGTACTAGATTTTGCTGGAGGAACTGTTGTACACATGAGTTCTGGTTGGGCTGCATTAGCAGGAGCAATCTTTTTAGGAAAAAGAAAATCTCCTAAACCAACTCCTGCACGTATTACTTACGTATTGTTAGGTACAGGTTTACTTTGGTTTGGATGGTTTGGATTCAATGCAGGTTCTGCAATGGGAGCCAACGGTCTTGCCACACAAGCACTCGGAACCACAACTGTTGCTGCAGCAGTAGCTTCTATGACTTGGGTATTTTTAGATAAGATTATGGGACACAAACTATCCGCTATGGGTGCTTGTATTGGAGCAATTGTAGGTTTGGTAACCATTACACCAGCAGCTGGTTTTGTAAGCATGCCTCATGCTATCACTATGGGAATCATCGGTAGCGTTATTAGTAATATTATGGTAAGCAAATTCCACAAAAGCAACATTGATGATGCTTTAGATGTATTTGCTTGTCATGGAGTTGGAGGAATGGTCGGAATGATTTTGACAGGAGTTTTTGCATCAAAAGAAATCAACCCTGCTGTTGTAGATCAAGGACTGGCTTTTGGCGAAACAACATTGTTCACACATCAAATGATTGCTCTTGTAGGAGTTTCTATTTTTGCATTTGTAACGTCTTACTTTTTATTCTATATCGTAAACAAAATAACACCGTTAAGAGTTTCTGAAGAAAAAGAAGCTTTAGGTTTAGACATATCCCAACACGGAGAATATTTGTAAAAAAATAAATCAAATTTAAAAAAATCACTCAGGTGTCTTCATCAGAGTGATTTTTTTTGGTTTAAATTCAAAACAAAACCTATAAATCTTTCGCTTTTAAAAACAATAAAATATCTTCGTAAACTATTACAATAACATTGACAGCATAATGACATATCAACCCGCAACAAACCGATACGATAATATGGAATACCGCAGATGCGGAAATTCTGGACTCAAACTATCAGCACTTTCTTTAGGCCTCTGGCACAATTTTGGAGACAATAGTGATTTTGAAAACAGTAAAAATCTAATCAAAACAGCTTTTGACAACGGTATTACCCATTTTGATTTAGCTAATAATTACGGCCCGCCTCCTGGTTCGGCAGAAAAATGTTTTGGTATAATTTTAAAATCAGATTTTAAAGATTACAGAGACGAGATGATAATTTCGTCTAAAGCTGGTTATACAATGTGGGATAGCCCTTATGGCGATTGGGGATCTAAGAAATATTTGGTTTCCAGTTTAGATCAAAGTTTAAAAAGAATGAACTTAGAGTATGTGGATATTTTTTACCACCACAGACCCGATCCCGAAACTCCACTAGAAGAAACTATGGCGGCTTTAAACTTAATCGTACAACAAGGAAAAGCATTGTATGTAGGAATTTCCAATTATCGCCCTACTGAGGCCGAAAAAGCTATTGCGCTTTTAAAAGAAATGGGAACACCTTGTCTAATTCATCAACCAAAATATTCAATGTTTGAAAGATGGGTTGAGGATGGATTATTAGATCTGCTAAAAAAAGAACAAGTAGGTTGCATTCCTTTTTCGCCATTAGCACAAGGCTTATTAACCGACAAATACCTTAATGGAATACCTTCAGATTCCCGTGTTGCCACAAGCGGACAATTTTTAAAAGCAGATCATATTACTCCCGACAAAATTGAAAAAATTAGCGCTTTAAACAACATAGCCAAAGAAAGAGGACAAAAACTAGCTCAAATGGCTTTGGCATGGCTTCTAAGAGATGAAAGAATCACATCGGTACTAATAGGCTCAAGTAAACCTGAACAAATAATAGATTCTATTAAAGCCTTAGAAAATACAACTTTTACACAAGCCGAATTAGAAACCATTAATACTATTCTAACACATAAGTAAGCTACACAACAATTGTCAACCTAAAAAAAAGTTGTTCTAGAAAATGTTCTTGAACAACTTTTTTTTTGTTTTAAAACTTAAAAAAACTATTTCCTAAAAGTTTCTTTATAATTCTCGTTAACTTTTTCCCAGTTTACAATATTAAAAAAAGCATCTATATAATTTTTTCTTTTGTATTGATGATCTAAAAAATAAGCATGTTCCCAAAGATCCATTCCTAAAATTGGAGTTCCATGAAACCCCACTACTGGTGCATAAGTCATCAATGGATTGTCTTGATCTTTTGTCGTTGTTAATTGAAGAACTCCCGTTTTATCAACCACAAGCCAAACCCAACCTGAACCGAACTGTTTTGATGCAGTTTCTTTGAATTTAGTTTTAAAATCTGAAAAAGATCCGAAAGCTTTATTGATACTCGAAGCCAATGTGTCTTTTGGTTCACCTCCTGCATTTGGAGATAAATTTTTAAAATACAAACTATGATTATAATAACCTCCCGCATTATTACGAATCACTGGATCAGCAATATCTAAAGTTTTCAAAACCTCTTCAATTGTCATATTTTCATATTGGGTACCCAAAACGGCTTTGTTCAAAGAATTTGTATAGTACAAATAATGCTTTCCATAATGAGACTCCATTGTCAAAGCAGAAATTTCTGGAGCTAAAGCATCGTACGGAAAAGGCAATTTTTCCATTTGAAAAGAACCATCATTTGCTTTCACATCATTAGGATCTCCTATTTTTACTTTTTGCTCTACTGTTGGTAATGGGATTTCGACTACTTCAGTCATTTTTTTTTCATTGCAAGAAATTAAAACCGAAATAGAGATTAAATTAACCGCTAAAAAAGAATATTTTTTCATACAAACATTACTTTATTAAGGAATGAATTAATTCGATATAGTTTTGTTTTGCCTCATCCGAAGTCAGATGACTTATTTGAATCCAAGCATTTGTTTTAAATGCATTTCTTAAATCAGAATTATCAGTGATTACAAACTTGGTCCGATCGAATGTTGCCTGCTTATAAAATGCATAAAGACGCAACTGAACATCTTGTGGCAAAGATGCTTGTGTCATTAAAGAAGCAATTTCAACAGCTTCTTGAAATCTTTTATCTAAATCATTTTCAATCATTAAGATTTTATTGCAATTATCGTTTTCCCCCCTATTGCTTTTTGATTTAATTCAACATTAACTGGTGTCCCTAACGGTAAAAATATATCTACTCTCGAACCAAATTTAATAAATCCAGCATCTGTACCTTGTACAACTTGCATTCCTTCTTTTGCATAATTAACGATTCTCTTTGCTAATGCACCAGCAATTTGACGATACAAAATAGCACCAAAAGTTTCATTTTCTACCACAATAGTTGTTCTTTCATTTTCTTCACTAGCTTTCGGATGCCAAGCAACTAAGAACTTACCTGGATGATATTTACTAAATTTCACCAAACCACTAATAGCATATCGAGTAACATGAACATTTATTGGAGACATAAATATTGAAACCTGAATTCTTTTATCTTTAAAATATTCACTCTCAAACACCTCTTCAATAACCACAACTTTACCATCAACTGGGGCGATAATATGGTTTGGATTAATTTCTACAGTTCTTTTAGGATTTCTAAAAAATTGCAAAATAATAATCAACAATAATAAAGTTACAATTTCAATAGTCATTCTAATCCAATTAGTATGAATTAAATTATCGGCTACTAAAAAAACGATAGCTGTAAAAGCTGTACCTAATAAAATACTTTGAGTTCCTTCTTTATGAAACATAATTTAAAATTTGATAAAATAAAAATATTATTGGTGCTACAAATATAACACTATCTAATCGATCTAATATACCTCCGTGACCAGGCATTATGGCTCCACTGTCTTTTACCCCAGCAAGACGTTTAAACTTTGATTCTATTAAATCACCAATCGTCCCCATAATACTAGCTATCAAAGCTATTGAAACCCAAATAATTATTGACTTTTCACTAAACTCAGGTTTAGGCTGTATATAGAATTTTGATATTAAAAAACCTGCCAAAATTGCAAAAAATACCCCTCCAAGAAATCCTTCAATAGTCTTTTTAGGTGAAATTCTTTCAAACAATTTGTTTTTCCCTATAGATTTTCCAACCAAATAGGCAAAGGTATCATTTGTCCAGATTAATATAAACAATCCAACGATAATTTTAGGATTATAATCATTAATCCCAAATGAAATTTCAGTAATAAAAATAAAAGGCAAGGTTACATAACCTAAAAGATATAAATATTTTGAAGAAGTACTTATTTCCTGAATAGTGTCATAGAACAAAAACAAAATACATTTAACCGACACAACAATTGTCACTGCCAACAAGATAAGAAACAACTGCTGTACATTGATATTTAAATCAATTTCTGAGTCAAAGGTTTTATTAAAGAAATCAGTTGTTTGTTTATTATAATGACTAACTAAGATTACAGCAGTATATACTAAAACCCCAGAAACAATAGGAAAAACATTATTGATTTTGACTAAATTACTAAACTCATAAATTGTAATTATCAAAAAAACACCAAATAAAATAAAAAAAGTTTCGGTAGAATAAAGTATCGAAGTCAGTAGTAGAATTATATAAACAGCACCTGAAATTGATCTCTTGAGTGTTTCATTCATTTTATAAATCTTCTAAAAGCAATAAATATAAATTCTTAGCAGAACTTCCGTACTGTGTAAAATCTTCCTCTTTGGCTTTCTCAAAATATTTTATTGTAGTAATATTGGTTGGGTATTCTGTCAAATATTTTCTTCGGATAGCACTCAAACCATCACTCTTCCCTTCTAGAATTTGGCTTGTCTTAGCCAAAATCACAATATTAGTAGGCAAATCGTTTGGTTTTTTTTGCTTGATTTGATTCGATGAAAACAAAATAGAACCTTCTTCAGCAACCAAATTTTCACAACTAGACAATAAAAATTTAGGGTTCAAATTTTGCCCGTAAGTAAGTTTGTTTTCATCTAATAAAAAAAACAATTGTGGTTCGTAACACAGTGCTTCAGTCTCGAACCAATCATTTTCTTCTAATATGTTTTCAAATTGTTCTTTTACTTCGTTTATATTTTCGCAGTACAAAAACTTACCGCCATTTTTTTTAAAATTATAAATAAATTGTTCATCTAAAGGATAATTAATTTCAGCATTTGGCTTTGTAGAATTATCCTCTTTTCCTTCATCAGATGAAGAAGTATTAGAACCAAATAATTTTTTAAAAAGATTCATAATTTGTTAAAATCGTTTGTGTGACTTGAAAACGTTCAAAGATAAAAAAATCTTAATTCAAAACAGGGTTTTAAATTAAGATTTTAAATATTTGTTAATTTTTTAAATTACGAAACTACTTCACCTAAGTTCTTATCAAAAGTTCTCTTTCCAAAAATAGCTTCTAAATCATCTTTGAAGATTACCTCTTTCTCAATTAGAATATCAGCCAACTGATTCAATTTATCTTTGTTATCTTGCAAGATCTCAATTGCTCTTTGATACTGCCCTTCGATCAATTGAGAAATTTCAGTGTCAATTATTTTGGCAGTTTCATCAGAATACGGTTTCGAAAAACTATACTCATTTTGTCCAGTTGAATCATAATAAGTAACATTACCAATTTTATCATTCAATCCGTAAATCGTAACCATTGCACGAGCTTGACGAGTTACTTTTTCTAAATCACTTAATGCTCCAGTAGAAATCCTATCAAAAGTCACTTTCTCAGCAGCTCTACCTCCCATAGTAGCACACATTTCGTCTAACATTTGATCTGGCCTAACAATTTGTCTTTCCTCAGGAAGATACCAAGCAGCCCCTAAACTTTGTCCGCGTGGTACAATAGTAACTTTTATAAGTGGAGCAGCGTGTTCTAACATCCAGCTTACTGTAGCGTGCCCAGCTTCGTGAATAGCAATAGCACGTTTTTCTTCTGGCGTAATAATTTTGTTTTTCTTTTCAAGACCACCAATAATTCTATCCACAGCATCTAAGAAATCTTGTTTATCAACTGCTGTTTTGTTGTTTCTAGCCGCAATCAAAGCTGCTTCGTTACAAACATTAGCGATATCTGCACCTGAAAAACCTGGAGTTTGTTTAGCTAAGAAGTCTAAATCAAGCCCTTCAACTTTTTTAATAGGACCTAAATGAACTTGAAAAATTTCGGCTCTTTCTCTAATATCCGGTAAATCAACAAATATTTGTCTATCAAAACGACCTGCACGCATTAATGCTTTATCCAAAACATCTGCTCTATTAGTTGCCGCCAAAACAATTACATTAGAATTGGTACCAAAACCGTCCATTTCTGTTAGCAATTGATTTAAAGTGTTTTCTCTTTCGTCATTACCTCCAGACATATTGCTTTTACCTCTTGCACGTCCTACAGCATCAATTTCATCAATAAAAATAATTGCTGGAGATTTTTCTTTTGCTTGTTTAAAAAGGTCACGAACACGTGATGCCCCTACCCCTACAAACATTTCAACAAAATCAGAACCTGACAATGAAAAGAACGGTACCTGTGCTTCGCCTGCAACAGCTTTAGCAAGTAAAGTTTTTCCAGTTCCAGGAGGGCCTACAAGCAATGCTCCTTTAGGGATTTTACCCCCAAGATTTGTATATTTTTCAGGGTTTTTAAGAAATTCAACTATTTCTTGTATTTCTTCTTTAGCCCCTTCTAAACCAGCCACATCTTTAAATGTTGTTTTAATATCTGTCTTCTCATCAAATAGTTTTGCTTTTGATTTTCCGATATTGAAAATCTGTCCACCTCCACCTCCTGGACCACCTGACATTTTTCTCATAATAAAAACCCATACCCCAATAAGAATTATTATTGGCAACAAGCTCACTAAAATATCTGTCCAATTACTTTTAGGCAAAAAATTAAAATCTTTTAATTTTCCTTCGGTAACAGCTTTCTCTAATTTGGTTTGAAAGATTTCGTCGTTACCAATATCAAAAGAATAGTGCGGCCCTTTATTAGGTCTATCTAATATATCTTTTGCAACTTTTTTATGTTCAGGATCACTTAATGCTTTCTGATTTAAAAAAACTTCGGCTTCGCTTTTGTTATAAACATTAACTCTTTCGATTTGTCCTTTTTCTAAATAAGAGTTAAATTTTGAAGATGTTAATTGAGCTGGCTCTTGAAAATTAGAACCACCAGTTGCAAAACTTATTGCCAAAAAAATCAATAATATTGCAGTATAAACTAACCAAGGACTTACCTTAAATTTATTTGAATTTGGATTATTATCTTTAGCCATTATAGAAGATTGTTTCTTTAGTATTTGTTTTCGATTTTGGTGATTTTAGCATCACCCCAAAGGCTTTCTATGTTGTAATATTCGCGAATGTGCTTTTGAAATACATGTACCACTACATGAATATAGTCCATCAAAACCCATTCGGCTACATCAGATCCTTCAACGTGCCAAGGTTTATCTTTTAAATCTTTTGATACAGTTTTTTGAATTGAGTTAACAATAGCATTCACTTGAGTATTTGAATTTCCATTGCAAATTACAAAATAGTCACAAACTGCAGTGTCTATTTCTCTTAAATCTAAAATATCAATATCACTCCCTTTTACTTCTTCTATTCCTTTGATAATGTTCGCCAACAGAACATCATTATTTATAGTCTTTTTCGCCATTTATTTTTTTATATGAATTTGTAAAGTTACCATTTTTTGTGATTAATTTTGAACCTTAACATAATATTAAATTATGTTTTTGCAAAACAATATAGATGAAGCTAATCAAACTCGATGCCATAGATTCTACAAATGATTTCCTAAAAGGATTATCTAACAAACAGGAACTACAAAATTTTACTGTTGTAACAGCCGAAAATCAATTAAAAGGCAAAGGACAAATGGGCTCCAAATGGAAGTCTGAAATAGGTAAAAACCTAATAACAAGTATTTTAATAAAAGATTTTTTATTACACAACGAAGCCGTCTTCAATCTCAATGTGGCAGTTTCATTAGCTGTTATTCGTGTTTTAAAAAATTATAATATTCCAGATTTAAGTATAAAATGGCCAAACGACATTATGTCAGCCAACAAAAAAATAGGTGGCATATTAATAGAAAACACCCTAAAAGGAAAAAACATCGTTAGCTCTATTGTTGGAATAGGATTAAATATCAACCAAACCCATTTTCCCAATTTACCAAGAGCCTCTTCTTTAAGTTTAATTTGTGATACTTTTTTTGATAAAGAAGAGATCCTTTTAGCAATTCTCTCTGAACTAAAAAATATCACATCCGACTATAAAGCCAAATCGGATTTATTTTGGTCTGAATATGAAGATAGTTTATTCAAAATAGAGGCGCCGGCTGCTTTCGCAGATAAAAACAAAACCAATTTCATGGGAATTATAAAAGGAGTTTCAGCAAATGGCAAACTTCAAATCATGCTAGAAGACGACAGTATTTGCGAATACAACCTTAAAGAAGTAGAAATGTTGTATTAAATAAAAAGCCTTTTAGTTAAAAACTAAAAGGCCTTTGATATTTTTAAGGTTATATTTTTTTTATAATTTGGTCATATTATTGGCCAATGTTTCGATAAATTTACCTATTGGTCCTTTTACCATCATTGCCATCATTGGATTAAATTCCCCTTCAAAATCAAGTTTCACAGCACTTGATTGCTCAGAAAGAGTATCAATATTTGCAACTAAAGTAAATGGAAGTTTATCACTTGCAGCTCCTAAAACAATTTTATTCGGAGCTACTTTCTCTTTCATTTTTAATTTAATTTCAGGCATTCCTTTTAATCCAAAAATAAAAGCATCTTCTCCAATAACTTCAAATTTAGCAATATTATCAGGCATTAATGTTTCGAAATTTTTCACATTACTCAGCAAATCAAATAATTCTTGTGACGATTTTTGAACAGTAACTTTTGGACTTTCTAAATTCATATGTTTTATTTTACTCTATTTTATATTTTAAAATTACACTCCCCAAGTTGACGGACTAACATTCCACTCTCTTAACGTTTGTTCTTCCTTTTCGGTGATATAACTTTTTGCTACTGCTAAATTCAATAAATTTGGATAATTACTCAGTGTAAACAAATCAATCCCTGCATTTTTGAAATTTTGGTCAGCAACATCAAATCCGTATGTAAATATGGCTGCCATTCCTTTTATCACAGCTCCTGCTTCTTTCAAGCCATCAACTGCAAGCAAACTGCTGTTTCCAGTACTAATTAAATCCTCTATAATTACAACACTTTGCCCTTTTTGCAAGAAACCTTCAACTTGGTTTTGACGGCCATGCTTTTTGGGCTCTGGGCGAACATATACAAAAGGAAGTCCCATACTTTCTGCAACGAGCATCCCAATACCAATGGCTCCTGTTGCCACACCTGCAATAACATCTGGTTTCCCAAATTGTTTTTCGATGTTTTTAGAAAATTCGTCTCGAACATAATTTCTTATCGCTGGAAACGAGAGGATTAAACGATTATCGCAATATATAGGCGATCTCCATCCAGAAGCCCACGTAAAAGGATTTCCTGGATTCAATTTAATTGCATTTATTTGCAAAAGCAATTCGGCTGTTTTTTCGGCTGTATCTTTATTAAAAATCATAGTACAAATGTATAAAGTTTTTGTTAACGACAAACCACTTTTTTTAACAAATCAAATCACAAAGGAAACAGATTTTCAACTTTTCCTATTGGACAGTATTGATGTTAAGCAAATTATTATAAAAATATTTCAAAACAAAATTAACAAAGCCTATCTATATCATCCAGACGAAAGTTTAATAATGAAAACTTTAAAAGCCAAAATTCCAGTAAACAAAGCTGGTGGCGGATTAGTTTACAATAAAAAAGGTGAGGTTTTGTTCATTTTTAGAAACGGAAAATGGGATTTACCCAAAGGTGGAACTAATAAAGGTGAAGACATCGAAGATACTGCCATTCGTGAAGTCGAAGAAGAAACTGGAGTAAGTAGCCTAAAAATCATAAGTAAACTTCAAAAAACTTATCATGTTTTTAAACGTAATGGAAAGTATAAATTAAAAATAACCCATTGGTTTGAGATGGAAACCGATTTTGAAGGAATTCCAGTAGGACAAGCCGAAGAAGGAATCGAAAAAGTAGCTTGGTTAAACCCTGAACAAATTAAAGAAGCTTTAAAAAACTCCTATGAAAATATAAAATTACTTTTTGAAGAAGAAAATAAAGTTATTTAAAAATATCTCTTTTTTAAAATAATAACCCCAACAAGCCCAATGGTTTATTGGGGTTTCTTATCTGACGTAATTCAATTAACTCTCTATCGAATCCAATCGAACTACTGCTTTTTAACTAATTTATAAACCTAACTAAAATACAGATTACATCCCAAACATTCTAAATTGATAAGCTGATATTTCATTTATCATTAAATTGCAGTTTCAATAAAAAAAATCATGTAGAACAAAACTTCTATATTAACTATCTTGAACCTGAAACGAGAAAACTTGAAACAAATTTTACCTACTTTTGCTTCATGAATAAAAATCACTACTCAAGAAATGTACTTTCGAATTTAGGTATCAAAAACTTAAACGAAATGCAAGAAGTCGCACAAGATGTGATCATCAACGACAATAATGTTTTATTACTTTCACCAACAGGATCAGGAAAAACATTAGCTTTTTTGCTTCCAATTTTAGAAATGTTACAACCCGAGATTCTATCGGTACAATGTTTAATTTTGGTACCGTCACGTGAGTTAGGTTTACAAATTGAGCAAGTTTGGAAAAAAATGGGTACAGAGTACAAAGTCAATATTTGTTATGGAGGACATTCAATAGAAACCGAAATTAAAAATTTGAGTAATCCTCCAGCTATTTTAATTGGAACTCCAGGAAGAATTGCCGACCATATTGATCGCGGTACTTTTCGTTTAGATAAAATTCAAACTTTAATCTTAGATGAATTCGACAAATCGCTACAACTAGGATTCCATGAGCAAATGTCATTTATCATTGGCAGACTACCCAAACTAAACAAACGCATATTGGTCTCTGCAACATCCGACATCGAAATTCCTAAATACACTAGAGTTGTCAACCCAACAGTATTAGACTTTATCCCAACAGATGATGAACAGGAAAGCAATCTGATTAGTAAGCTTGTTGTTTCACCTTCTAAAGATAAACTAAACACTTTGTTCAGTTTGATTTGTTCCTTAAATTCACAATCAGCTATTGTATTTTGTAATCATCGTGATGCCGCAGAACGCATTAGTGATACCTTAAACGAAAAAGGGATTTATTCAGTCTATTATCACGGAGGCATGGATCAGGAAGAGCGTGAACGTGCCTTAATACAATTCCGAAACGGTAGTGTAAGTTATTTGATTACAACCGATTTGGCCGCTCGCGGACTCGATATCCCCGAAATGAAGCATGTAATTCACTATCATTTACCATTAAAAGAAGACGAATTTACTCACAGAAATGGTAGAACCGCTCGTATGCAAACATCTGGTACCGTCTATCTAATTATCCATGAAAGCGAAAAAAAACTCGATTATATAGACTATAAAATGCCAGTTTTAGAAGTAAAAAACTACACTACCCTCCCTAAACCACCCGAATTTCAAACCATTTATATTAGTGGAGGAAAGAAAAACAAACTCAACAAAATTGACATCGTTGGTTTCTTTTCCCAAAAAGGAAAACTTGAAAAAGGCGACTTAGGATTAATTGAGGTAAAAGACTTCATCTCATTTGCAGCGGTAAAATATAACAAAGTCAAAGATTTGTTTCGAAATATCAAAGATGAAAAAATGAAAGGCAAAAAATTTAAAATAGAAATTGCCCGAAAGGTAATAAAGAAAGAAGAATGATTTTTTTGTAAGTATTTAACTATTAGCTTTTTCGAGATTGTATTGAATTTACAAACAAAAAAAAGGTCTTAAGTGTTAATAAAAATTCAAATTAACAAAGAAGTTCTTTAGAATTATTATTATGTTTGCCTAAAATGCTTAACCTATTTAGATTATACCATTAAACCCCAAATAAATTATGAAAAAAGTTATTGCGATTGCTATTTTATTAGTTAGTTCTGTTGGTTTTAGCCAAATTAAAGTTGTAGAAACTGTACCTGTTGAAAGATTAGGAAGAGTAAATAATAGTTTTTATGTTCAAAAAATTGGAGACGAATATACATTTTTCTACACTACTCAACCATCTGATACTGAAGAAGAAGCTTTATTGAAAAATTTTACATTTAAAAATGTTGACAATGCTTACCAAAGTTTTTACAGTATCATTTCTAAAGGTTTTTCTGCAAATCCATTGAATGACATCAAATTAGAGTTACCAAATAATTTTCTTTGGTTACATTACATTGTAAGTTCAGATAAAACTACTGTTCAGTTTATGGTGACAAATAAATTATCAAGCACAACCAATGTTTCTGAGCCATTATCTAGAGAACAAATTGAAAAACTATTCCAAAAAAGTTAATATACTTTATAGATAAACACAAAAACGTCCCGAAAAATCGGGACGTTTTTATTATACCAAAAAGTAAATTTAAAAATCTAAAGTTTCTTAAGAGTTAGTTTCATTTCGTCTGCATCCAATATTAATTGATCACTAGTAATAATACTTTCGCAGGGATATGGGGTTCCTGTTTCGTCTTTGATTATTAGACTTTTCCCTCCTTGAGACAAAATAAAATCACCGTCAGTAATTTTTCTTCGTAAAAATCCAGTTACATGACCTTCTTCGGTAAAGGTAAGCTCTCCTTTTTCAATAATTTCATTTTTTATTGAATCCGAAAGTGGCTTTTTAATTTCAACATTTGTCACCTTCCATGAACCGATAAGTTTGTTTCTACCTTTATGACATGAAACCATTAGTGTTGTCAAAAAAAGGATTCCGAAAATAAATAAGTTTGCTTTTTTCATAAGTAAGAGATTAAAATATTAAACTAAAGAAATTTACAATATTTTTTTTTATTAAATTATTAAAAATCAAACTTTTATAAAAACACAAAAAAATAAAGATAACGTCATTAAAATTTAGCATAAAAAAAAGTCCTCGAATTCCCGAGGACTTTTTAATCATATAAAGATGTAAACTATATCTTTTTAACGTATTGTGTGATAATCACTATTTGTTGACCATCAACTTTTCCTTCTATATATTCGGCATTTTCATGGTCCAATCGAATGTTGCGAACGGCAGTTCCTTGTTTGGCGACCATACTGGAACCTTTTACTTTCAAATCTTTAATCAAAACGACTGAATCTCCTGTTTGTAAAATCGCACCGTTGCTATCGCGGTGAACTATCTTATTTTCATCATCTTCACCTTCACCAGTTGCCTGAGCCCAAGCCAAATCATCTTCATCAAGATACATTTGATCTAATAATTCCTGATTACGCAAACGGCTCAACATTCTCCAAGAAACAATCTGAACCGGTAAATGTTCACTCCACATACTATCATTCAGACATCTCCAGTGGTTTATATCGGTTTTTTCAGGATTCTCAATTTGATCAATAAGTGATGCGCTAGCTAAAATACATTCGTCAATCCCACCTTTTCTTGTAGGCAGAATTTGATATACTTTTAAATCTTCAGTCACTCCTGAAAGTTCACATTTTCCACCACTACGCTTAATTAATTCTCTTTCTATACTCATTATTCTATATTATGATTTTATTCAAATTTTTATTTTGTAACCCTTACTGCCTCTGGAACGAGCATTTCATATTCACCGTTATTACGAATTACATCTCTTACAATACTCGAACTGATGTACGAGGTACGAGCTGCGGTCAATAAAAAGACAGTTTCGATTTTAGACATACGTCGATTAGTATGTGCGATTGCTTTTTCAAATTCAAAGTCAGCTGGATTACGAAGCCCTCTTAAGATGAAATTAGCATTGATTTTTTTGCACAAATCTATTGTGAGACCTTCGTAGGTAATAACAGAAACTTTGGGTTCATTTTTAAACGTATTTTCGATAAAAAGTTTTCTGTCTTCCAGCGAAAACATGTACTTTTTCTCTGCATTGATACCAATGGCAATTACAATCTCATCAAACAAAGGAATAGCTCTATTGATGATATCTTCGTGACCTAACGTAATTGGGTCGAATGATCCTGGAAAAATTGCTTTGTTCATTTTTTTATTTTCTAATGATTGAGAATATTTCGTTTTTATCAAGAAGACTCAATAATTCCTTTTTGGAATAACTAACTTTCCTTTTAGTGTAATTTTCAACTTTATTTATTTCTTCAATTTCTGATTGTAAATATACTTTATAATCATTTTCAGTAGCAAAAACACTATCTTTTGTTACATTATCTATTCGCATACTTGAAAAATATCTATTTTGAATTTTTAAATTGTAAACATCTCCCGAAATTGGGTTTTGTATTAAAATCTTTGTTTCATCTTTAGTTTGGTATAAATTAAAAAGATAAAACACACCCCAACAAATTAATATGATAACTCCCGAAAACAACCACAAAGGTCTTTTTTGATTGACTTTTTTATTTTCAATAATGAGCTTCACTTTGAGATTTTCATCCAAATCTTCAAAGGAGATTTCTTTTGAACAATGGTTACATTCTATTTGTATTGTATTTCCAACAGGAAATATTGGAATAAAAGTTAATGAGGTATATCTGGTAGAAATACTATAATTAATTTCAGAATGAAAGTTACAATTCGGACATTTTACATTTGAAAATATTCCACTTAACAAGCAAGTTTCATTCGTTCCGATTAATACCATCATAGGCTCAATTATTTATTCTCATTAATACTTTTTTCAGCAAAGTCTTTTTACCTCTAAGTATTTGGTTTTTAATTTATAAAACAGACCTGCAAGGTTTTAAAAACCTTGCAGGATTTAATTTTCTTATAGAAACTTAGCCTCTTAATTCAATGCTAACTCAATAGCATTGGTAAACAAATCCGTTAGCGAAATTCCAGCTGCTTTGGCTTGTTGCGGAATCAAACTTTCGGTTGTAAGCCCTGGAATAGTGTTCATTTCAAGCATGTGCGGTTCGCCGTTTACAAAAATGAATTCGCTTCTAGAAAATCCTTTCATTTTCAATACTTCATAAGCACGTTTGGCAGCATCACTCACTTTTTGAGTCATTTCGTCCGAAATTCTGGCTGGGGTAATTTCCTGAGATTTACCTTCATATTTAGCTTCATAATCGAAGAAATCATTCTCGGAAACAATTTCGGTAATTGGCAAAACTTTAATCTCGCCTTGGTAATTGATTACCCCAACTGAAACCTCGGTTCCGTCAAGAAAACTCTCGATAATAATTTCGCTATCTTCTTGGTAAGCAACTCCGATCGCAATCGGTAATTCAGCTTCGGTTTTTACTTTGGAAATTCCGAAACTAGAACCCGATTTGTTTGGTTTTACAAAACAAGGTAAACCAACAGTTTTTACGATATCAGTAGTATCAATTTTATCTCCTTTATTCAAATAATAAGACGTAGCGGTTTTGATCCCGTACGGTTTTAATACCGAAAGTAAATCGCGTTTATTGAAGGTTAATGCAGCCTGATAATAATCGCAAGACGATTGTGGTAGGCCTATAAGTTCAAAATATGCTTGCATTAAACCATCTTCGCCTGGAGTTCCGTGAATGGCATTGAATACGCAGTCGAAAGTAATTTTTGTCCCGTTTACGGTTGTTGAAAAATCATTTTTATCGATAGGAAATTCATTGTCAGAATCATCAACATAAACCCATTTTTCTTTGAAAATATGGATGCGAAATCCGTTGTATTTTGTTTTGTCTAAAAATTGATAGACAACGTTTCCACTTATTAAGGATATTTTGTATTCGCTGGAATAGCCGCCCATGATGATGGCAATGTTTTTCATGTTTTTTCGTTTTTATTTTCAATCTAACCTTTATGGTGTATTGATAGAATTGTTTTTTTTATACTTAATGAGGTTTTGAAAATGAGTATATAGCCCTGATGGAAACGATATCCTTTTGTGCAAAAAAACTTTTTTTTCTTGGCAGAAAAGAGCGACCAACGGAAGCTCCTTTTATGCTTTAGAAAAATGTTTTTTTTTAGCAAAAGATACAAGTGTACAGCAGGATTAGCTTCTTTATCTAATGAGGATTGAAAGCCCTTATGCTATTAAACAAAATTATCATTTTTTTTGAAACGAAATAGCTTTATCTTTGCGCTAAACAAAATATTTATGAGCTTAACAAAATATCTAACAAGTCGTGTATTTTTTGGACAAGTGCTTTTGGCATTTGCAATTATTGTAGTTATTGGTTATTTATTCATGCATTGGTTGACGTTTACCACAGATCACGGGCATGAAATATCGGTTCCTGATTTGAGAAAATTAACAGAAGAGCAAGTTGAGGAAAAACTAGACGAATTAGACTTGGATTATGAGTTGTTGGATAGTGTAGATTATAGAGGAGAATTCCCTAAATACAGTGTGGTAGAGCAAGATCCTATGCCTGGAACTAAAGTAAAAGTAGGAAGAAAAGTATATATAAAAATTAATTCTTCGGGGTTTTCGTCTGTGCGTATTCCAGATTTAATTGAAAAAACGTATCGTGAAGCGGTTCCTACCTTAAAAGCACTTGGACTTGAAGCTGGAACTATCACCTATGTTCCTAATCTTGGAAAAGATATGGTTCTAGAAATGAGATACAAAGGAAGAAATTTGAAAGTTGGAGATCGAGTTTTGAAGGCTTCTAAAATTGATTTGGTTTTGGGAGATGGAAAAGAAACGTATCAGGAAGAAGAACCAGTAGATAGCTTAGCTACTCCAGCAATAGAAACAGAAGCACCGAATGAACAATAACACCGAACCATTAGACGAATTAGAGGAAGAATTATTTGAGCATTATCGATTTGACGTTCCAAAAGGACAAGCCATTTTGCGAATCGACAAGTACTTGATGAGCCTGATTCCAAATGCGACCAGAAATAAAATTCAAAACGCAGCAACTGCAGGCGATATTTATGTAAATGATATTCCTATAAAATCCAATTACAAAGTTAAACCCTTTGATGTGATACGCATTATGTTATCACATCCGCCGTTTGAAAACAGAGTTGATCCAGAGGATATTCCATTAGACATCGTTTATGAAGACGATGCGGTTTTGTTAATCAATAAACCTCCAGGATTTGTTGTACATCCAGGTCACGGAAATTACACGGGTACTTTGGTAAATGCACTTGCCTTTCATTTTGAAAATTTACCAATGAACAGCAGCGAACGCCCTGGATTGGTTCATAGAATAGACAAGGACACCTCAGGTCTTTTGGTAGTTGCCAAAACGGAAGCTGCTATGACGCATTTAGCCAAGCAATTTGAAGCCAAAACTTCGGAAAGAGAATATATCGCTTTGGTTTGGGGAAATGTTGCTCAAGATGCCGGAACCATAGAAGGAAATTTAGCAAGACACCTCAAAGATCGTATGCAAATGGCCGTTTTTGCTGATCCGGAAATCGGAAAACCAGCCATTACACATTATAAAGTTCTGGAGCGTTTTGGTTATGTAACTTTGATTTCTTGTCGATTAGAAACTGGAAGAACACACCAAATTCGTGCACATCTTAAACACATCGGACACCCCCTTTTTAATGATGAGCGTTATGGTGGTCACTTGATCTTAAAAGGAACTACATTTACAAAATACAAACAGTTTGTAGAGAATTGCTTCAAAGCATTACCTCGTCAAGCCTTACATGCCAAGACCCTTGGTTTTGTACATCCAAATACAGGAGAAATGATGCGATTTGATACCGAATTACCTAAAGATTTTCAAGATTGTATCGAGAAATGGAGAGGCTATTCGAAATCACATCATATCGATAACGAGGAATAACTAAATTCGTTACAAAGGAGCTAAATGCCATTTGTATTTTACGGCCAACATGCGAATTATTATTATAACGCTTGATGTAATAAGATATAACGCATCGTTGTCGAAATTCAATTTTCGGAAAATAAAAAATACAATACCGCCAAAAATACAAATGGTAGCATAGACCTCTCTTCTAAAAATAACTGGAATTTCGACACACAAAATATCCCGGGTAACCCCTCCAAAACAGGCCGTCATTGTACCCAATGCAATACAAATTACCGGATGCAAATTATAATCGATCCCTTTTTGAATTCCTATCAATGTAAAAACTCCTAATCCGATAGTATCAAATAGTGCCAAAGAAGTTCTAAGCTTATCAAGTCTTTTTCTAAAAATAATTGTCAAAATAAAACCCAAAACTATCGAATAAACATAAATTGGATTTTGCATCCACCCAACAGGAGTACGACCAATCATAACATCACGGAGTGTTCCCCCTCCTACAGCTGTTACAAAAGCAATAATAAAAACACCAAAAGGATCTAATTTTTTACTCATTGCGGTTAATGCTCCTGACATTGCAAAAGCCATTGTACCAACAACATCAAGTATATGAAACATGTTTTATTTTTTTAATTTTAAGTTTGGCAAAAAAAATATACAATTTACCGTTTCAAATTTAAGTAAAAACGTCTTATTAAGGTTTGTTTTAAGAATTTAAAAAATGGTAGTAACTTAGCACCACATAATCTAACAGCAAATCCATTGAAACAGATCGTCAGCCTTCAAAATCCACTAATCAAATCGTTATTGCAATTGCAGGAAAAAGCAAAAGCTCGCAAACAATCTGGAACATTCTTAATTGAAGGAAAAAGAGAAATTTCTATTGCCGTAAAAGGGGGGTATGAAATAGAAACCATCTTATTTGATCCTGAGATTTGTTCGGAAACAGAAGCACGAAAACTGTACAATAACTCTGAACTAATTGAAATTAATACCGCTGTTTATCAAAAATTAGCTTACAGAGACACAACCGAAGGAATTTTGGCAGTAGCCAAAACCAAATCAGCACAATTATCGGACTTAAAATTATCCGAAAATCCACTCATACTTATTGCCGAAGCTCCTGAAAAACCTGGAAACATTGGCGCTTTATTACGCACTGCCGACGCTGCTCGTTTGGATGCCGTAATTATTGCAAATCCAAAAAGTGATTTATACAATCCAAATGTGGTTCGATCCAGTGTAGGCTGCTTGTTTACAAACCAAGTTGCCACTGGAAGCACGTCAGAAATTATCACTTTTTTAAAAGAAAAAAACATCAATTTCTACGCTGCTACTTTACAAAATTCAACCTCGTACCATACTCAAAATTACACTTTACCAACTGCTTTGGTTGTCGGTACTGAAGCTACTGGACTTACACAAGAATGGAGAGAAGCCGCTACTCAAAACATTATTATACCAATGCAAGGCGAAATTGACAGTATGAACGTTTCGGTCGCAGCGGCTATTTTGATATTTGAAGCTAAAAGACAAAGAGGGTTTTGAGTTTAGATTGAAGAATTCATCCTCTTTTTTTTAAAATATTTGGAATTAAAAAATTGGAATTTCACAACTTATTTATACTAAAACATGAAAAAACTCAGCATTTTACTTCTACTATTAGCTTTTAACATACACTCTTTTGGGCAAATTTCAAATTCTGAAGTTGACAATCTAGTAAACCGAAGTCTTACCACCTTTAATGTTCCTGGAATTGCTGTTGCCATTGTAAAAGATGGAAAAGTTGTTTTATCAAAAGGTTATGGTATAAAATCTATTAAAACCAAAGAAAAGGTTGATGAAAATACTCTTTTTGGAATCGCATCAAACAGTAAAGCTTTTACTACTGCGGCATTGGCTATGTTAGTAGATGAAGGAAAACTAAAATGGGACGATAAAGTTGTTAGTTATTTGCCAAATTTCAAAATGTACAATGAGTATGTAACCAATGAATTTACCATTCGTGACTTGGTTACACATAGAAGTGGATTAGGTCTTGGCGCTGGAGATCTAATGATTTGGCCAGACGGAAATGATTTTAAAACAAAAGATATTATTGAAAATCTACAATACTTAAAACCTGTATCCGACTTTAGAACAAAATACGATTATGACAATTTACTTTACATCGTTGCTGGCGAAATTGTTCATAAAGTAAGTGGAATTTCTTGGTGTGATTTTATCGAAACCAAGATCATGAAACCTTTGGATATGAAAAATAGTGCGGGCTCATTTTTACGTCTAAAAGACACAAGTAATGTTATTGCGCCACACGTTCCAATCGACGGAAAACTAAAAATTATATCGAGATATAAAAATCAATTATTTGATGGTGCTGCCGGAATTTACTCAAGCGTAAACGATATGAGTAAATGGATGATTATGCAATTGAACAAAGGAAAATACGGCTCTGACAACAAACCTTTATTTTCTGAAAAACAACATAATGAAATGTGGACTCCGCAAACAATTATTCCTGTTAATACAATTCCGCCCTATAATACACATTTTAGCGCCTATGGTTTAGGATGGTTTTTGAGTGATGTAAAAGGATACAAACAAGTTACCCACACAGGAGGATTAGAAGGAATTGTTACTCAGGTTACATTAATTCCCGAACTTAATTTAGGAATTGTAGTTCTAACCAACCAACAGTCTGGAGCTGCTTTTAGAACCATAACTAACACCATAAAAGATAGTTATATCGGAATCAAATCAGAAGACTATATAACCGCTTACAGCAATAAAGTAAAAGCTACAGAAGAATCAGCAGATAAAGTAACTAATGAAGTTTGGGAGTTTGTAACCAAAAACAAAAAAGACAATCTAAAGATTGATTTCAAAAACTATATTGGTACTTACAAAGACAATTGGTTCGGAGAAATCGAAATAAGCGAAAAAAAAGGTAAATTATTATTTGCCTCGAAACGTTCTCCTCAACTTTCTGGCGAACTATTTCTTTACAAGGATAAAAACTTGGTTGTAAAATGGAACAATAGATATTTTCATGCAGACGCACATTTGCTTTTCGAATTTGACACAACTGGAAAAGCAATTTCAATTAAAATGAACCCCATATCCGAATTAACCGATTTTAGTTATGATTTTCAAGATTTGGATTTCAAAAGAACATTTTAAACCACAAAAAATCAATTTTTGATGCTCGGATTCACATCTATTCTAAAGATTAATTCTGGTAATCAATCCATTAAATCGCTTGCTTATCTGCCGAAAAAATCTTATTTTTAAGGCACTGAACCATGCTGTTATGACTGAAATCGATATAGAAAAAGAAAACAAAGCAATTG
Source organism: Flavobacterium adhaerens (assembly GCF_040045115.1). NCBI lineage: Bacteria > Pseudomonadati > Bacteroidota > Flavobacteriia > Flavobacteriales > Flavobacteriaceae > Flavobacterium > Flavobacterium adhaerens. The sequence goes on along the minus strand of NZ_JBDLZX010000001.1, from coordinate 64,055 downwards.
CACAAGAGTACAAAGAATTACTTCGCATCAGTTATCAAACGTTAACAACCGAAGACAAAAAACTAATTCGAAAAGCTTTTGATGTTGCTGTAGATGCACATAAAGACCAACGCCGTAAATCTGGTGAAGCCTACATATTTCATCCCATTTCGGTTGCCAAAATTGTAGCCTCAGACATTGGTTTGGGATCTACTTCTATTGCTGCGGCCTTATTACATGATGTGGTAGAGGACACTCCAATCACCGTCAAAGACATTGACAAAATGTTTGGCCCTAAAATAGCTCAATTGGTCGAAGGACTTACTAAAATTTCATTGGTACAAAAAGACTTAAACGTATCAATGCAAGCCGAAAACTTTAGAAAAATGTTACTAACACTCAATGATGATGTTAGGGTTATTCTCATAAAAATAGCCGATAGATTGCATAATATGCTCACTATGGACTCTATGGAAAACTACAAACAAATAAAGCTAGCTTCGGAGACTTTATACATTTATGCCCCTTTAGCACATCGATTAGGTTTATACAAAATCAAAAATAAACTTGAAGATCTCGGGTTAAAATACACAGAACCCGAAAGATACAACAACATTGTTAGCAGAATAAGAGAAACCAAGGAAGAACAAGACCTTTACATTAAAGATATTTCTGAGGTTCTCCAAAAATCATTAGATCAAGAAAACATAGATTACATCATCAAAGGAAGACCAAAATCTATTTATTCTATCAACAGAAAAATGATTGCGCAAAATGTCAGCTTCGATGAAGTTTATGACAAATTTGCCTTGCGTATCGTTTACAAATCTAATCCGCACGATGAGAAATTCCTTGCTTGGAAAATATACTCTATCGTAACAGATCACTATAGACCCAGCCCAAGTCGTTTACGAGACTGGATTTCTTCGCCAAAATCTACAGGTTACGAGGCCTTACACATTACCGTAATGGGACCAAAAGGACGTTGGGTCGAAGTACAAGTTCGTAGTGAACGTATGGACGAAATTGCCGAAAAAGGATATGCAGCACATTACAAATACAAAAACGGAGCTACCGAAGAAAACGGTCTGGATGTTTGGTTGAATCTTTTAAAAGAAGCCTTAGAAAACTCAGAAACAAGCGCAGTCGATTTTGTAGAAGATTTCAAAATGAACCTGTACTCTAAGGAGATTTATATTTTTACACCAAAAGGCGAAATCAAATCACTACCAAAAGGAGCTACATCACTAGACTTTGCCTTTAGCATTCACTCAGAACTCGGAATCAAAACTAGAGGAACCAGAGTCAATGGTAAATTAGTCCCTTTGAATTACGAACTAAAAAGTGGAGATCAAGTCGAAATCATTACCTCCCCTAATCAAAAACCAACCGTAAACTGGCTGGATTTTGTAACAACATCAAGAGCAAAAAACAAAATTCGAAATGTTCTTAACGAGAACACCAAAAAAATAGCCGAAGACGGAAAAGAAGTACTTACCCGTAAATTAAAACACCTTAAAATAACCCTAAACGAGCAAACCACAAACGAATTAGTAAACTTCTTCAAACTAAAAACCAGTTTAGATTTGTTTTATAGAGTTGGTGTTGGATCTATAGACAACCAACAGCTAAAAGATTATGCTAGTCAAAAAAGCAACACGCTTATCAATTTTTTCAAAAACAAAATCAAGCGCAACCACAGCACTGCCGACGTTGACATTCACAAACAAGTTCTTAGTAATAATTACGATATGCTTGTTTTTGGAAAAACACATGATAAGCTAGATTACAAAATTTCAACTTGTTGCAACCCAATACCTGGAGACGAAGTATTTGGTTTTGTAACCATAAACGAAGGAATCAAAATTCACAAAAAAGACTGTCCAAACGCAATCGCATTACAGTCTAATTACGCATACCGAATCATGCAGGCCAAATGGATCGATTCTACCCAACAAGATTTCAAAGCCACCATAAACATAATGGGAATGGACTCTTTGGGACTAACAAATGAATTAACAAAAGTAATTTCCAACAATATGAATGTTAACATTCAAAGCATTTCGCTCAATGGTGAAGCAGGAATTTTCAAAGGACAAGTTTCGGTAATCGTTCCCAACATCACCATTTTGAAACGACTTATGGACAATATCAAAAAAATTGACGGAATAGACAAAGTAACGAGAGTATATAAAAACTAAAATCCACATCACAAAAAAACTTTACAAACAAAAATTGTGATAATCTTAAAAAAACAGCGTATTTACAGCATCAAAAAAATAGAGAGTGCCCCTGTTGAATAAAGGGGATTACACAGCAAACCGCTTACAAATCCCCTTTACCCAACAGCATCGGGCTAAATGCGTTACTTTGGTAACTTGCTGCTATCCTCACGCCACGCAACAGAACATTTGAGTTTAAAAACAAAAAACACAGGATTTACAATTAAAACCCTATTTTTTTATACTTTTAAAATAATAATTTATCTTTGCACGATATGACACTGATTTCCACAAATAACAACAAAAATCAAGAAATTGTAAAAAACGTTTTTACATTGTATCTTGAGAACAAAGGGCATCGCAAAACACCTGAGCGTTATGCTATCCTTCAAGAAATATACGAAAGTGAAGAACATTTTGATATAGAAAACCTATACCTCAAAATGAAAAACAAAAACTATCGTGTTAGTAGAGCCACCCTTTACAACACCATAGAATTACTATTGGATTGTGCCTTGGTTCGCAAACATCAATTTGGACAAAATCAAGCGCATTACGAAAAATCATATTTCGACAAACAACATGACCATATTATTATGACCGATACTGGTGAAGTAATAGAGTTTTGTGACCCTCGAATTCAGACTATCAAAAAAACGATCGAAGAAATTTTTGATATCGAAATCACCAATCATTCCTTATACTTATACGGAAACAAGAAAAAAGAAAAATCAGAAGAAAACAACCTGGAAATTACTCCAGAGAATACAATAGAAAATTAACTAAAAATAAAACATAGAATGACCGTAGATTTATTATTAGGATTACAATGGGGAGATGAAGGAAAAGGAAAAATTGTTGACGTTCTTACCTCAAATTATGATATAATTGCACGTTTTCAAGGAGGCCCAAATGCAGGACACACTTTAGAGTTTGATGGAATTAAACACGTTCTTAGAACCATTCCTTCTGGAATTTTTCATAAAACAGCAGTAAACATCATCGGAAATGGAGTTGTAATTGACCCAGTAGTATTTCAAAAAGAAATTGAAGGTCTTGAAAAATTTAATATGGATATCAAATCCAAATTAATTATTTCTAGAAAAGCACATTTAATCTTACCAACACACCGTTTGCTAGATGCCGCTTCAGAAGCCGCAAAAGGAAAAGCCAAAATTGGCTCTACTCTTAAAGGAATTGGACCAACTTACATGGACAAAACAGGTAGAAACGGTTTAAGAGTTGGCGACACCGAATTAGGAGATTTTAAAGAAAGATACCGCGCTTTGGCAGACAAACACGAAGAGATGATTAAATTCTACGATGTAAACATTCAATACAACTTAGAAGAAATGGAAAAAGAATTCTTCGAATCTATTGAAGTGTTAAAAACATTAGACTTCATTGATAGCGAAGAATATTTAGCTCAAGCACAAAAAGCAGGAAAATCTATCCTATGCGAAGGAGCCCAAGGTTCATTATTAGATGTAGATTTTGGAACTTATCCATTTGTAACTTCATCAAACACAACCGCTGCTGGAGCCTGTACTGGTTTAGGAATTGCCCCAAACAAAATCAAAGAAGTTTACGGAATTTTTAAAGCTTATACTACTCGTGTAGGAAGCGGTCCTTTCCCAACTGAACTTTTTGACGAAGATGGAGCGACAATGGCAAAAGTTGGTAACGAATTTGGATCTGTAACTGGAAGACAAAGACGTTGCGGATGGTTGGACTTGGTAGCTTTAAAATATGCAGTTCAAATCAATGGGGTTACACAATTAATGATGATGAAAGGTGATGTTCTTTCTGGTTTTAAAACACTTAAGGTTTGTACTGAATACAACTACAAGGGACAAAATATTTCACATTTCCCGTACAACATCGAGCCAGAAAATGTAACTCCTGTTTACAAAGAATTCAAAGGATGGCAACAAGATTTGACTGGGATGACTACTTATGAAGAATTACCTGTTGAGTTAAAAGAGTATATCGAATTTATAGAAAAGGCAGTAGAAGTACCTATTAAGATTGTTTCTGTTGGACCAGATAGAAAACAAACTATTTTAAAATAACAACATATTCAACGCTCTGAAATTTCAGAGCGTTTTTTTTAGCATAAAAAAAATCATTTATGGACAATCCAAAATATAAAATAATAAAGACAGAACTACTTTCGGATAACTGGTACACATTGAACAAAGTAACAGTTGAATACCAAAAAAAAGACGAAACTTGGGATATACAAGAACGTGAAGTATATGACAGAGGCAATGGAGCTGCCATTCTTTTGTATAATAGATCTAAAAGTACAGTTGTGTTGACAAAACAATTTAGACTTCCAACTTATTTAAACGAAAATAAAAGCGGGATAATGATCGAAGTTTGTGCAGGACTACTAGATAAAGACGATCCCGAAACATGCATTATCAGAGAAACAGAAGAAGAAACAGGTTATCGTTTGCATTCGGTAAAAAAAGTATTCGAATCCTATATGTCTCCTGGGGCAGTTACTGAAATTCTACATTGTTTTGTAGCAGAATACGATGTTAGTATGAAAGTAGGTACTGGCGGAGGATTAGAAACCGAACATGAAGAAATTGATGTTATCGAAATTCCTTTCGACCAAGCGTATGTTATGATTGAAACAGGCGAAATAAAAGATGCAAAAACCATCATGTTATTACAATATGCCAAAATTCATGAATTGACATCTTAAAAAAAAAAATATCTGTTTTTGATACCCAATTAGCTTTCATTACTTTTTCTAATGCTTTAAAAAATACTATTTTGTCTAGCCCCAAAAAAACAACAAATGCTTTGCACGAAAAAACTGGTGTTTCTCGACCTGAAACTATCAGTCATAAGGCTATACAAAATATCAAAAAATTAAAGCAACAACAACTTTCTACTGACGAATTGATAACAGGCATCCGCTCACAAAACATTAGTAGTTTAAGCAGAGCAATCACCTTGGTAGAAAGTACAAATCCTATGCACTTATCAAAAGCCAACGAAATCATACAAGGTTGTTTACCTCATGCAAACAAATCTATCCGAATTGGCATTACGGGTGTTCCAGGCGTAGGAAAAAGTACTTTTATTGAAGCTCTTGGCAAATATTTGACTGGTTTAGGAAAAAGAGTTGCTGTCCTGGCTGTTGACCCCAGCAGTACCATTTCGCACGGAAGCATTCTGGGAGACAAAACCAGAATGGAGCAATTGGCAAACGACAAAAATGCATTTATAAGACCATCAGCATCTGGAGAAAATTTGGGCGGAGTGGCTAAAAAAACAAGAGAAACAATCATTCTTTGTGAAGCTTGTGGTTTCGAAATTATTTTAATAGAAACAGTTGGAGTGGGTCAAAGTGAAACTGCTGTCCACAGTATGGTTGATTTCTTTTTGTTACTACAAATTGCAGGAACTGGTGATGAATTACAAGTCATCAAAAGAGGAATTATCGAAATGGCAGATGCTATAATCATCAACAAAGCTGATGGCGATGGCGTTTCAAAAGCTAAAACAACCCAAAAGATGTTCAACAAAATTCTGCAATTGTTTCCGTCAAAGAAATCTGGCTGGACTCCTATTACCACTACTTGTAGCGCAATAAATCAGGATGGTATAGATACTATTTGGCAAAACATTTTAGACTATCTTGAAATGGTCAAATCGAACCAATATTTTCTTGAAAAACGTAAAGAACAAAATCAGTTTTGGATGATGGAAACCATCAACGAACAGTTAAAATCACATTTTTACAACCAAACGGATATTGCAGAACTGTTAATTTCTATCCAAGATGCTGTAATTCATAATGAGATTTCCCCATTTGCAGCAGCGCAAAATCTTCTAAATAATTATTTCAAAAAGTAAAAAACTATTATTTTTTTCTGAATTAAATCACTCACTATAAATAGTTTTTCGGCTAAATTCAGAAACATATTTGCTATTGTAATTTTTTATCGATTAATCTTTTTTTGATTACTTTTGTCGCCTTATTAAACAAACAGAAACTCATACGATTTAATTTCTAAACAAATAGAAATAAACACGTAAGAAATTGTTGCTGAATTAGTAAGAAACAACCACAAATAAGACCAAAAACAATAATCAACCTAATAAAAATTACAATTAATGAAAATCAATTTTACTCATTTTATAAAAAATCAGTCTATACAATTTATCCTAATTCTAATTTTTATTGCCACTCTAATCCAACTTGGTTCATGGGGTTTTACAGAAACTAGTGAGGCACGTTATGCTCAAATTTCTAAAGAGATGCTAGATTCTGGCGATTACATTCGTCCAACCAAACTTGGAATAACGCACTACCATAAGCCACCCCTAACCTATTATATCACAACTGTTGGTTATCACATTTTTGGCACCAATGAGTTTGGAGCGCGCTTTTTTTTATCAGTTGCACTCGTAATCCAATTATTATTGGTTTACAAAACATCGCAATTGTTATTTAACAATATCAAAACTTCGATTCTTGCTGTTGTATTATATTTTTCTACTCCATTGGTTTTAGCCTCTGCCAGAAACTTAACAACCGATACTTATTTGACAACTTTTATATTGATGGCTATTTATTTTTGGCTAAGATATCAAGAAAAGAAAACGTTTTTTTTCTTTTTTTACCTGTCAATAGCATTAGGTTTCTTGACCAAAGGACCACTGGTATTATTACCTATAATTATTTTTCAACTGACATGGTTGTATTTCAACAAAAAAAGAATCAAATTTTCTATATATGATTTGTGGGGTCTTTTAGTTTTCTTCGTTTTCTGTTGTTGGTGGTATCTTGCTGTAATAAAAGAAAACCCAATGGTTTTTAACTACTTTACGGGTGACCAACTCTATCAACGAATGGCTTCTAAAGATGCATTTAACAGAGGGAAACCTTTTTGGTATTATTTGGTATTCTTACCTGTATCATTATTGCCTTGGGTTGTGTATGTTTTTGCTTCGCTAAAAAAGATTAAACTAAAAGAAATCAAAGAGAAAAGCTTATTGGTTACTTTCATTTTAATCATTGCACTTTTTTCATTTTTCAAAACAAAATTGATATTCTATGTTTTACCATCAATATCTTTCCTTGTTCTTTTTGTATCAAACAAATTGATAGAATTAGAAGAAATAAGCTGGAAAAAATTCACACGTTTCTTATATATCTATTTTTCAATAATCACTATTGTTGCCGTAATTGCAATACTACTTCACAAAATTGAAGTAAGCTTTGTTTATGTATTACTATTAGCATCGGGAGTCCTAATTAGTCTTTTTGGATTAAAAAACATAGACTGGTTTCACAAAAACATTTATACATTGCTTATAAACAGTATTGCAATATTGTTGTTTTCAACAGGTGTAATGAATTCGAATGAATTGCTACTGAATTCTCCAAAACCGATAGCAAATTTTGTAAATACACTTCAGGCAAAAAATGTTTATGTCTATAACTATCTCCTCCCATCAATGGCTTTTTATACCGATAAAAAAATTATAACGGTTAATAATGGTAACCCAAATAGTCAGAGAGAAATACAATTTGAAAGAAATCTAAACTATTTGGAAACGTATTACAATCTTGAAAAACCAGAAGAAGCAAACCGATTTGACACCGATTTTTCTACACAAAATTCAGTTTTTTTAGTTAGAAAAAAAGAAACTATTCCAGACAACATCAAATCAGAATTACTTCCTTTTAAAAGACAAAAGGATTTTGGTAAATGGATTTTGTATTACAATTAACATCCAAATCAAAAACAGCTGATATAAAACAGCTACAAACCAACTAGAGCCTCGACTTTAGACAAGATATTTAATAGATTTTGAGGGTATTTTACTCGAAATAAAATACTTTTGCATAAAATTACAAAAACATGAATTTTGAATTAACCATTATCATACCTGTTTATAATGAGGAAGATAATCTTGATCGTGTGCATCAAGAAATGAAACAATATTTGAGCATCGCTAAAAAAAAGACAAAAATTTTATTTGTCAATGATGGTTCAAAAGACAACAGTCAAACTCTGATTGAAAAAATATGCAATAACAACGAAGAGTTTACATTCATTTCATTTGAAAAAAATGCAGGTTTGAGTGCTGCAATCAAAGCGGGTTTTGATTATACCGATACCACTTGGGTAGGATACATTGATGCCGATTTACAAACTGCTCCTGAGGACTTTAATATACTTATCGATTTCGCAGGAGAATATGATTTGGTTACAGGAGTAAGATCAAACCGAAAAGATTCCTTTACCAAGAATATGTCTTCAAAAATTGCCAATAGTATTCGAAGAACGTTTACAAATGACGGAATGGATGACACAGGTTGTCCTCTAAAAATTATCCGTACGGATATGGCCAAAAAAATTCCAATGTTTAATGGTTTACACCGTTTCTTACCCGCTATGATTTTGTTGCAAAATGGTAAAATCAAACAAACGCCAGTAAGACATTTTCAAAGAATTGCAGGAGTTTCTAAATTCAATTTATGGAATCGCCTCTTGGGACCTCTACAAGATTGTTTCGCTTACTTGTGGATGAAAAAAAAATACATCAACTATAGCGTAGCAAAACAAGGCTAATGAACAACATTATCGTTTATTCTATAGGATTCATCGCTCAAATATTATTCTCAAGCAGAATGATATTACAATGGATTATTTCAGAAAAAAACAAAAAAGTACTTACTCCAATTTTGTTTTGGGAAATCAGCTTATTTGCATCCTTTTTATTATTTGTATATGGCTATTTAAGACAAGATTTTTCAATCATGTTAGGACAAACCATCACCTATTACATCTACATCAGAAACATACAACTGCAAAATGATTGGAAAAAAATCAATATTTTTTTAAGATGGTTTATACTTTTATTTCCCGTTTTTATCGTTATGTATTCGTACAATAACAACATCTATGATTTAGATAATTTATTAAAAAATGAAGCCATCCCAAAATGGTTGTTATGGACAGGCATTATTGGACAAGTATTATTTACATTGCGTTTTATTTACCAATGGGTATATTCTGAAAAGAAAAAAGATTCGGTTTTACCTATGGGATTTTGGATTATAAGTTTAATAGGATCCCTTATTATCTTTATTTATGCCATAATTCGAAAAGACCCTGTATTATTGTCAGGACACGCCATAGGTTTGGTTATTTATTCCAGAAATATATTTATCCTAAAGAAAGACATCAAACTCAATTCCGAATAACTTTAGAAAATAAAAAAGCTTCGTCAAAATGACAAATTTGAATACTACTAAGCCCCTTTTTTGGGTAAACCTTAGTACAAAATTGTCATTTTGCGAAGGATTAATTGAAAACAAAGGTTCTAAAAATCAAAAAAAACCGCTAATATTCAATTCAGATTACTCTTCGTAACGCGCGATTTCTCTATCGTAAAACTCGTTGGCTTGCTCGATAAGTCCTTCCATTTCAGCATTTAATTCTGCTTCATCTAAATCTTCAGCTTCTTCTAAAAACTCTACTTCGTCGTCTTTTAAATTGATGATAAATCTTGGGTAATCTAAGTGAATAACAAAAATATCATCCTGAAAATCAGTATTATCTCCTAATAAGAATTTTGGTAATTCCATCTATTTACTATTTTATTTAAAGCTGTAAAAATACACTTTTTATCGATAAGATTTTACCAAAAATACACAACCAAAATTCTTACAAAACATAAAAAAGTAACTTTTACACTTTCTTCTATTCGGCAAAAAATAAAAAAACATAACTTATCCCTTCAGAATACATTTTTTTTATAAAAATTTAATGATAAAAAAAGTCCGTAATCAATTTAATACATTAATTTTATGATAACCTCAATTCTGTATCAGAAAACATTTCCTATATATTAAACCTACAAGTCAATTACTAACACTTTCAAAATTATTATTATGAAAAAAAGCAACTAATTTATATGATGTGCTTCACTTTTCTGTTGAACTGTTTCCCAACACTTGCACAGAAAAAGCCAAACATCCTGATTATTTGGGGAGATGACGTAGGAATATGGAATTTAAGTGCATACCATAGAGGTCAAATGGGAGGTAGTACACCCAATATTGACCGAATCGCCAAAGAAGGTATGATGTTTATGGATCATTATGCAGAAGCATCTTGTACCGCTGGTAGAGCCGCTTTTATAACAGGGCAATACCCGCTACGAGTAGGATTGGCAACGGTAGGACTTCCGGGAGCAGCACAAGGATTAAGTACTAAAGATCCAACAATTGCTACCTTACTAAAACCATTAGGTTATGCAACAGGACAGTTTGGAAAAAACCATTTAGGTGATCGTGATGAACACTTACCTACCAACAATGGTTTTGATGAATTCTTCGGAATACTTTATCATTTAAATGCGGGATAATATCCAGAATTATACGATTTCCCAAAAGATACAGCAGTCGCTCGTAAACTAGGACTTTCGCAACGTGGTGTTATTCATTCATGGGCTACTGGCAATGGCAAACAAAAAGTAGAAGATAAAGGAACATTTGGAAAAGAACGTCAACGAAATTTGGAATGGGAAATCTTGAAAGAATCAAAACGTTTTATTACAGATGCCGTAAAAGCAGACAAACCATTCTTTGTGTGGCACAATACTACCCGTACACATTACAGAACCAATCTTTCGCCTAAATATGATGGATCTACAGGTTATGGCGTATATGCAGACGGTATAAAAGAAATGGATGATGTAGTTGGAGAATTATTGAAACTAATAGATGATTTGGGCGTCGCAGACAATACGGTCATCATGTTTTCTACCGATAATGGTGCTGCTTCAAACAGTTGGCCAGATGGCGGAAACACACCTTTTCATGGAGAAAAAGGTGTTGGAGGTTATGAAGGAGGGTTTAAAGTACCTTGTATGGTAAAATGGCCAGGACTAACTCAACCGGGAACAATCAGTTCCGAATTGATTACTATGGAAGATTGGCTTCCTACCATTATGGCCAATGTGGGACAACCAGATATAAAAGACAAACTCCTTAACAGTTACAAAGCTGGAAACCGCAGTTATGAAAAAATACATTTAGATGGATACGATCAAACTGCAATGCTATCTGGAAAAGGAAGTTCTAACCGAAAAGAATTTTTCTTTTTTACCGAAACCACTTTACATGGTGTACGAGTTGGTGACTGGAAATTTTTATTCAAAAAACAAGACAAGTGGTTTAATGGAGTACAATTACAAATGGTAACCCCATTGATTACAAATTTGAAACTAGACCCATTTGAGCGTTTTCATGAAGCAAGAGGTTTTGATGAGTGGCAAGAAAATCGTTCGTCAGTATTACCAATGGCGGTTTCGCAAGTTACCAATTTGATAGAATCGTATCAAAAATACCCGCCACGTATGGCCAGTCTTAATTTTAATCTAGATGACGCATTAAAAATGCTTACACCTAAATAAGAATTTATTTTGTACCACTATCCAAACATGTAAAAAACACTAGTATTGGGGTTTGAAATGTTTGAAAAAAACAAAATACTATACCAGCTACAAAACAACCTCTCTTATTCCTACAAATGAGAATAAAAGAGGTTGTTTTATTTTTTTAAAGTGCTTCAAAAAACTACAAAGCCGTAAAATAGCCCTGATGGAAGCGGCATCTCCCGATTAAAAACAAGGCTTTTTTGCCGCTGTTTTTATAATCGGGAATATAGCGGACAGCAGGTGTGATGGTGTTATGAAACCTAAGATTTGTGCTCCTAAAAATTACTTACCTGCATTTTCTTGAATAAGTTTTTGGGTCAAACTAGCAAAACGTAAATATAAAAACAACGCAGCCGATGTTAAGCCCGCCAACAAGCCAATCCAGACCCCAATAGCCTTTAAATTAGTACATATTCCGAGGTAATACGAAATTGGAAAACCGATAACCCAATAGGCCACAAAGGTAATATACATAGGCACTTTTACATCTTGTAAACCTCTCAAAGCCCCCAAAACAACGACCTGAACACCATCTGAAATTTGAAAAAAAGCAGCCACCAACAACAATTGTGCTGCAATAGAAATAACTTCGGTATTTTTGGCAAAATTAACGGCATCGTTTAAATCGACAAAAAGTTTGGGTAATAAGGTGTGAAGAATCACAAATACAAGCGCAAAAATGATTTCCAAAATAATCGTTTGCAGATAAATAGAAAATGCAATTCGACGGAGGGAAACAAAATCCTCTAACCCTTTCTGATTCCCAACCCTAATCATGGCTGTGACGCTCAATCCCATTGCCACCATAAAAGTGAGCGAGGCAAGACTCAATGCAATTTGATTTGCAGCTTGACTGGTAATCCCTATCATACCGCAAAGCCAAATTGCACCAGTAAAAAGAGCTACTTCAAAAAACATTTGTAATGCCGAGGAAGTTCCCAAATTTAATATCTTACGTGTGATAGTCTTGTTGAGTTCCTTGAAACTAAAATCTTTAAAATAAGGGTGAAATTTTTCTTTTTGCTGCAATGCAAAATGCATATAGCCCAACATCACAAAACGGGAAGCTATTGTACCTATTGCAGCTCCCACTATTCCCATTTTAGGAAAAATCCAGATTCCATAAATCAAAAAATAATTGATAACCACATTGGTAATATTAGACAAAATGGTAGCCCACATCGAGTATTTGGTTTCGCTCAGCCCATCAGCAAATTGCTTATAAGCTTGGTACATTATCATCGGAATCAACGAGAAACCTACAATATCCAAATAAGGTTTTGCCATTTCGACCACAACTAAAGGTTGTCCCATAAGCGACATCAATGGTTTAGAAAAAAAGATACATAAAAACAAAACCAGCCCTAGTATCGAACACAAATACAATCCGTGATGAAAAGCACTTCGCCCGCTAGCAATGTCTTTTTTCCCATCGGCTTCAGCCACCAAAGGAGTTATCGCTGTAGAAAACCCAATACCTATAGACATGGCCAGAAACACAAAACTATTGCCTAACGAAACAGCAGCCAACTCGGTTGGACCCAATTTACCAACCATTATATTATCTACAATACCAACAACAGTATGCCCGACCATCCCTAAAATAATAGGATATGCCAATTTAATATTATATGAGAATTCTTTGGTGTATTGCGAAATGTTCATCTTAATTTATTTGAGTGGCAAAGATAATTAGAACATCCCTATTCTAAATACTATTTTGACGAAAGAAAATCATCCCAAACATAGTATCTGAATTTTATAAAAAAAGCCCAAAATTCTATAATAACAACGGTTTGCAATTGCAATAATTTTACAAAACACTTTTTTATCAAAGTGTTTAACAAATTGTTTTAACAACTTAAAAACTGCATTATGAAAACGACAGCGAAAATAAAAATGGCTATTATAGTAGTAATTACAGCATTATTTACCGTTGACACCAACGCACAAGAAGCAACAAATTACGATCAAGGTTTTAGATTAGGATTTGGTCTAACAGGCGGTTATGCCATTCACGAACCTTACAAACTGGCGTTAGGAGCCGATGCCAGGTTACAATACGATCTTTCCAAAAGATATTCTCTAACGCTCACCACTGGTTACAGCAATCTCTTTGTGAGCGAATCCGATGGTAACGACCTCGGTTTTATTCCAGCAAAACTAGGTTTCAAAGCTTTTATTTGGAACGATCAATTTTACATAATGGGCGAAGGAGGTGCTGCCTTCTCTACAACCAACGATTACAACAAAACCTCACTACTCTTGGCGCCAAGTATAGGGTATGCAACAAAATGCATCGACATATCCTTGAGATACGACCACTATAATGATTTTGAAAGACTCAATGATAACGGAACACTAAGCAAGGGGGTTGGTCAAATAGGCCTTCGCTTGGCTTATGGTTTCAAATTATAATTTCGTCAAAAAAAACTTTAAAAGAGGTTGTCCAAGAAGTCTTGTCTTTGTCATTCCAAATTTATTTCGGAATCTAAAAAATATTGATAATTAAATATTTACAGAAGCTGAAACAAATTCAGTTTGACAAGAGAATGTCTTTTTAGACAACCCCTTTTTTTTTGTAAAACTCAATAATATAAACCGTATTTTTGAGGAGCTATTTCCAGCTGTTCGTTACAAACTTTTTCAAGAACTTCTTTATTTTCTAAGCACTAGCAGGAGCTTCTTAGGTCGCTCTGCCAGCACAAGAAAAAACAAGAGTTCTTTTCAAAAGGTTTTACACTTCCATCTGGGCTAGGGCATTCATTTTCAAAACAAATTTCATGGAAAAATTCACATTAGAAATCCTATTTCACATCATCGGTATAGGTTCAGCATCAGGACTTATATACAAAGACAATACTTTATTTATCATTAGTGACAATAGCGGATATTTATACGAATATGCAATGCCATCTCAAACACTACAACGCCACGAAATTATCGAAAACACCACCGATAACATCCCCAAAAGCGACAAACCCGATTTTGAATCAATTACCCAGTTTGGCGATACACTTTATGTTTTTGGTTCGGGTTCTACCCCAAAAAGAAACCAAATGATCGAAATAAACACCGTTGCCAAAGAAATACGAACCAATGATTTGACCAATCTGTATTCGGTTATGCAAAGTTTTACCGCAATCAAACCAGAAGATTTTAATATCGAAGGAGCCATCAATTCAGGGAAAGAATGGTACTTATTTAATCGGGGCAATGGAGAATCGGCCAAAAACACCATATTTACCATTGAAGGCAAAAACCTCCTGAACGAATTTAACATGGTATCCAACAACTATAAATTACCCAAAATAAAAGGAGTTCGTAGTAGTTTTACAGATGCCGTTTTACTGGATTCCAAAATATATTTTCTAGCAACTGTAGAGGATACCAAATCTACTTATGATGATGGCGCAATCTTAGGAAGCTTCATAGGTTGCATAGATACTAAAACCATGAAAATAAATTTTACCAAAAAAATTACAGACACTCACAAATTTGAAGGTTTAACCGTTTATCAAAACAACGATAGGACCATAACATTTTTGCTTTGCGAAGACAACGATACCGAAACATTAAAAACCACAATTTTCAAACTTACTATCACTAAAAAATGACAAAAATAAATAGGAAAATTATTTTATTTACTGATTAAAATCAAAATAAATATGTATTTTTCGAAAAAAAAATACATGATCAAATTTATACTTAACCTATTAATTTTCCTACTATTTACTCTACACTCATTTGCTCAAAAAAGCATTGATCCCACTCCCGAAGACATAACAAAAGCAAAAAGTCTTAGAGAAACCTATAACAAAGACGATGTTGCCATACTAGAAAGCACCGAAAAAATTGCATTTGATCTAAACAAAGATCAATCTAAGGTTATGGTAAAACACAATGTAAATGAACTTTTGATGAACATCAACCATCGAGCTGATATTCAAAAGTATGAATTCTATGATAGTGAGTCTAAAATTGATGTGTTCAATCTAAATTTTAGAAATGACAAAAAAACAAATTTCTATGTAAAAGATGAATTTTACAAAGACAAGGATTTATTTTACAACGATGCTCGCGTCAAATACATGAACATCGATTTCCCGTTTCAAGGCTATACCTATAAATATGAAATCGAAAAAAGATACGAAGATGTAAAGTATTTTAGAGCCTTATATTTTAATGACGAATTCCCTGTTCTAAAAAAACAAATAACAATAACAATCCCTTCGTGGCTAACTGTTGAACTCAAAGAATTCAATTTCAAAGGAAACAACATCACCAAAGAACAAGCCAAAGATTCTAAGAACAATACCGTTTATACCTATACCCTAAACAACATTCCAGGTATTTACAAAGAAGAAAATTCGCCAGGCAGAAGCTACTTGTATCCACATATATTGGTTATTGCCAAATCATTCAAAGCAAAAGACAAAGAGGTTACGTTATTTAATTCGACCGCCGATTTGTACAAATGGTATAAATCGTTGGTAGATTCTATGAAAGACGATCCTACTGTTTTAAAAGAAAAAGTAAAAGAACTTACCGCAAATGCCAAAACGGATGAAGAAAAAATAAAAAACATCTATTATTGGGTACAAGACAATATTCGATACATTGCTTTTGAAGATGGAATCGCTGGTTTTAAACCCGATGAATGCAACAACGTTTTCAGCAATAGATATGGTGATTGTAAAGGAATGGCCAACTTAATCAAGCAAATGCTTAAACTAGCAGGTTTTGACGCTCGATTAACCTGGATTGGTACCAAACATATTGCCTACGATTATACAACACCATCATTGGCAGTAGATAACCATATGATTTGTACTCTTTTTTATAAAGGTAAAAAATACTATTTGGATGGAACCGAAAACTATGCTCCACTAGGAGAAAATGCCGAAAGAATTCAAAACAAAGAAATCATGATCGAAAATGGGAACGATTTTATCATAGAAAAAGTTCCGTTGATGACCGATGCAAACAATAAAGAAACCTTCAAATCTAAACTTCATATCGAAAACAACCAATTGAAAGGCACTTGTTCCAGAAGTTATATTGGTGAGAGTAGAACACAATTTCTCAAAATATACAACTCATTCAAAACCAATAAAAAATCAGAAAACCTCGAAAGTTATTTATCTTCTAATGATAAGAATATTCAAATCGATGCAGTAAAAACCTCCGATTTAAACAATAGAGATATCAAATTGACTTTGGATTACGAAATTACAATTGCCAACAAAGTTTCATCTTTTGACAATGAAATGTACATTGATATTGAATACAACAATGAATTCAAAAACATGAACTTAAAAGATCGTAAAACTGATTATCAATTTGATTACAAAGAAAACTACGAATCTATAACCGAGTTTACTATTCCTAACGGTTACAAAGTTACAAAGCTCCCAACCAACTTTGTGGTCACCGAAAACGATTATACCGTATCGCTAACATTCGAAAAAACTCCGAAAGCAATACTCTATAAAAAACAATTTATTTTTAAAAATGCCGAAATAAAAACAACCGAAATCGCTAAATGGCAAACTTTAAACAAAAATCTAAACGAAAACTACAATCAACAAATTACACTAACCAAAATATAATGATGCGTAATGCTGTTGGCAAACAGCAATCAAAGTTATGCCGCCTATTAAATTAAACTTACCAACAATGAAATCAATTATTACTTTTATTTTAATTCTATTCAGCATTTCGACATTTGCTCAAAAAAAGTCAGAAATAGACGAACTGGTTTGGGGAAAAACTGATGAATACAGCAAGGTTACCGAAGTTCCAAGCAAATGGAAAGACGAATCGGCTGTCATTATTTACAAGTACAATTATTACGGTTACCACAAATTTGGAACCAGCGTAAAATACACTTACATCATTAGAGAACGCTTAAAACTACAAGATGCAGCTGCCGTAAAAGAATATTCTGAGTTTTCATTTAGAGAAAAATTTAAATCCGATAAAGGATATGGAGCAAAAAATGCTACTGGTATATTTGGTATAAAAATTGTCAAACCAAATGGCAAAGAAATAATTGTTGATGTCGAAAAAGAAGCCAAAGAAATAGATAAAGAGAAAAAAATTGCAATTGCAAATCTAGAAATTGGGGATATTATCGACATCTATTCCTATACTATGGAACCCTTTTATTCTAAATATGCTTTAGGTTTTGATCCGATAGAAACAACATTGGGTGACTACTACCCTATCATGAATTTGAAGATAAGTTTTAAAACCGAAAATGATTTCTTCCTAAATTTCAACACCTATAACGGAGCACCAGAACTTAAAGAAATAGAAACAGGCAAAGGAGGCGAAAGACAATATGTCTTGGAAGCCAAAGACATTGAAAAAAATGAATTTCCGCGTTGGTTTTATCCTTTGGTCGAAATGCCTTGCTATAAGTTTCAGGTTTCGTTTGCCAGATCAGGAAAATATGAAGATGCCGCTTATGCATTTTTACCTAAAAAAGAGAACATCGTAAAGAAAAATGTTTCTAAAGATGAAGTCTTTGAATACTATAATGATAAATTCAGACCTTCTGGAAATATGGCTCCCGTTGAAGAATTTGTCAAAAATCATAAATTCTCAAGCGATGAAGAAAAAGTTAGAGAAGTATATTATTTTACCAGACACAAATTTTACACGCAATTTATTGAACCAATGATTGTAGAGAATCAAAAACTATTTAGCCCATACAAATATTATCAGTATGATTTTAAATGGTTTATGAACACTCAAAAACAGTTCATTGATTACTTCATGGAATTTTTAAAAGAAAACAAAATAGAATACGACTTAATCGTAGCCACAGGCAAAGAAAACGGTCCTATTGACGATTTATTGATCGAGCAAAATGCTAAAGTCTTATTGAGAGTCAACACCAAGAAACCAATTTATTTAGACTATTTTACATCATTTTCGAACACAGACTTTTTTGATTATTCTTTAGAAGGAACAAAAGCTTATGTGATGCAAATTTCTAAAGGAAAAAAAATCGTAGATGCTCAAAACACAACTTTGCCAGAATCAACAGCCGAAGACAATACATCTAAATCAATTTCAAACATCACGATATCGGATGATTTTTCGACTTTAAAAGTGAATCGTGAATTGCAATTTCAAGGTCATTTAAAAGAAGACCAACAATCCTATCGTGTAAAATTTTATGATTATGTACACGAAGACTATACCAAATATGTGACTGAATCTTTGGACGATCGTATAAAATCTAAAAAAGAAAGAGCGAAATATATCAAAGAATACGACGCATTTATTACCAAACTCAAAGAAAACTTATTAGAAAGCGGTAAAAAAGATATTAGCGAAGAATTTGGTTTTGAAGTTGAAGACTACAACAGTACTATAACCAATACCGGAAGGTACGGAACTAAAACACCTCTTGCTGTAAATGAAAATTTTAGTATCAAAAAAGATTTGATTAAAAAAGCTGGTAACAATTACATCCTTGAAATTGGGAAAATGCTAACCAAACAAGTCGAAATCACTAAAAAAGAAAAGGACAGAAAAAACAATGTTTATTCGCCTTATCCTCGCACTTATGAAAATGAAATAATTTTTGAAATTCCAAGCGGATATACCGTTTCTGGAATCGAAAAGTTAACTAAAAAAATACAAAACGAAACAGGCGAATTTACTAGTATTGCAAAGATAGAAGGCAATAAATTATCGATTAAAACCTTAAAAAAATACAACAAATACTACTGGCCAAATAGTGATTGGAAAAAAATGATCTCTTTCTTAGACGAAGCCTATCAATTTACACAAGAGAAAATTTTATTAAAAAAGAAATAATACTAACTCGCAATCTAACTTAAATTATAGCCAAAAGGCATTGAGAACTTTATATTTCTCAATGCCTTTTTTTCGAATTTGATTGCAAAAAAACCTTCAAAACTCCCTTTATATTATTAATTTTACTCTGTAAAACAACAATACCATGAATGACTTAAAAAATAAAAATGCACTAATTACTGGTGCAGGAAAAGGAATTGGAAAAGCTATTGCATTGGCTTTGGCCAAAGAAGGTGTAAATGTAATTTTATTGGCAAGAACACAATCGGATATAGATACCGTAGCCAAAGAAATAAAGGAATTAGGCGTAAAATCGTTTGCTATAACTACTGATGTTGCTGATATCAACTCTGTAAATACTGCCGTAGAGAAAGCCATATCGGAATTTAAAACCATCGATATTTTAATTAACAATGCAGGAATTGCTGCTTTTGGAAAATTCTTAGAACTAGAACCAACCGAATGGGAGCGTATTATTCAGGTAAATGTTATGGGAACGTATTATGTTACTCGTGCGATTTTACCGAATATGATAGAGAGACAAACTGGTGATATTATCAATATTTCGTCAACAGCTGGATTAAACGGAAATGCATTAACGAGTGCTTATAGTGCCTCAAAATTTGCCGTTTTAGGTTTAACAGATTCTCTAATGCAAGAAGTTCGCAAACACAATATTCGTGTAACAGCTTTAACCCCAAGTACTGTTGCAACGGATATGGCAAAAGATCTAAATCTGACGGATGGAAATCCCGAAAAAGTAATGCAATCCGAAGATATGGCTGAATTGATTATCGCTCAATTAAAATTAAACCGTCGAGTATTTATCAAAAACAGTAGTATTTGGTCAACAAATCCTTAAAAAAAAATCACGAATTCACACCAATAAAAAATCAATTTGTGTGAATTCGTGAAATTGTTTTTATACCTCTTTTTTTAAACTTCTACATTCAAAAATTTCATACGAACACATCCATCTTCATCAATTCTTGTCAAATTGATTTCGTGCAAAGTGTTTACCAATTCTGGATTCCAAGGCGTTTTTACTTTTACGTAATTTTCTGTAAAACCGTGAATATAGCCTTCTTTATTTTCTGCTTCAAAAAGAACCGTTCTATTAGTTCCTAATTGACTTTCGTAAAAAGCACGGCGCTTTTTTACCGATAAACCACGCAACATTTTACTGCGTTTGGCACGAACATTAGCTGGAACAACACCATCCATTTCGGCTGCTTCTGTATTATCTCTTTCCGAATAGGTAAAAACATGTAAGTACGAAATATTCAATTCGTTTAAAAAATGATACGTTTCTAAGAAATGTTCATCTGTTTCACCAGGAAAACCAACAATAACATCAACTCCAATACAAGCATGTGGCATTACTTCACGAATTTTGGCCACTCTTTCAGTATAAACTTCGCGCATATAACGACGTTTCATCAACTTTAAAATAGCATTACTCCCTGATTGTAATGGAATGTGAAAATGTGGAACAAAGGTTCTACTTTTGGATACAAACTCTATGGTTTCATTCTTCAACAAATTAGGCTCGATTGAAGAAATACGCAACCTTTCTATTCCTTCGACTTTGTCTAAAGCCTGAACTAATTCTAAGAAAGTATGTTCGTGTTTTTTATTTCCAAACTCCCCTTTTCCGTAGTCACCAATATTTACACCCGTAAGGACAATTTCTTTAATGTTTTGTTTCGAAATTTCATAAGCATTTTTCAAAACATTTTCCAATTCATCACTTCTAGAAATCCCACGAGCCAATGGAATTGTACAATAAGTACATTTATAATCGCAACCGTCTTGCACTTTCAGAAAAGCACGGGTTCTGTCCCCTATAGAATAACTGCCTACATAAAAATCGGCTTCGCTTATTTCACAAGAGTGTACTTGTCCATAATCATTTTTTGACAAATCATTTACATAATCTGCCAATTTGAATTTTTCGGTAGCACCCAAAACCAAATCAACTCCATCAACATCAGCTAATTCTTCAGGCTTTAATTGAGCATAACACCCAACGGCAGCCACAAATGCTTTGTCGTTTAATTTCATCGCTTTGCGAACAACTTGTTTGAATTGTTTATCTGCATTTTCGGTTACCGAACAAGTATTGATAACATACATGTCTGCAACCTCTTCAAAATCGACGCGGTCAAAACCTTCGTCTTGTAAATTCCTTGCAATTGTAGAAGTTTCTGAAAAATTCAGTTTACAACCCAAAGTATAAAAAGCAACTTTCTTCCTTTTTTCCATAATGATCTTAAATTAATGAAATCGTTGTCAAAAAATTTAAGTGCGCAAATTTACAAACAATATTTATTAAAACGAAATCACAAATAAATTGATTTTCAGCAAATTAAATATATACACAGACAAAATTTAAATAGAAAATAGATACCTGTAGAATCTAAGCAAAGACATAAACACAACAAACTCAAACTTGATATAAATAAATCTTTCGACACAACTTTCTTATTTATTCTTTTAAAAATAAAACAACTCAACAATAAATAAGTAAATACCTTGTTTTAACTACAAGTTTTTTCACAAAAAGCAACCTGAAAAATAAAAGTATTCTTGATTTTGTTGTTATGAATTTAAATCTTAATTTCACCATTCCAAAAAACAAATTAACATCGCAAAACTTCGATATTACCAATGAAGTTGTCATGCAAAATCATATCCAGAATTTAAAAGCATTGTCTATTTCAAAAACACATGAAACTATTGCGCTTTTAAATTGAATATCAGAAAAATATATAATAAACAAATGGGATTACCGAAAACCATAAAGAGTAGGTCAATATTAAACAACAATTATTTAAAAAAAATGAAATCAATCTGCCTCACCATCTCCCTACTATTCATCACAATTTTCACACAAGCACAAAGCACACCTTCTATTGCTACCAAAAATCCTTTTCCAACGATAAGTACCTTGACATCTTGGGCTAGTTATAATTCACAAGAAAAATTCAATATCGACATCAGATCACTTGGTTTCAAATTTGAAGAAAAATCGGTAGAAGCAGCTTCAACAGCTTACACCTACATCCGAAAAGTATCTGTAGATAACATCAACTATACCGATAGAATTGTTTATAGAATTGCTAATGATAATTCACAAAGTATTATTTCGTTAGTAACAGCTTCGACAGATTTAGTTTCTTTTTACACCCCTCAGTTGGCCAATTACAAAACCGGAAAATGCGATAACGAAATGTCTAAAGACAAAAAAACAACATGTACCTGTTATGACAATGGTCAATTTGTTATAGACGTTTGCGACGAAAGAGTTAAACTTACAATGGGTGACGGAAATAATTATTTTATTTCGGTAGCTAAAAAATAAAACAATTCAGATTCATACAAAAGAAAGTCCCGTTGTAGCGGGACTTTTTTTATACTAAAAGTTTTTGGAGATCCTAAAAAAACATTTCAAGCATACCTCTTTTTCAATCCCAAAAATCAGAATCTCTATAAAAATTGCGATAAAAATCATCATCGTCATCTGAATTGTTCGAATTTTTAAAAAAATTATCGGGCAACTCAATGCTTCCAGTACAAAAACCAACTATCAAAAGTCCTGCAAGAATTAATAAAGCATATCCCATAGTAAATAGATTTTAATTGTAAAAGTTACAAATCAATCGTGGTGTTAAAAAAATAAAACGTTGTACAGCCAAAAAATTCAGTTTAAGTACCAAAAAACGAATTAATTAATCAATAATTTAAAATCAACTCAAAGTAAGTGAGAATATCATATAAGAACGTATGTACAAAAAGCATTAAAAAAACACATTTAACACACAACTGATTAAAAATGAATTCATTAACTTTAAATGTAAATTTTAAAAACAACAATTATGAAAATTAAATCAATCATTTGTAGTTTATGTATTGCCTTATTGGTATTGTCTTGTGGCCCTAAAGATGCTGACATTCAAAAAGAAATTCTTGCAAAAATGGGCGATATGCCAGAAATGCAGGTTTCGGTAAAAGATGGTATAGCAACAATTTCTGGTATTTGCAAAGACGAAGCTTGCAAAGCAAGTTGTGAAAACATCGCCAAAGAAGTAAAAGGGGTAAAATCGGTAGTGAATAATTGCAAAATTGCAGCACCCGAACCTATAATTGCTCCTATCGAAATTAACACTGATGCTATTTTGACAACCGCTGTCAGCAAAGTTGTAGAAACCTACTCGGGGGTTACAGCAACAGTTTTGGACGGAGTAATTACTTTGAAAGGAGAAATAAAAAGAGATCAATTACCTACTTTAATTCAGAGTATGCAAGAATTAAAACCTAAAAAAGTCGAAAACCAATTAACTATAAAATAAACTACGATGAGCTTAAACGATAAATATGCAGAATTAATTACAACAGCGACTAATTTGGGAGTTACTGACTTGCAAGTTCGCGAACAAGACAATGTATTATATATAGACGGAACCGCAAAATCGGCTGCAGACAAAGATAAAATTTGGGAAGTGTATGGCAAAATTGATCCCGATTTTAGATCTGCTGATGTTGTTATGAATATTGCTGTGGCTGTAGGTACAACAATCGAATATACAGTTGTAAGTGGCGATTCTTTATCCAAAATTGGTAAAGCCTATGGTGTTTCTTGGCAATCTATTTATGAAGCCAATAAAGATATCATTAAAAATCCAGATCTAATTCAGGTGGGCTGGAAACTAAAAATCCCAACTGCATAACAGTTTTATAAACAAGTCTGGCTAACCGCAATACCAGACTTGTTTATTTTATATTTAGAAATCTAATAGTATTAGTCCAAAATATATTTTTTGATGACCTCTGCAACACCATTATCATTATTGGAAGCCACAATAACATCGCCTTTGCCTCTTAGCTCTGGACTTACATTATCAACCCATACACCCAAACCTGCATATTCTATCATTGTCAAATCGTTACCAGCATTTCCAACAGCTATAATCTCGCTTTGATCAATATTTAATTTTTTAGCTAATTTACTTAAACTAAAGGCCTTGTCAATTCCTTGTTGAGCTACTTCTAAAAAGAAAGGTTTAGACATCGAAACACTTAAATGTGGCATTCTTTCTTTTAAATCTATTTCTACATTTTTCAAATAAGATGGTTCTTCCAATAAAATACATTTCACCGCATTGGTTTGCACTTCTGCCTTAAAACTAGTTACTTTATTATGAGGTAAACCAGTAATATTTTTTTCTACATCAATATATTCTGAATCGGTTTCACTAACAATCGCTTCATTCAAATACGTAATGATATGTGTTTTGCTCTCCAAACTGTAATCGTATAGTTCATGAATTTGTTCTTTGGTTAAAGTTTGCTCAAAAAGAACCGTATCCGATTTTAAATCTGTAATTACAGCACCATTATAAGAAAGCATATATGAATTATAAAAATCCAATTTTAATTCTTTAGCATAAGCGGTCATTGCTGAAGTTGGCCGGCCAGATGCCAAAACGACATAAACCCCCTTTTCCTGAGCTTTAAAAATCATTTCTTTATTTTCATCTGATATGGTATGATTGTCTGTCAACAATGTATCATCCATATCCAAAACCAACATTTTGTAATTTATTTTTTTCATTATTCTATTCTCTTCTAATAAAAAAACCTTGATACAATTTTGTGTTTCAAGGCTTTAAAAAGTTGCAATTCATTCGAACTAAATACTCAACCTAAACGCTTCGATAACTGGATTTGCTTTTGCAAAATCAGTTTCTTGAATAAAAACTTCAACAGCTGAATCCGAATTTGGAAATCCAGACATTCTAGCCGACTGAATGTTGTTTTTAATTGAAGTTTCGACTCCGACCTCTTCAATTTTTTTTTGCAAAGCCAAAGCTAAAATTTCGCTTCCTGAAAATACTTTCATTAATCCCATACTATTACTTTTTTAAATTATTATTCAAATTAACTACAGAAATTAAGAGTATTTTAACCTTGAGCACTTGCTACTCCTGAAATCAGATTTTACTCTTCTTCATTATCAATTTCCTCATCTAACTCTTCAAAATCATCAAAATCTTGTTGCTTGTAAATTTCCTCTTTCAAGTCTTCGTCATCCTCATCTTCCTCATCTTCCTCATCTTCATATTCATTAAAATCGAATTCGTATGGTTCTACTAACATTTTATCTGCCAATAATTCTATACGCTCTGTAATTTGATCTGTAAAAATAAGGCGTTGTGTCTTGGCAATACTATTTGAAATTCTCATAATTTTGGTTTCATGTCTCAATTTCAAAATTTTATCGGCATCATCTATAATAAACATTCTCAATCTGTTTACATTATAACCAGCCGTTGAAAACATATCGTTTAGTTTTGTTGGAGTTCCAATAAGAACATCAATTCCGGCCGAAATAAAATTTTTGTCATAATCCATATCCCCTTTTTCATGCACGCCATACACTCTCAAGTTAGTAAATTTTCCAAACTTATCAAAGAGTTCTTCCATTTCACGAATTTTCGCTTTATCCTCTACAAAAATTAAAGCACGTGGAGATTCTTCGCCTTTACAAACCAGTTGTTGAATTACATTGATGACAATTGTTGCTGTTTTACCTGAATATGCTGGCGAAGCTATAATTGCATCAACACCACTTTTTATGGTCGAAAAAGTTTCTTTTTGCAATAAATTAGCTTCTATTAATCCGCTATCAATCAAAGCTTCTTGTAATACAGGATTTATTTTTTTTAACTTCATTTTTTATGATTGAAAGATTAAATTACTTTATTTGCTGGCAAAAGCTTTTACATCACTCTCCGAAATTTCGCTTCCACCAAGAATAATCAAACGTTCTACTACATTTCGCAACTCCCTAATATTTCCAGTCCAGTCGTACTGTTGAAGTAAATTGATGGCTTCTTTCGAGAATTTCTTGACAGCATTTCCGTTTTCATTTGCAATTTTAACTGTAAAATGTTTTATTAATTCTGGAATATCATCTCTTCTATCATTCAAAGAAGGAACTTTTATAAGAATTACTGCCAAACGATGGTACAAATCCTCTCTAAAACGTCCTTCGGCAATTTCATTTTTCAAATCTTTATTAGTGGCAGCGATCACACGAACATCTACTTTAATGTCATTATCGGCTCCTACTCTAGTAATGATTCCTTCTTGTAAAGCCCTTAGTACTTTGGCTTGAGCCGATAAACTCATATCCCCAATTTCGTCTAAGAAAATGGTTCCTTTATTGGCGGCTTCAAATTTTCCAGCACGATCTTTTACAGCCGATGTAAAAGCCCCTTTTACATGACCAAACAATTCACTTTCTATCAATTCACCTGGAATTGCAGCACAATTTACCTCAATCATTGGGGCGGTAGCACGATCACTTTTGTCGTGCAATTGATGAGCGACCAATTCTTTTCCTGTTCCATTAGGCCCCGTTATCAAAACACGAGCATCAGTTGGAGCTACTTTATCAATCATAATTTTCACTAGATTAATTTGCTCACTTTCTCCGATTATCTCGTACTTTTTGCTGACTTTCTTTTTTAAAATTTTGTTTTCGACAACTAATTTTTTTCGATCCAAAGCAATACGTACTGTATTTAACAATCGATTCAAATCTGGTGGTTTTGAGATATAATCAAAAGCTCCTAAACGCATTGTATTGATAGCGGTTTCCATATCACCATGTCCGGAAATCATAACAATTGGAATTTCGGTATCAAATTTTTTGACTGCTTCAAGTAACTCAACACCATCCATTTTTGGCATTTTTATATCACAAAGCACTAAATCATAATCATTTTCTTTTATTTTTTCGAGTCCTATAACTCCATCCTCAGCAGCATCTACTTCATAAGAATCATTCTCTTCGCAAAGTATTCTAACCAATACTCTTCGGATAGCTTCTTCGTCTTCAATAATTAAAATTTTGCTCATTGTTTAGGTTTCAGAAATTTTAAGCTTTTGATTTGTATTTTATCCAAAAACTTACAAACTATAAATTAATATTTAAGCCATCTATACAATTCTTTCCAGCTTGGTTTTTTTCCGTACATCAAAATTCCGACACGATAAATTTTGGCTGCAAACCAAACTACCCCGATAAATGTCAAGAATAACAAAGATACAGAAATTGCAATTTGCCACCATGGTACCCCAAAAGGAATACGCATTAACATAACAATTGGAGAGGTTAACGGAATCATCGAAAAAGTTACCGCAATTGTTCCGTGTGGGTCATTAATAACAGTAAAAAAACCAATATAAACACTTAATATCAAGGGCATGATGATTGGTAATAAAAACTGCTGAGAATCAGTTTGATTATCTACAGCTGCACCAATTGCCGCATAAAATGAACTATATAAAAAATAACCTCCTATAAAATACACAATAAAGCCAATCAAAATACTTGCAATAGGAAGACTCCATAACTCTTTGATATACATTTGTGCTGTGCCTGAAAATTCTTGTTGCGCTACTTGCATCATTTCTGGAGAAACTCTTGCTGTTGGTCCTAAATTGACTCCGAAAAATGTCGAAGCTGCAAAAATCAACGCCAAACCAATAATAGACCATATAATAAACTGCAACAAACCAGCCAATGAAGTTCCAATTATTTTTCCCATCATAAGTTGGAAAGGTTTGACCGAAGATATAATGATTTCAATAATACGGTTGGTCTTTTCTTCAATTACAGATCGCATAACCATATTACCATAAATAATGATAAACATCATGATAAGATACCCAAAAGCACCACCAATTCCTATTTTAATTTCATTCAACCCTTTTAGACTTTCCTCTCCTGATGCCTTAGTTAAATTTAAAACAACCTTTGCTTGAGCATTCTTTATGGCCAAAGTGTCCAAATGTGCTAATTCTAGATTACTTTTGGTCAATTTATCAGCAATAAGATTTTGTGTTTTTTCGATAAATATTATACTCGGACTATCATCCGAAATTAATTGAATTTTAGTTTCTAAATCTTTGTTAGTATTGGTTTTAGGAATATAAAGCAGCGCTTCATAATTTTCTCTAGTGATACTGTCCTTGAGAATATCAATATCTATTTGCGAATAATCCAGGTATTTATGGTCATCATCCTCAAGATTCAAGGCCATAAACTCTTTTACAAACAAACCTGATTCATCGTGAATGGCGACAAATTTAGTATCAGGTTTCATCGAACTCAAATAGGTTATAAACACTGTAATTGCCACAAATAATAATGGACTCAAAAATGTCATTACAATAAATGACTTGTTGCGAACTTTGGCAATAAACTCTCTTTTTATGATTAATGAAATTATACTCATTTTGAAATTTTAGATTTAAAATTTTAGATTTTGATTCAATTACCCGAAATCTAAAATCTAAGATTGACTGACTGTTTGAATAAAAATATCATTTACACTTGGTATTTTTTCTACAAAATGGGTAATTTGACCACGTTGTACCAAAACATTCAATAAATCATTTGGAGTTGAATTCCCAATTTGAATTTCTAACTTTAGTTCGTCATTTAATGATTTAAAATTTGCAGAACCAACTTTGAATTTTTGCGTGACATCATACATTAAACCTTCGATATTATCAGACAAAATTCCAACTTCGTAACTATTGGTTCTGAATTGTCTTTTTACATCGATCAACTTTCCCTCTATCAATTTATTCGATTTGTGAATCAAGGCAATATGATCGCATAATTCCTCAACACTTTCCATTCTATGAGTCGAAAAAATAATGGTTGATCCTTGCTTCTGAAGTTCTAATATTTCATCTTTAATCACATTCGCATTTACAGGATCAAACCCTGAAAAAGGTTCATCAAAAATCAACAACTTAGGTTTATGCAGCACGCAAACTACAAACTGTATTTTCTGTGCCATCCCTTTGGATAATTCTTGAATCTTTTTATTCCACCATCCATTAATTCCTAAACGATCAAACCAATATTCTAATTGTTTTTTGGCTTCGGATTTAGACAATCCTTTCATTTGAGCCAAATACAAACATTGCTCTCCAACTTTCATAGAACTATATAATCCTCTCTCTTCAGGAAGGTAGCCAATGTGCTGAACATGTTTTGGCTGAAGTTTTTCGCCATCAAGAATTACCTCACCACTATCGGGCATTGTAATTTGATTGATAATTCGAATTAAGGAAGTTTTCCCAGCACCATTAGGTCCTAATAAACCAAAAATACTGCCTTTGGGAATTGAAAGAGAAACCGAATTAAGAGCGACATAATCGCCATATTGTTTTACAACATTGTTGACTTCAAGTATAGTACTCATATCACTTTTTTAGAATTGCAAAAGTAGTCAATTAGTAATGAATCTAACAGGGATCTTACACAAAAAGACCCTAAAACTAACTATAATCAAACCAAAACAACAAAACAGTGCTTTTTAACCAAAAGACAAACTTTCCACTTCAACATTCAATCACAAAATCAAAACAAAATAAACTTTTTATTATTTTTAAATAAAAATATAAGATATGAAGACATTTTCGTTACTTTTTTGTTCATTTATAAGTTTTCTTTGCCAAGCGCAACTGAGAACAAACGATGCCATTCCGTTACAAGATGATCTAAAAAATTACGACATCGAAACAGTTGCAGATGGCATAAACATCCCTTGGGGAATGGCTTTTTTACCCGATAACTCTATACTTATCACTGAAAAAACAGGCGTTTTATACCATATAATAAATGGTAAAAAAACGGAAATAAAAAATACACCAAAGGTTTATAACCGTGGACAAGGCGGTTTAATGGATATTGTTTTGCATCCTAATTATTCAACAAATGGTTGGATTTATTTTACTTATGCCTCAACGGATGGTGAAGGCGAAGGAGGAAACACAAAACTAATACGAGCCAAACTAGAAAACGAAAACCTCACCCAAATAGAATCTTTGTACAAATGTGAGCCAAATACCACAAAAGGACATCATTTTGGCTCACGAATTGCCTTTGACAAAGAAGGATACCTGTATTTTTCGGCCGGAGAACGTGGAGAACATTTTGTAAATCCACAAGATATTACACGTGATAATGGAAAAATTTATCGTCTTAATGATGATGGAAGTATCCCAAAAGACAATCCTTTTTTTGATAACGAAACGGCAAAAAAAGCCATTTATTCCTACGGGCATCGTAATCCTCAAGGATTGGCTATGAATCCAGCTACGGGAACAATTTGGGAAAATGAACATGGACCTCAAGGTGGAGACGAAATCAATATCATCAAAAAAGGAGCAAATTACGGTTGGCCAGTGGTAACTTACGGCATCGATTACAACAATAGTATAATTAGCACCGAAACACAAAAACTAGGAATTGAGAATCCAATTTATTATTGGGCACCCTCTATTGCTCCTAGTGGAATGACTTTTGTAACCAGCGATATTTATCCTAATTGGAAAGGACATTTACTGATAGGTTCCTTAAAATTTCAATACTTGGAATTAATAAAATTAGATGGTGACAAAGTTATTGGTAGGCAAAAAATCGCAACAGACATTGGTCGTTTACGCAATGTGATTCAAGCACCCGATGGGTATATTTATTTAGGAGTTGAAGGAAAAGGAATTTTAAAAATTATCCCAAAAACATAATGATTACAAAAATAAATATTGGCATGGCCTTATTGGCTTGGGGTGTGACTTACTTTCTAAACCCAACAATTTCAAATCAGTATTCTCAAAAAGGATATTTACCAATTAAAATACAGCAAACACCAATACAGGAAAGTATTATTCGAGGCAAAGAAATCTATGCTGATTTTTGCATTCAATGTCATTTACCTTCTGGTAAAGGAAATGAAATCACTTTTCCTCCATTGGACGGCTCCGATTGGCTAAAAAAGAAAAGAAAAGAGAGCATTCATGCAGTAAAATTTGGTCAAAAAGGAGAGATTATTGTAAATCAAA
This sequence comes from Flavobacterium adhaerens, assembly GCF_040045115.1. Classification (NCBI taxonomy): domain Bacteria; kingdom Pseudomonadati; phylum Bacteroidota; class Flavobacteriia; order Flavobacteriales; family Flavobacteriaceae; genus Flavobacterium; species Flavobacterium adhaerens. Next base: position 32,607 of record NZ_JBDLZX010000001.1, on the reverse strand, counting down.
AAAAATACAATAGCAATATGCCTCCAACGGGATTAAGCAATCAAGAAGTTGCTGATGTTATGAATTACATCATGAACTCCTGGAGCAATTCCAATAAAAAAATGGTTACCGAAAAAGAAGTAGAACAGATTAAAGAATAAATCCTTTTTTCTAAAAAATCCCCATTCTAAAATCAATTAGAATGGGGATTACATATTTAGACTTTTTTAAAAAAGAAATTAAGAAAACATATCTTTTACTTTTTCAAAAAATGATTTGTCTGATTTTTCAGGACTTGGAGTAAAATTATCATCGTTTAATGCTTTTTCAAAGAATTGTCTTTGTTCTTTATTCAACGTTTTTGGCGTCCAAACATTAACATGAACCAATAAATCTCCGCTACCATAACCATTGATACTTGGAACACCTTTGCCTTTCAACCTCAAAATTTTACCTGATTGAATACCTTCTTCTAATTTGATTCTTACTTTACCATTTACAGCCTCAATATCTTTTGAAATTCCGAGAACAGCTTCGGCAAAACTGATATACAAGTCATAATGAATGTTCTCGCCCTCACGTTTCAAAAACTCATGTTCTATCTCTTCGATAACCACAATTAAATCTCCAGAAACGCTATTCCCTGGTGCATCATTTCCTTTTCCAGAAACTTTCAATTGCATGCCATCAACAACACCAGCAGGAATTTTTATTGAAACTGTTTCATCTTCAGAAATCATTCCTTGTGAATCGGCATTGTTTGGTTTTTTATCCAATATTTGTCCAGATCCACCACAAGTTGGACAAGTAGAAGCTGATTGCATTCTTCCCAGAATAGTATTGGTTACGCGCATTACTTGTCCTTGACCGTTACAAGTAGAACATGTTTTATAAGATACTCCAGGAGCTTGAACTTTGCGTTTTACTTTTACTTTTTTCTCAACACCATTTACGATTTCTTCAAGAGTCAATTTTACTTTGATACGTAAATTGCTTCCTTTTGCACGACGTGGGCCACCGCCTCCGCCTCCGAAACCGCCAAAACCACCGCCAAAGATATCACCAAATTGACTGAATATATCATCCATATTCATACCACCATGGCCTCCGCCAAATCCTCCAGATCCATCAAAAGCTTGATGACCATACTGATCGTATTTTGCTTTTTTAGCAGGATCGCTCAACACTTCATAAGCTTCAGCAGCCAATTTAAAGTTTTCTTCTGCCTCTTTGTCGCCAGGATTCTTGTCAGGATGGTATTTCAAAGCACTTTTTCGGTATGCTTTTTTTATTTCAGCAGCATCAGCACCTTTTGAAATGCCTAATATTTCATAAAAATCTTTTTTCATAATTTAAAGTAATTCCAAATTTTAAAAATCACAACTCCTTAGTTAACCGTTATTATCCTCCGATTACTACTTTTGGGAAGCGAATAATTTTGTCTCCTAATTTGTATCCTTTTTCAAGAACGTCTATAACTTTCCCTTTCATATCCTCTGAAGGTGCAGGAATTTGTGTAATAGCTTCAGCAAAATCAGCATTAAAAGCATCTCCTACTTTAACATCCACTAACTCTAAGCCTTTTCCAACCAAGGTTCCTTTTAATTTTTCATGAATAAGTTCTACACCTTTAGCCAAAGATTCATCTTCTGACTTACTGATTTCTATAATAGCTCTATCAAAATCATCTAATATTGGTAACATGGCTAGCAATACTTCCTGATTTGCCGTCTTGAATAATTCGACTCTTTCTTTAGTAGTACGTCTTTTATAATTTTCAAATTCTGCAAATAATCTCAAGAACTTATCTTTTTCTCTAGCTAAGTCTTGTGTCAATTGCTCTTCAACACTTAATTCTTCAATAATGATTTGCTCTCCATTTGCATTTTTCTCTAAAGTCACATCATCTATTTCTTGATCGAATTCTGTATTTTCTGTAGTCATATTACTTTTATTTTTAAAAAAATTCTTAAACATAGTTTTATTCTTTTAATCCGATTGCAAAAGTACTGCCAAAACTTATAAAATGTCAAATTGTCATCTTTTATTTTAAAAATAAAAATGACTGTAAAAAAAGTTCTTTATAGCTAAAAAAAAATTAATATAATTTTAAGACTATTACGATATAGTTTACATAAATTTGAGTATGGTTTTATCAACCCCAAAGGATACAACTCGCAATAATCTTAACATAAGTTGTTTTCTATTATAATTATTAATTCACCCAGCCTTATATCAAAAAAAGCTTCGTTATTTAGTAACGAAGCTTTTTTCTTTATTATAATTTTAGGTTATTTCAATCTGATACTCCATTCAAAATCCATTTCCGAAACTTGTACACCTTCTTCATTAGTTCCAATAGATTTCATCCAAAATGTTTGACCTTCCCCCGTAGCAATCGTTTTTTGAACCGCTTCCTCAATCAAATGTCCGTCATGGCAAACAAATGTAATTAAACCCGTAGCTTTTTTTGAAAAATTAGATTTATTGTTGGCAACTAACATTGAAATTTTCTTACCACTTGTTTGAATATTATCGATGACCAAAGCTCCTGTAGTCATTTCGGCAGCCATAGCCTGAACAGCAAAATACATAGAATTAAAAGGATTCTGGTTTATCCATCTATGTTTTACCGTTACTATACATTGTTCTTTTGTAATAGATTTGACACGAACTCCACAAATATAGGCAGAAGGTAATTTGAATAGTAAAAATCGATTCAATTTTGTAACAGTAAGTCCCATAACACCATTTTTTTAAGGCTAAAATACAAAAAATACTATGCACACATATAAAAAACAAGTGCTAATTATAATTGAAAGCTATTCTAAAATACAATAACTGGTTTTAAAACACTTTCAAACACAATATCAATCATCTTAGAATAAACTAATCCCTATTACAATTTAAAATTTATAAGTAAAATCGTTTGCTAATGTTAATATTATGTTAATATATACTACTATGTGATACAAGATACCGTACTTTAAACATATATTTGCATAAGAAATTACTAGGTTAGTCTATAGTTCTATTTCTAACATCAATCAAAAATCAAAAAACGAACATTAAAAATTAAAAAAATGGAAACTGCAAACGAAAACAAAATTGCTGCTTTTACACACTTAAGTACTTTGAGTCAATATATAATTCCGTTTGGAAATTATATTTTTCCGATACTATTTTGGACATCGAAAAAAGACCAATCTAAATTTGTTGACGAAAACGGTAAACAAGCCTTAAATTTTCAATTAAGTATTCTAATGTATTCCTTAATCTTTGCTCTTATTGCTATTCCGATTTTCTTATATACAGTGTTAAGCAATATATCATTCATCGAATTAATCAACTATGATGATATTATTTTTGAAAGATTGAATTATGCTAACAGTATAGGATGGTTGACCTTAGGTGTGATTGCGCTTTTGGCAATTGCATTTATCAAAATAGCCGAATTCTTTTTGGTCATTTTGGCCACAATAAAAGCTTCGAATGGAGAAACTTATAATTATCCGTTTACGATTCCATTTTTGAAATAAACAAACTAAAAATCAATCAATCAATCAATCAATCAATCAAAAAATGAACAGTTTAATCAACAAATCAACTCAAATTACAACATTATGAACATTGAAAACACTAAAGCCCAGATGCGTAAAGGTGTTCTTGAGTTTTGTATCTTATCGGTTTTGAAAGAGAAAGACGCTTATACCTCAGAAATATTAGACACCTTGAAAGACGCTAAATTATTGGTTGTTGAGGGAACCATTTATCCATTGTTAACGCGATTAAAAAACGATGGTTTACTGAATTATCGTTGGGAAGAATCAACCTCGGGACCACCACGAAAATATTATGGTTTGACCGAAATAGGCCATACCTTTTTGAAAGAATTAGATGGAACTTGGACAGAATTATCCAATGCTGTTAACTTAATTACTACCAACCAAAAATAACAAAGTCATGAACAAAACTGTAAATATAAATTTAGGTGGAATGGTCTTCCATATTGATGAAGATGCGTACCAAAAATTAACACGATATTTTGATGCTATCAAACGCTCGCTATCAAAATCATCAGGTCAAGAAGAAATATTAAAAGATATCGAAATGAGGGTATCGGAATTGTTGCTTGAGAAACAAAAAAGCGAAAAACACGTTGTTACACTTAGAGAAGTTGATGAAGTAATCGCAATTATGGGGCAACCTGAAGATTACATCATTGAAGAAGATGGTCCAAGTGACAACTCTAGTTCATATAACTATTCGGCTCCTAGAACGACCAAAAAATTGTACCGCGATAAAGAAAACGGAATGATTGGTGGTGTGGCAACTGGTTTAGGACATTATTTTGGTATAGATGCGGTTTGGTTAAAAATTACATTTTTGATCTTTGTTTTTGCAGGATTTGGTACTGGTATTTTAGCCTATATTATCCTTTGGATAGTAACTCCTGAAGCGGTAACAACTTCAGAAAAATTAGAAATGACTGGCGAGCCCGTAACGATTTCGAATATCGAAAAAAAAGTCCGTGAAGAATTTGAAAATGTTTCTGGAAAATTAAAAAATGTAGATTACGATAAATTTGGTAACCAAGTAAAGTCGGGTGCTGGTAAAATAGGCAGTTCATTTGGCGATTTTATCATAACTGTTTTCAAAGTTTTTGCTAAAATCCTAGGGGTTATTTTGATTATGACTGGTTTAACTACTTTAGTATTACTTTTCATTGGTGTATTTACTTTGGGAACAACTGTTTCATTAAATTTTCCTTGGTCTAGTTTTATAGAGGCAGGCAATTTTACAGATTATCCAATTTGGTCTTTTGGTATATTGATGTTCTTAGCAGTAGGAATTCCGTTCTTTTTCATGACCTTATTAGGTTTCAGACTATTGGCTCCAAACATGAAATCAGTTGGAAATATAGTAAAATACACTTTGCTAGCTGTTTGGTTAATAGCTGTATCTATAGCCATTTCTATTGGTATTACACAAGCAACAGCATTTGCAGTAAGCAGTAGATCGATTCAAAAAGAAACTCTAAATCTTAAACCAACAGATACTCTTTCTATCAAATTTGTTCATAATAATTATTTTGCAAAAGACATACACGATAGAAACGATTTTATGATAACCAAAGACTCATTGGATAATGATATTATCTATTCGAATGAAGTAAGCATTCAAATTGAAAAATCAGACGAAAAATACGCCTATATTCAAATTGAAAAAGATGCCAAAGGAAAATCATTGTCTGAAGCCAAAAAAAGAGCCGAAGCGATACGTTACAACTACAAAATTGTTGGCAACAAATTGATCTTTGACAATTATTTGATTACCGAAGCCAAAAACAAATTCCGTGACCAAGAAATTGAAATCACTTTGTTTTTACCAGAAGGTACATTATTTAAACCAGACGATTCGATGGAACATTATGACCGAACTGATGGTGATTACTTTTATTGGCATCCCGAAAAAAATGAACTTTTTAGAGTAGGAAATGACAAAATAAAATGTCTAAATTGCCCTGAAGAAGATATTGATGATACAGAAAACAAAAGCAACATCACTATTAATGGCGACGGCGTAACTATCGAAAGTGATTCTGTTGTAAAGACCAAAAAGAATTTCAAAGAATTGAAAATCAATAAAGACGGCATTATCATCAAAACAGAATAAATCGTCTTGATCTCATACTAATCAAAAAACTTTAGCCATGTTAAAACTCATCACATTAATCACCAAATTTATTGTCATTACAATAATAGCGTTATTGTTTGGCTCTTGTAATCAAGGTTTATTAAATTCGGTTACCGGAAGCGGTAATGTTACTACAGAGAAAAGAACTGTTGCAGGCGATTTTAAAAATATCGAAATCAGCAATGCACTCGATCTTGAAATTGAGCAATCCAACACAACCGAAATAATTGTTATTGCAGATGACAATCTCCAAAAAGATATTATCACCAATATAGAAAATGGCGTTCTTTCTATTTCATGCAAATTTGGCAATTACAACAATGTTACTTCCAAAAAAGTAAAAGTAAAAATGCCTGTCATCGAAGGATTAGAAGCGTCATCAGCCTCTACAATCAGAAGCAATTCAACATTAAAAGGTGTTAACTTATCATTGGTTTCGTCAAGTGCTGCTTCAATAAACATTGCTGCTGAGTATGAAAATATTGAGTTAAACAGTAGTAGCGGAAGCTCTCAAACCATCAAAGGAAAAGCAATTCATGCTGTAACCTCTTCTTCGAGTGGTTCGACATTAAATGCTGGTGAATTATTTGTAAATGATATTGATGCGAATGCTTCTAGCGGCTCCTCTACAATCGTTTCGCCGATAGTGAGTCTCAAAGCAGATGCGTCAAGTGGTTCAAGTATTGTTTATAAAAAGACTCCAAAATCTATTGAAAAAGAAGAACATTCTGGAGCAAGTATTCACCAAGAATAATATTCATCGCATCAAAATTCAAAAAAAATCATCCATCAACAATGGGTGATTTTTTTATATTTGCAATAAACCCAAATAAAATAAGATGAAATATTTGCATTTAATTATTGTTTGTCTGCTAACAACAACCCTAACAATTGGTCAAAACAAAGAAAAAGTAAAAGGTTCAAAAACAGTTATCGAAAAAGCAAAAGAAATTGGCGAATTCAATGCCTTAGAAATAGAAGACAATCTCACTGTATTCTTAGAAAAAGGAGATAAAAACGAAATAAAAATCGAAGCTGACGATAATCTACATGAGGAAATCTCATTTGACATCAAAGAAAAATCTCTTCGAATCTACACTTCAAAGGAAATTAGTACGTACAAAAAATTGGTTTTAAAAATCAAATACACCAATGATTTAAAATCTGTTACTGCCAAAAATGCATCGATAATAAATGCTCTAGAAGTTATTATGCTAGACGAAATCAACTTCAAATCTTTGGATTATGCAAAATTGTATATGAATGTAAATTCTAAAAACTTTACTTTGATTTCGGATGATAAAACTAAGATTGAGTTGAATTTGAAAGCCGAAAAAGCAAAATTCCAATTAAACAATAACGCACAAGTAAAGGCATTGATAACAGCAACAGACCTTGCATTTGATATGTTCCAAAAAACATCAGCAATCATTGAAGGAGAAACCACTAACGCGATTATCAAACAGGACAATAACAGCGTTTTTACGGGGAATAATTTTACCATAAAAAATGGTGATGTAACTACAGATGGAGAATCCGTAAGCAATATAATGGCCGATGTATCACTTATTATTGATGCAAATGGATCATCAAAAATCTATTTGTTGGGAACGCCTAAAATCGAGGTTAGAAAATTTTTAGGACAAGCTCAAATAATTAAAAAAGCGAAATAAACTTTTTGTCTAAAATTGTTTAAAGTTGTTTAAAAGCAGTAACTATCTTTCAAACAACTTTAAACATTTTAAACTTTAAACCAATTTAGACCTCTTTTGCAGCCAAATACCTTTCGGCATCCAATGCAGCCATACAGCCAGTTCCTGCAGCTGTAATTGCCTGGCGATACACATGATCAGCAGCATCACCAGCTACAAAAACACCTTCAACATTTGTTTTTGAGGTTCCAGGTGTGTTTACAATATAACCTGTTTCGTCAAGAGTTAAATACTCTTTAAAAATATCAGTATTGGGTTTGTGACCAATTGCGGCAAAGAAACCAGTTGCTGGAATTTCAAAAACCTCATCTGTAGATTTATTTCTAGCTTTTACACCAGTAACAACATTTCCATCTCCCAAAATTTCAACAGTATCATGGTTCATCAAAATAGAAATATTCTCAGTTTTGCGAACACGCTCTTCCATGATTTTTGAAGCTCTAAATTTATCACTACGAACCAGCATAGTAACTTTTGAACATAATTTAGATAAATAATGTGCTTCTTCGCAAGCAGAATCCCCTGCTCCAACGATTACAACTTCTTGATTTCTATAGAAAAAACCGTCACAAACCGCACAAGCCGAAACTCCACCTCCCATTTTCAAATAGTGTTGCTCCGATTCTAAACCAAGGTATTTAGCAGAAGCACCAGTCGAAATAATTACAGTATCACAATGCAATTCGATTTTGTCGTTAATCCAAACTTTGTGAACTCCTCCAGAAAAATCAACTTTGGTTGCCCATCCATCACGAACATCGGCTCCAAAACGTTGCGCTTGTTGTTGTAATTGTATCATCATTTCCGGACCTGTAATTCCATCAACATAACCTGGAAAATTCTCTACTTCATTAGTCGTAGTCAATTGTCCTCCTGGTTGCATTCCTTGATATAAAACTGGATTCATGTTAGCTCTAGCAGCATAAATAGCAGCAGTATAACCCGCAGGACCAGAACCTATAATAAGACATTTAATTTTTTCGATAGTATCTGACATAATGTATTTGATTTTTTTTTTAACAACACAAAAATAGGTTATTAATGCTGGATAAAATAATAGGATTTATCATTTTTTGTTATCCAAGAATAGATAAATAAAAAAAGCCTTCTTGTAATCAAGAAGGCTTTTGTCGGGGTGGCAGGATTCGAACCTGCGACCTCCTGCTCCCAAAGCAGGCGCGATAACCGGGCTACGCTACACCCCGTATTGCGGGTGCAAATATACAACTCTTTTTTACTTATACAAGTCTATTTTATAAAATAAAAAATAAAATTTAAAAAAGCTTTTATAAACATTCTCACCAGGAGTGGTGTTGCAAAAGACAAAAAAGTTGCCTAATAAAGTCGTGGCTTCTTATTTGAATATCTCGCAGGAGACTTTGAGCAGGTTGAAGACTAGAAACTTAAATTTCCACGCTATCCGCTTAAGAGATATTTATACTATATCTGGCAATCAGGATTAGTAAAATTTCAAATAAAATAAAAACCACGAATAGACCTCTACTCGTGGTTTTCATTATTTTACAAAAATCTCTTTCAACTGACCGATGATATTTCCGCCTCCAGAAATAGTAATTTCTCCAATCTTATCAGCAATTTTCTCAACATATTCCATCTCTTTCAATTTCCATAACATTTCGTTTTCCTCCATCAATTTGGCGGTATTCAGCAAACTTCTTGTAGAAGCAGTTTCTTCACGTCTCATAATGCTGTTGGCTTGAGCTTTTTTCTCGGCAACCAAAACCTGATTCATAATTTCTTTCATATCACCTGGCAAAATTACATCTCGAATCCCTGCATCAGAAACAACTAAACCTAAATCACTAATTTTAGTAGAAACCTCATCCAAAATAGACGAAGCAATAGTATCTTTCTTACTTAACAATTCATCCAAGGTTAAACTTCCAACAAAAGCTCTCAAGGCCAGTTGCATCAAAACATATAACTGTTTTTCGAAATCTTTGTTATCTACCAATGCTTTCGAAATATTACTCACTTGATATCTCACATAGAAATTTATTCTCAATCCTGCTTTGTCTTTGGTTAACAATTCCTGACCAGAGATTTCCAATTGTTGTTGTCTCATATCAGCTGTTTTTACCTCAACTGTAGTACTGTTGTTCCAAAAATAATGGGTTCCTGCTGTCAATTCTTTTACATAAATACCGTTTACAAACAACAATGCTTTGTCATTGCTAGACACTATAAACTTTCTTAAATAAGCTCTTAATTTAGCTGATTCAAACAAAAACATTGGAATTTTTTCTGTGATTTCAACCTTAGACAAATCTATTCTGGAGAAATAGGTATTAGTTACTCCTTTCCAAAAAGCATAAGTTCCAGCAGTCAAAACCTCTTTGAAATTTCCGTTTACAAATTGCAAAACAATTTCATTATCCGCTACTTCAATTACTTCCAACATCGAAGCCAATACTTCATTTTGTAACAATACATTGAATTCGTATGGTGACTGAAATGAAACAGTTTTTTCATAAACCATAACCTGTTTATCTCCAAAAATCCATTTTGTTCCTTCTTTTACTACATCCACCAATTTTCTATTTTCGAATACCAAACCTACTTGGTACGTATCAATTTTAATTTTTCTTATCATAATAAATATTTTTTGTTAATTAACTTTTGTTTCTTTTTAAATAAGAAAACCATTTGTCTTTCTCCTTTTGAAAAAACGGAAGAATCGTTTGTAAATGAAACACTCTAATTGTTTTACAGTTATCTTTTAAAAAAGTAATTCTATGATTTACAGCTTCAATCAAACCGAAAAGAAAAAAAGTACTTTCAAAAACTTTTCAATTCCTACTGGTTCATCGTAAGTGTACATTTTTGATTTTACAATCCTAAATAGTACTGACAAAGACCAAACAGTTTTCTTTATAGTGCATCTTTTAAGAGTAATGCGCTCTGGAATACAGATTTTGAGTCTGTAAGGAGACAACCACTGTCAAAACCAAAAAAAATGGTTACAGGATTCGAACCTGCGTTTCCCTCTATTGTTCTACCAACTGAACTATCACATTACTGTGAGCGGGAATCGAACCCACGACACATAGAATCGAGATAATTTTTTGGAAAACTACCAAAACCTCCAAATCAAGTTGCATAGAAAAACATAATACGCTTTAGCGAAAAGCTCCCTACAATGGTGCTATACAGAAACACGCAACAGGACTTTTTTGATATTGTAAATCAAAGTTGTACTTTGATATTTTTCAGCCTATAAAAGAACTCGTTTTATTTCTTGAACAAAGATTTCAAAACTACTGCGCAGCTATTTTGCGTAGTAAAATTAAAAGTGTATTTTTAGTATAACGATTAATTGTAAACTCCATCCAATTACATAATAAACTAAACTATGTCACAAAACAAGAATGCTTTAATCCGCTATAAAACTATTGATAAATGTCTGCAAAATCAGTACCGTCAATGGACTTTAGATGACTTGATTGAAGCTTGTTCGGAAGCACTTTTTGAATACGAAGGCAAAGAAAACTCAGTTAGCAAACGTACTATTCAGATGGACATTCAGTTGATGCGATCGGAAAAATTGGGGTATAATGCACCGATTGTAGTCTATGACAAAAAGTTTTACAAATACGAAGACGAGGATTTTACAATTACCGACATTCCGCTGACAGAAACCGATATGAATGTATTAACCGAAACCGTTTCCATGCTAAAACAGTTTAAGGATTTCTCTTTGTTTAATGATGTTTCGGATATTTTACAGCGATTGGAAGATAAAATCTATGCCGAAAAATCGCATACACAGCCAGTAATTCATTTGGATAAAAATGAAAATTTAAAGGGCTTACATTTCTTAGAAGAAATCTATCAGGCTATTGTAAAAAAGATTGTTTTGGTGATAACCTACAAATCATTCAAATCCTATGAAGAAAGAGTATTTGATTTTCATCCTTGTATTTTGAAAGAGTTTAATAATCGCTGGTTTCTAATAGGACGAAGAAAGGAAAACCAACCTATTGCAAATTTAGCACTGGACAGAATTATTTCTATTGATTACAACTTGAATTTACCTTATTTAGAGCAAAATTTTAACCCCGATGTTTTTTATAAAAATGTAGTTGGAGTTACCGTAAATACAGGTCTGCAACCCAGACGAATCGAACTTTGGATTGATTCTATCAATGCCCCTTATATTATAACCAAACCTTTGCATAATTCACAAAGAGTAATTAATAAAAATGAAGATGGTAGTATTATCGTGCATCTTTTTATCATTCATAATTATGAATTAGAACGCATTTTATTGGGATTTGGCGATGGTTTAGAAGTTATTCGGCCGGAAAATTTACGTAATCGAATGAAAACAATTCTCCAAAAAGGATTGATGCGTTATAAAAAGTAATTTATAACCCAAAAAAGCCCAAGAAAAAATCCTTGGGCTTCTATGTTTGCATTTTTATTTGGTTTTTAATCGCCAAAGCGTTTCAATAAAAACATCAACATCCTGACTGGTATTGTAAAAAGCCAACGAGGGGCGAACTGTGGTTTCTACTCCCATTCGCCTTAAAATGGGCTGAGCGCAGTGATGTCCCGTTCTCACGGCTATACCTTCCCTATTCAATGCTTGTCCAACCTGATCGTTGGAAAACCCTTCTAAAGTAAAAGAAAGCACACTCGCTTTATGCTCAGCAGTTCCTATCAATCGGACATCCGGAATTTGTTTGAGCAAATCAGTCGCATATTCCAATAAATAATGCTCGTACTGACCAATTACCTCTATTCCTATTTTCGAAACATAATCAATCGCAGCACCGAGACCAATGGCATCGGCTATATTTCCAGTTCCTGCTTCAAAACGATGTGGTGCTTTATGGTATTTGATTTCCTCAAAAGTCACATCCTGAATCATATTTCCGCCTCCTTGATACGGTTCCATTTCGTTTAACAAATCTTCTTTCCCATAAAGAGTGCCAATTCCTGTTGGACCAAATAATTTATGTCCTGAGAAAACCAACCAATCGGCATCAAGATATTGCACATCTACTTTCATGTGCGAAACCGACTGTGCGCCATCCAACAAAACTTTTGCGCCAACAGCATGAGCCATTTCGACCATTTGTTTGGCTGGAGTTATGGTCCCCAACGCATTCGAAACTTGCGTAAAAGCTACCAATTTGGTTTTTGGTGTTAATAATTTGGCATATTCACCTAACAGAATTTGTCCGTCATCATCTACTGGAATCACTTTTAAAACCAACCCCTTTTTGTCGGCCAAGCGTTTCCAAGGAACAATATTGGCATGATGTTCTAAATGACTGACAATTATTTCGTCGCCAGCATTCAGTTTATGGTTTCCCCAACTTTCGGCCACCAAATTAACCCCTTCGGTTGCGCCGCGAACAAATACAATTTCGTTTACCGAACTGGCATTCAGAAATGCTCTCACTTTTTCGCGTGCCGCTTCATAAGCATCCGAAGCTCTGGCAGCCAACTCGTGAGCAGCACGGTGAATATTGGAATTTTCATGTTCGTAGAAATACTTCACTCGATCTATTACCGATTGTGGTTTTTGTGTCGTAGCAGCATTATCAAACCAAATCAAAGGTTTTCCATTTACAGTTTCGTTCAAAATCGGAAAATCTTTCTTGATTAAATAGGCATCAAAATTGGAACCTAGCCAACTATTATTTTTTGGGAGTACAGGAACAACATTAGAGATATCAGATTTTTTTGAATCGAAAGCAAATGGATTGTGTTCCAAAAAATAATAACTGTTTTGAAATTCATTTCCAACAATCCCTGTATCTGACGGACTTCTAAAATCGCTATTTATCAAATTTAAAGCTGCTCGCAATTCGGCCTCAAAAGAATTTCCTTCGTATTCAAATGGCAAATAGGTTTCGTTTTTGGTATCCAAATTCGAGTCGTCAAAAGAAGACTGAATATTTTCGGGGACAATCTCTTTTTCTACCGATGCAGGAACCTGTTGGCTACCCAAAGAATATTTCGAGACATCCATTCCGTTATGATTTTGTTCCATAAAGGGAATATCCGAAATTAAAGAAGAAACATTTGGCACTGCTTCTACTCCTCTACTATCTTTTATATAAGTACCAACCGATGGCGAAACTCCAATTCCCCCTATTGATGGAGGATACTGATACATACTGTTGGTAATCACTGGCGGAGTAGAAAGTAATGACGCACTATGTCCCAACTGCGCCAAGGCCGTATCGTGATTACTCACAGGAAAAACAGTTTCACCAACACCCAAATTACCCACATTAAGGAGTGTTTCGGCAATTTTGGTAGCACGAGGATGATCATTTGGATCTGGACTCAACGAAATCTGTTTTGGAATTTCGTTGGGCAGAGCACTAAACAACTCATTGGCCAATTGTTGCAACTCATCAATATTGGGTAAACCAAGATGATTAGTATTTGTATTCATGATATTTATCTATTTGTACATCTTCTAATACGGCAATAGCGTCATCGACAGTTATTACTAATGAACAATACAACGAAACCAAATAGGATGCAATTGCTTTTTCATTGATCCCCATAAAACGCACAGACAATCCTGGAGATTGTTCGCCTTGTAATCCCGGCAAAATAAGCCCAATAACTCCTTGACGGCTTTCGCCAGTACGCATTAAGATAATTTTTGATTTTCCTTTTTCAATCGGTAATTTATCTGAAGGAATCAGTGGCACCCCTCTCCAAGTCAGAAATTGAGAGCCAAACAAAGAGGTTGTTGGTGGCGGTACACCACGACGGGTACACTCACGACCAAAGGCGGCAATTGCTAGCGGATGCATCAGGAAAAAACCGGGTTCTTTCCAAACTTTGGTTAGTAATTCATCCATATCATCTGGTGTTGGAGCACCTGCTCTGGTTTTAATAACCTGAGACGGAGCCACGTTACTCAACAAACCGTAATCTTTATTATTGATTAACTCTCGTTCCTGACGCTCTTTGATCGTTTCGATAGCCAAGCGCAATTGCTCTGTTATCTGGTTATAAGGCTTACTATACAAATCGGAAACACGAGTATGGACATCGACGATAGTTTGAACGGCAGCCAAGTTATACTCTCTAGGATTGTCAATATAATCCACAAAAGTATTGGGCAACTGATGCTCATCTCTAGCAGAACAATCCACTTCTATATGTGTGGCATTTTTTACTTTATTCAAACGATATACTCCGCCTTCTACTGGAACCCAATGTAATAGATGGGTAAGCCATCTGGGAGAAGTTGACATTGTAGGTACCGAACGGGTTGCAATTGCTAATTGTCTTGCAGCTACATCTCCTAATGCAGTTTGCTGTTTCTTTGGATCTGCCATTACTTATAATTATTAGTTAATAAAATTCACGTACTCTCATAGCTAATTTACAACAAATCAATAAATTACACACAAAAAACAATGTAATATATCGGTTACTATTTTTCAAATAACTGAATAAAATTGGAAGAAAATATCAATTTGTTAAAATAGAATTTACCACTAAGTTCCCTTTGAAAATAAAACAAAGGCAACTATTAATGTCAGTATAATATTGAAGATATGTGGGATTAAAAAAGCATATAAAGGTTTTTTACTAGTATTATGAAATCAATCTTTCACACATCTAAATCCTAAATGATTGCAAGCACTTGTAGTTTCTCCTTTTCCTCTTGCACCAGCAACGTATCGAATGCAATATTGATCGCTACATAGAAACGAGCCTCCTCTTTGTACATGTTTCTCGACACCAGGTTCTTCGGGATCATAACTTGTTTTGGGTCCCGTAGGATTATCGGTAGAACTCGTTTTATAGTAATCGTTATGGTATAGGTCATTACACCATTCCCATACATTCCCTTCTAAATCATACATTCCATATGGATTTTTAGCATAAGATTTGACAGGCGCAGCACCTTTAAAACCGTCTTCGGCTGTATTATTATTGGGAAAAGTCCCCTGAAAAATATTGGCAACCCATTTTCCTTTCGGTTTAAATTCCTTTCCCCAATAATATTTAGTGTGAGATCTTCCAGCTCTGGCAGCAAATTCCCACTCAGCTTCAGTCGGGAGTCGTTTACCTGCCCATTTTGCGTATGCCTGAGCATCTAAATAGCTAATTTGTACAACAGGATAATTGTCTTTGCCAATAATATTACTTTTGGGTCCTGTAGGATGTTTCCAATTCGCTCCCGGAACATATTGCCACCACTGTTGTATATTATCCAAGGTAACTTTTGAAGTTGGAGCAACAAAAACAGCAGATCCTGGAACCAATTTATCCAAAGGAACACCTGGATAATCTTTTGGATTTAACGGACGTTCGGCAATTGTTACATAATTAGTTGCTTTTACAAAAGCCGCAAATTGCGCATTAGTTACTTCGTGTTCGTCCATCCAGAAACCATTTACTTTTACTTTGTGAATAGGTTTTGCATCCGGATAATCATTGGTTCCCATAGTAAACTCCCCACCGGCAATCCAAACCATCTCTTTTGCAGATGCACCCGTGCTCTCATTTATTTTTTTAGTAGGTGTTGTTTCAGACTTATTTGCACTAACCGAAACAGAATTCATTAACAATGCTTTTTTAGAAGTATTGGCTTTGCACATTGCTTCACAACTAGTGGATGTTGCAACAATCAAAACATCGTTCTCTTGCCCCAAAACAGAAAAACAAGTAAACAATACAACTATCAATTTCAAACTATATACTTTTATATTCATAATACACTTTCAAAAAAAGGGATCTCAAATTGTAATTAATTATGAAATCCCTCAAAAAAAAAAATAACCAAAACCATTTTTCTCCTACTCTCTATGATTGAAGAGGCTCGTACACGTTGGAAACTACCTCAACATCGGATTTTTTTGGAGTAATTGGCAAAGCCAAAACGCCTTCTGCCAATGGGCTTCCCTCTTTTTTAGATTTAAAAATTGGCCAAAGAAATTGAGCATACCACTCTTCTTGTTTGTATGTTTTGGTCCCGTAGGATTCAGGAAATCGTCTAGTAATTAGAGCTGTACCAAAAATTACATCCCACAAGAAAAACATATTCCCGAAATTTCCTTTAAAGTACCCTACTCCATCACCACTTGTATCGGCATGATGCGCATGATGAGTAGCTGGAGTCGAAATCAAACGCTCTAAAACCCAAGCTATCGGGTGCAGAATTCGGTATTTATAAAACGGTTTATCCCAAGCAATACTCGAATGTGCTCCCAATGTGATAAAACTTTTTATCACGGTTACAAACAAAGCTGGTAAACCCAAACCTAAATACGTTAAGGTTGCAGTTAAATATATTTGTGAAAAAAATATGGTGTAAATAAAATTTTGTCTGGATGCCATCGCCATTCCCATGTACGGAGCCGAATGATGTGTTCTATGAAAGCGCCATAAAAAAGGCACTTGATGATGTAAACGATGGTACCAATATTGGGTCAAATCATCGGCTACAGCAATTAAGAAAAAGCCTCCCCAGAATGGAACCCATGAAAGTGTATTTTCAAGATTTGGAATCAAAAAAGGTAAAGCTGTTAAGCTGAAAAAAGCAATTACAGGAGGCAAAAGCAATTTTGGCGCAAGAAAACTAATAATATCAATTTTTCGCTCTTCGCCTGTCCATTGATCATCATACATTCCTGCTGCAAACTCAATTATCCCTAAAACAATCATAAAAACAGATAAACCCCAGGTTCTAATGTTTTGAAAAGCGGGTTTTATAAATTCTAAATACGATGGTAATGTCAGATGTGATTCGCTCACAATTCCATTATTCAATTTAAAATACAGATAGATTGCTACAACTGGTAAACTATATAATAAGAGACTAATACTTATATCTCTTCTTAATTTGCGTTTCAATTTTACGTCTAAAGCCATGATTTCTTATTTTAAAATTAGATTTACTATTGCTAGTCCCCCAACCAAAATGGTAAATGGAACCAAAAAAACTATTAATCCAACGAGGATTTTTCTTGCTATAATCTGAAAATCTATCAACTTCATAATTCTTAACTTTTAAAAGGTTAGTAAAAAAGTGTCAGAACTTTACATTTGTATAAAGTCCTGACTCTTTATTGAACTTATCAATGTGTTCCTCCATTGTTTGTTTGATCCGATTGTGTTGCTTTTTTAATCAATTCCTGAAGGTTTTGATTTTTATCACCGCTCGGATTGTGGATTCTTCTTGCCAAGACATCCGACCAATCAATCAACGGATACAAATTGTTTTCTTTGGCCTGTTCATCAAACAGTATTTTAAGTTCAGCCAATTTTTCTGGATGTTTAGCAGCCAAATTGTTACGCTCATTAAAATCCTCATTCAGGTTGTACAATTCCCAAACATCATCGTCAAAATTACTCGGCTTTGGTGGCTGAGGTTTTCCTCCAGCAACCAGTGACGTAAAAGGATTTGCGTGAGCTGCTGCAGCTTTCCAACCGTCTTTGTAAATGGCTCTGTTACCAAAAATGTAATAATATTGCACCTTGTGAAGCGATTCGGCTTTAGCATTATTCAAAGAACTAGCCAACGAAGACCCCTGAATGATATCCTGTTTGATTCCTTTGATACTTTCAGGAGCTTTGATTCCTGCTACTTCCAAAGTAGTCGGAAGAATATCCGTTACGTGACTGTATTGGTTACGGATGCCGCCTTTTTCTTTAATTCCTTTAGGATAAAAAACAATCAACGGATTACGTGTTCCTCCTTCAGAATGTGCATCTTGTTTCCAGTTTTTGAAAGGAACATTGGTGGCCTGCGCCCATCCCAACGGATAATTCGTATTCAGGCCTTGAGCTGTTCCGATTTCTCCAATTTTCTCCAAATTTGATTTAAGATTTTGTTCATCGGTTGCCCCTTGAGCAAAAAGACTCTGACTGATGGTACCCACTTGAGTCCCTTCTTTACTCGCTCCGTTATCACCAATGGCAACAAAAATTAAAGTATTATCCAACTGATTGGTTTCTTTTAGATAATTAACCACTCGACCAATTTCATAATCCGTATAGGTCAAATATCCAGCATATACTTCCATGAATCGGGCATACACTTTCTTTTGGTCAGGAGTCAATTTATTCCAAGCTGCAATAATAGCATTACGCTCTGGCAGTACTGCATTGGCAGGAATTACCCCCAATTTCTTTTGGTTCGCCAATACTTTTTCGCGGTACACATCCCAACCTTCATCAAATTTCCCTTCATAAGGTTTCACCCATTTTTCCTCCACCTGATGCGGTGCGTGAACTGCTCCTGGTGCATAGTATAAGAAGAATGGTTTTCCTGGAGCCGCTTTTTGTTGTGCTTTGATATAACTGATAGCCTTATCTGTAATTTGCTCATTCAAATGTCTTCCATCAGGTTTCACATGTGCCTGATCTTCGACTAAATCCGGTTTGTACTGATCGGTTTGCGAACCTAAGAATCCAAAAAAGTGATCGAATCCTTTACCGGTTGGCCATCTGTCAAATGGGCCTGCATCAGTAGCATCTTCATCTGGTGTTACTCCATATTTACCTACTGCAAAAGTGTTGTATCCGTTCTCCCTTAAAATCTCAGCAATCGTTCCTTTGTCTGATGGAATTCGTCCGTCCCAACCCGGGAAACCAGCCGATAAAATCGTATGAGAGAAACCACTAACGTGCACTCTTCCTGAGTTTCTGCCTGTTAACAAAGCAGCACGGGTTGGTGCGCAAATTGCTGTGGTGTGGAAATTGGTGTAACGTAATCCGTTATTGGCCAAAGCATCAAATGTTGGTGTACTAATCAAACCTCCAAAAGCACTAGAAGCCCCAAATCCTACATCATCCAGCAAAATCCAAACAACGTTTGGTGCTCCTGCTGGAGCTTTTACAGGTTCTGGCCAATACTCCTTAGACTCGGCCAATGTTTTTCCAATTACACCTTTGTAATTGGGATCAGGTTGGTTTTGAGAAAACCCAAGCTGCGTTGCTAATAATGCGGTAAGCAAAAGTCCGTTCTGGGGACTCTTGAAACTTGAACTGAATTTAAATTTCTTCATTTTTTTATTTTTTTAAAGTTTATAAATGCCCCACTACAGGGAATGTTTAGTTGTTTTAATATTTATTAATTCTATGTATTTAGTATATTTTAATTAAAAAATTTTTACTTCCTATATTCAATCTTATGTTAATTAAATTATTCTATTAATAACCTGGGTTTTGAGGTAAACCAACAGGATCAATATTGCGTTCACTCTGTGGAATTGGGTAGAGATTATTGCGTTCTGAAACCGAGTTTTTGGCTGTAACTTTTTTTACCTCGCTTACCAAAATTCCCCAACGAACCAAATCAAACCATCGTTGTCCTTCCTGTACGAATTCTTTTTTGCGCTCTTCGCGAATGGCTTGTCTCAACTGTTCGGTGGTAAGTCCAGCCAAATCTACAGATGCATCAGGTGTAACTATTGCTTTACTAAAAGCTCTTCTTCGAATTTGATTTACCAGTTCTACAGCCTCTGGAGTCACTCCGTCTTTCTCGTTAATTGCTTCTGAAAGCGATAATAAAATATCGGCATAGCGAATCAAAGGGAAATTAATTGCCACATTGGCTGGAGTAGCAATATTAGAAAGATCAAAATATTTGGCGAAGATTGGTTTTGGAAAAGTATAAAGTGTACCCGTTGCCTGATTATACAATTGTTTCTTATAGCTCACATCTCTCCTTAGATCACCTTCTTCATATATATCGTAAAACAAGGCCACGTCCGAAATAATATCTGCTGGTTCTGTTGCTGTAAACCCTGTAAAAGCAGTCGCCTGAAAAGTACTTCCGCTGGAACCGTTTCCTGCTTGATTGGGTTCAAATTGTATTGAAAAAATATGCTCCTTGCCATTTTTTTTCGTTTTCGTGAATATATCCTGAAAGTTTTCAAACAATGCATAACCATATCCGCCATTGATAACTTCGTTTGCTTTTAAAATCGCATTTGGCCAATCTTTTCTAGTCAGATATACTTTAGTCAAAATCGCTTTGGCGGCTCCCGAAGTCGCTCTTCCTGCTTCACTAGCAGAATAAGTTGCAGGCAAACTTTCGGCGGCAGTTAGATCGGATATAATTTGAGTATAAACCTCATCAACTGTAGCTCTTTTTGATTTTAAACTTTCAATATTAATCGAAGTTGGTTCGTGCAAAACAATTGGCACTCCACCCCAAAGACGCACCGCTTGAAAGTACAACAGTCCTCGGATAAACTTGGCTTCGTTTATTAATCGAGTTTTCAACACTTCAGAAGCAGTGGCTCTCGGGATATTGTCTATAGCGACATTGGCTCTGTTGATTCCGCTATATATTTGACGCCAAGCCACCTGAACACGGTCGGAAGTGGCATCGTGAGTCAAACTACTCAAAGCCCTAACTTGCGGATTGGTTGCCGATACTCCGGCTGCAGCATAATCTGAAGCCATATCGGTAAGAAAGTAAAGGTTTCTTCCAAATAAACTTTGCTCTCCCGGATCGATATTCAGGGCTGAATAAACTGCTGTAACACTAGCTACTGCATCATCCTCTGTTTGAAAGAAATTATCTTCGGTTATAAAAGAGGTTGGTGTTACCTCCAGATCTGTGCACGATACAAGTAAAGTTGCACTTAATATGAGTGTTACTATCTTTTTCATTTTAAAAAATCTTTATTGTATTAAAAAGTTACGTTCACTCCCGAAATGAATGTTCTAGAATTCGGATAAGCACCAAAATCGATTCCGGGATATAAATTATTCTGTTCGTAGGAACTCACCTCTGGATCAAAACCAGTGTATTTTGTCCAGGTTACTAAGTTTTCGGCAGATACATAAAACTTGATACTTTGAGTTCCTAATTTTCTGGAAACACTTTTCGGAAAAGTATAGCCAAATGTGATCAATTTCAATCGTAAAAAAGAAGCATCTTCTACATAACGCTCAGAGACAATACCCAACGGTGAACTTGATGCTCTCGGGATTTCATTACTAGGATTTGTTGGTGTCCAACGGTCTAATACCGTTGAAGCCGAATTGGTGCCTAATGTTGTAATTTCCAGTTGTTGGTTCAAGGCATTGAATATTTTTCCGCCATAGGCTCCTTGGAAAGAAAAATTCAAATCGAAGTTATTATATACAATCGTGTTCCCGAAACTTCCAACAAATTTGGGTTGTGATGTTCCTAAATCATGCTTATCAAGAGCCGTAATTACACCATCGCCATTAGTATCGACGTATTTTCGATCACCAATTTTGGTATTGGCAAGGCTATTAATCTTGGGTTGAGTATTAATTTCCTCTTGAGTTTGAAAAATTCCATTAGTTTGATACCCCCAAAATGTTCCCAAAGGCAAGCCTACTTTTACCGTTACTGGCTGTTGTTGTAACAATGAGCCATTCGGAACTACTGGAAAAAATTGATCTACTCCATTCCCTATTTCTACTACTTTATTTCTATTAGCAGAAAAAACAATGTTTGAATTCCAAGAGAATTTTTCATTTTTAATGTTTTCGGTAGTCAAACCAATTTCGATACCTTTATTTTCAACCCCACCAATGTTTTGCAAAACACTTGAATATCCAGAAATCAACGGAATTGGCACATTAATTAATAGATCATCAGTTTTTTTATAATAAGCATCAAAAACAAAATTTATTTTTCTGTCCAACAAAGACAAATCCAGACCAATGTTATATTGAGTTGTTTTTTCCCATTTTAAATCTGGATTAGCCAAACGAGTAGGTGTCAAACCAGTTTGTATGGTTCCTCCAAAAGCATAATTGACAGAACCAACTGAGGCTAATGAAAGATAATTACCTATTTCCTGATTTCCTGTAGTTCCTACACTCAATCGTAATTTTGCCTCATCTACACCTTTAATATCATTTGCAAAATCTTCTTCGGTAATATTCCAAGAAAAACCAGCCGATGGAAAATACCCCCAAAGTGACTCAGATCCAAATCGTGATGAACCATCTGCACGAGCCGAAAGGGTAAGATTGTATCGTCCATCGTAAGAGTAATTTACTCTTGCCAACCACGATTTCAAAATACTTTCGAATGCATCACTGTAAGGTTTTGTAGCGATACCGTCTTGTAGAGCATTGTAAGAAACCAAATCATTAACAAAATTATTAGCTCCTGCATTGACTACTTCTCCTTGTGTATATTGAAGTGTATATCCAGCCAAAGCTGAGAATTTATGATTTTCTCCAAAACGTGTACTGTAATTCAAGGTGTTTTCATTCAAAACCGAATGTACTAATCGATCCCCTACCGAAGCCAACCCTTTGGTCCCTGCTCCAGTTGTTGTAGTAGAAGGGGCATAGTAATTTTGCTTGGTATTGATAACATCTCCACTGACAGAAACTTTAGCTGTAAGCTCTTTGGTAATTTTATATTCACCAAACAAACTCGTCAAAATCCTATTGATTTTGGTTTCGTTAGTTGTATTCTCCAAATCGTTTATGGCATTAGGAATAATTCCATTAACCGCCGTTGCATACGGATTATTTGTCAAATTAAAAGAGCCATCTTCATTTCGGATAGGAACTACTGGCGGAGTATATAACACTGCCGTCAATGGATTAGGGTTTCTTCCTGCTCCTGCTCCCCCATTGGTTCCAATACCATTTGAAATAGAATTGCTATAATTCGCATTTACCCCAAATTTAAATTTTTGGCTATAGTTCCTTTCATAATTTGCACGAAGTGAAATACGCTTAAAATCGGTCGCAATCACTACTCCATCCTGATCAAAAAATCCTGCAGAAATAGAATATCTAGAACGATCATCTCCTCCAGAAAATGTCAGTTGATGGTTTTGGATGGGTGCTGTTCTAAAAGCTTCAGATTGCCAATCATAATTCCCAGAAGTTTTAAATGCCTCTATTTGTTCAGAAGAAAAAGAAGGCGATTGACCGATACTGGTCTGAATGTCATTTCGCAGCTCTGCCCATTCGCTTGCATTTAATAAATCTATTTTTTTGCTAACAGATTGAACTCCAAAATAACCTTGATAAGAAATAGAATCTAAGCCTTTCGTTCCTTTTTTGGTGGTAATCAAAACGACCCCATTGGCACCACGAGAACCATAGATAGCCGTAGCCGAAGCATCTTTCAATACTTCAATAGATTCTATATCACCAGGGCTGATGGTTGACAATACATTGACACCTGCTCCGGCATTGGTCACACCCGCTGTACCGTTCGAGTTATCATTGTAAATCAGGATTCCATCCACAACATAAAGTGGCTCATTACCTGCTGTAATAGAGCTTCCACCTCGAATTCGAACACTCGAAGTAGCCCCAGGGCGACCCGAACTTTGTGTAACTACCACTCCAGGAACAGCACCTCGCAGTAAATTATCTGCCGATGAGGTAACTTGACTTAAATTTGCTTTAGGAACAGAAGCAATAGCTCCAGTTATATCCTTCTTTTTCTGTGTACCATAACCCACAACAACTAACTCATTCAGTTCCTGAACATCTGGTTTTAAACTTATAGTTACTGGACTTCCATCTACAATAACTTCGGCTTTTTTATATCCTATATAAGTTACTACCAAAGTATAGGGAAATTTTTGTCCGGTTTGAAAGTAAAACTTTCCTTCAGCATCAGTGATAACGCTGTGCGTAATCCCTTTGATAGAAACTGTTACCCCAGGCAATGGAATGTTGGTTACATCGTCTATAACTTTTCCATCAAGCCTTGATTGAATCAAGGGAGTCGTATTTTGTGCATTTATCCCTATCGAGAAGAGTAAAAGGAAAAACCACAAGTGTATATCTAATTTTTTTTTCATTACTTTGTTTCGGTTTAATAAATAAGGATTCCCGAAGGTTGATTAATCAACTTTCTATCCTTTCTTTGAGATGAATATTCTTTTTTAAGCCTGCCATTTCTGCTGCAACAGAAATGGCTTTTTTTTTATTTATCTACAACAACACATTCGTTTTTTCATTATCCTTTGTTTTGATTAATATTTATACATAGTCTCTATCCTAAAAAAATCAGGATATTATTGTTTTACCAATACGATTGATGAGAAGAGTAAATGAAGCTTTTATCTGCAACAGCACATCCAACAAAGACTGTTAGATGTGAATACTTTTTGCATATTCAAAAATGGGATGTATTTGATAGTCTTCAATTTTTTTGTTTTTAGATGTTTTATTAACCCTACTAATTTGATAGAACAAATATATGTTGAAAATATTTTAATTTCCAAATTATAATCTCTCTTTTTCATAAAAAAAAGTTAACCAAACACATAACTACCTAAAAAACAAATTATTAAACATAATTTCTACACAATAAAACTCTAATAAAATCTGACTTTTTCAGCAACTATAATTCCTTAACCGCTTATAAAACAACCCCAAACCAATATCTATTTAAAACGTATAAAGACAATCAATCTAAAAAATGAAGACAATAAATTAGCCTCTTACTATAGAAATATTTCTATTTTTGTAACATAAATAAACAAAATAGTTATGCTTATCATAGGAATTGCCGGAGGAACAGGATCTGGAAAAACAACAGTTGTACATCAAATTATGAATGAGTTACCCGATACCGAAGTTGGTGTCATAGCGCAAGATTCATATTATAAAGAAACTCACGATTTGAGTTATGAAGATCGTTCCAAAATCAATTTTGATCATCCAAGAGCAATAGATTTTGATTTATTGATAGCGCATTTAAAAGAATTGAAAGCAGGTAATTCTATTAACCAACCCGTATATTCTTTTGTACAACACAATAGAACAGATGATGTTATAGTGACTCATCCTAGAAAAGTAATGATTGTAGAAGGGATTCTAATTCTTACCAATCCCGAAATAAGAAATCTTTTTGACATCAAAATTTATGTTCATGCCGATTCTGACGAACGATTGATTCGACGTTTAAAGAGAGATATTTCGGAACGAGGAAGAGATATAGACGAAGTATTAAACCGCTACCAACAAACGCTAAAGCCAATGCACGAACAATTTATTGAGCCCACAAAAGCTTTTGCTGATATTATAATTCCAAATGATAGATTCAATACAGTTGCTATAGATGTTGTACGTGCCGTAATTAACCAACGAATATTGTAATTTTATTGTACTTTTATGGTTTCGTAAAACATTTAATAATTTAGTTTTCCTTTACACGATAAAAGCAAAGTCAAGATTTCTATTACAATTAGCCAAAATACCCCAATGAAAAACCCTTTTAAAGACAAATATTGGTTTAAATTTTTAAGCAACAAATACATTTGGGTCTCCATTTTATTTATAATTTGGATGGTATTCTTAGATAATTATTCTTATTTTGAGCATCGTTTTTTAGACAAACAAATCAATGAGCTAGAAGATAATGCCACCTATTATGAAGGTGAAATCAAAAAAGATGAAGAAAACATTAAACAGTTGAAAAATCCTTTGCAAATTGAAAGATATGCTCGTGAAAAATACTATATGAAAAAGGATAGCGAGGATATTTATATCATTCACTTTCAAGGAGACACTGTATCCAAAAAATAATCAATCGTATCGTAACCAAATTACAATTGAAAATGGATAAGAATTTATTCGATAGTTTCGATCCTGTTTCGGCTAAACTTTGGAAGCAAAAAATTCAATTTGAGCTCAATGGAGCCGATTATAATGAAACTTTAATCTGGAATTCACCCGAAGGAATTAAAGTAAAACCATTTTATGACATTGAGGATTTTTCCAAAAATTATGCAGTAACTACCAAATCCAGTCAATTCAAAATTTGCCAAAACATCTATGTTTTCGATCTTGGCAAATCAATTGATAAAGCATTCGATTCGATAAATCGTGGTGCCGAAAGCCTTCACTTTACCATTCCAAGCGAAAAAACCGATATTTCTAAATTACTTGAAAGCCTTCCACTTGAACAAATTACAATCTATTTGTATTTTCATTTCCTGTCAATCGATTTGGTAAAAAAAGTCAATACAATTGCCAAAGATAAAGGAATTCTTATTTATTGTCTTTTAGATCCCATTGGTCAGTTAGCCAAAGACGGAAATTGGTATCAAACCACAGAAAAAAACAATTTCGACGCTTTAAACCTACTTTCAAAAGAAACAGATTCGGTTTCTTACATCAGTATCAATAGTAGTTTGTACCAAAACGCTGGTGCCTCAATAATTCAACAAATTGCCTATAGCTTGGCACATGCCAACGAGTATTTTAATAGAATTCCTGATTTAAATAAACCAATTGTTTTTCAGATTTCGGTAGGAAGCAATTATTTTTTTGAAATTGCAAAACTCAGAGCATTCCGAATACTTTTCAAAAAAATCGCTCAGGAATACCAGTACAATTTAGATTGTCATTTATTAGTTACCCCAACAAAGCGCAACAAAACCATCTACGATTACAATGTCAATATGCTCCGCACAACCACAGAATGCATGAGTGCTATTTTGGGTGGTGCTAATGCAATATCAAACTTAGCTTATGACAATTTGTATCATAAAGACAACGAATTTGGAGATCGAATTGCTCGAAACCAATTGCTGATACTAAAAAACGAAAGTTATTTTGATAAAGTAAACAATCCTGCCGATGGAAGTTACTATATTGAAAGCATTACCAATCAACTAGCAGAGAAAGCTTTAGCATTATTTAAAGATATTGAAGCAAAAGGTGGATTTTTAAAGCAGCTCAACGAGGGTACAATTAAGAAAAAAATACAAGAAAGTGCCGATGCTGAACAAGTATTATTTGATTCTGGAAAAGAAGTATTAGTTGGAACCAATAAACATCCAAATCCGAATGACAAAATGAAGCATAATTTAGAATTGTTTCCTTTTGTAAAAATAAAACCCAGAAAAACTTTGATTACACCAATCATTGAAAAAAGGTTATCCGAAAAATTAGAACAAGAACGTTTATCCAAAGAATAATTTTCGACATTCTTTCTTATCAACTTTTAATATTCTCTGTAAAGATTAAAAGGAATACAAAGCCAAAAAATGAAACGAAAAGATTTACAACATATCAATCTTGAAAATTCTAACGCATCAGAAACGGTTTCATCGGAATCCAATTTTCAAACTGCGGAAGGAATTGCTATTCATCAAAACTATACCGAAAAAGATATCGAAGACATCGAGCATCTTGATTTTGGTGCTGGATTTGCGCCTAATTTACGTGGGCCTTATACCACTATGTATGTTCGTAAACCTTGGACAATTCGTCAATATGCAGGGTTTTCTACCGCCGAAGACAGTAATGCATTTTACAAAAGAAATCTCGCTGCAGGCCAAAAAGGGCTTTCAATAGCTTTTGATTTGCCAACACACAGAGGATACGATTCTGATCACGAACGTGTGGTAGGCGATGTCGGAAAATCGGGAGTAGCTATAGACACTGTCGAAGATATGAAAGTATTATTCGACCAAATCCCTTTAGATGAAATTTCGGTTTCGATGACCATGAATGGAGCCGTTTTACCCATTTTGGCATTTTATATTGTTGCTGCCGAAGAGCAAGGAATAAAACCCGAACAACTCTCTGGTACTATTCAAAACGACATCTTAAAAGAGTTTATGGTTCGAAATACTTATATCTACCCACCTACTCCTTCGATGAAAATTATCGCAGATATATTTGAATTTACAAGCAAGAAAATGCCCAAATTCAATTTTATATCCATTTCGGGATACCACATGCAAGAAGCAGGCGCAACTGCCGATATCGAGTTGGCCTACACACTTGCCGACGGTTTAGAATATATTCGAAATGGGCTAGCAACAGGAATGAAAATAGATGATTTTGCTCCTCGTCTCTCTTTTTTCTGGGCTATTGGAATGAATCATTTCATGGAAATTGCCAAAATGAGAGCCGCAAGAATGATTTGGGCAAAACTTGTACAACAATTCGATCCCAAGGATGAAAAATCATTAGCGCTAAGATCACATTGTCAGACCTCGGGTTGGAGTTTGACCGAGCAAGACCCTTTCAATAATGTAACTAGAACTTGCATCGAGGCTTCGGCAGCTGCTTTTGGAGGAACACAATCCTTACACACCAACGCTCTAGACGAAGCAATCGCTTTGCCAACTGATTTCTCTGCACGAATAGCTCGAAATACCCAAATCTATTTGCAAGAAGAAACCAAAATCACCAAAACAGTAGATCCTTGGGCTGGAAGTTATTATCTCGAAACTTTGACAAACGAAATCACCCAAAAAGCATGGAAACTTATCGAGGAAGTCGAACAATTAGGCGGAATGACTAAAGCCATAGAAGCTGGAATCCCAAAACTTAGAATTGAGGAAGCAGCAACTCGCAAACAAGCCCGTATTGATAATGGTCAGGATGTTATAATTGGTGTCAATAAATTTCGTTTAGAAAAAGAAGAACCTTTACAAACACTTGAAGTTGACAATCAAATGGTTCGCCAACAACAAATTGAAAGAATAATCAAAATAAAAGCCACAAGAGATACTGAAAAAGCACAATCGATATTACAAAAATTGACAAACTGTGCCCAAACAAAACAAGGGAATTTATTAGAAGTTGCCATAGAAGCAGCCAGAAACAGATGCACATTGGGAGAAATTAGTGATGCTTTAGAAATAGTTTATGGCAGACACAAAGCCCAAATTAAATCCTTTACAGGTGTATATAGCAAAGAGATGAAAGACGATGAAAATTTTGAAAAAGCCAAACAACTTGCAAACGCTTTTGCCAAACAGGAAGGACGCAGGCCTAGAATTATGATTGCCAAAATGGGGCAAGATGGCCATGATCGAGGAGCCAAAATTGTAGCAACTGGCTATGCCGATGTTGGATTTGACGTAGATATCAGCCCTTTATTTCAAACACCATCCGAAGTAGCTAAACAAGCCGTAGAAAATGATGTTCATGTTCTTGGGATTTCATCACAAACCGCTGGTCACAAAACCTTAGTTCCTCAAGTAATCGAAGAGTTAAAAAAATATGGCAGAGAAGATATTATGGTAATTGTGGGCGGGGTAATCCCTACACAAGATTATCAATTCTTGTTTGACGCTGGCGTAATTGCTGTTTTTGGACCTGGATCTAAAATAAGTGATACTGCCATCCAAATTTTAGAAATACTTATAGATTAGTTTCAAAATTATTGCTGTCCTGTAAAACTTTTTAAAAACTTAACTAAGTATTGAATTCGTTTATTTCACAAAGTTTTCCTGTAATAGAGCTCGGTTTTGGATGTTTCTAGCAAAGTCAAAGAGTCGCAAAGAAAAACTGTCTCAGTACCTTTATGAGAGTATAATTTTGTAAAATCAGTATGAATAGAAACTTTGTCAAAAAGCACTTTCTAAAGTATTTTTTACTAGACAACAATATTTTCAAACCGAAACAATAACAATTAAAATCGCCTCTTTTGAATATTTCAAAAGAGGCGATTTTATCATTTTCAAAAAAACTTTTACTTTACACTTGCGGCACCATCCGCTTTGATAAAAGAAGTATCATAACCTCCAAATCGCACTAAATAACTTCTTAATGAAGTTCCGTAAGCATCGGTAAAATAACGTTTCCCCTCATGTTTAAAAAACTTTTTTACAGTACCTGCACCTGCCAAATGTGCGGCAGCCAAAATTCCAGATTCGGTAATACGAATCCCATTTAGAACGGTACCTTCATATTTCTCGATTACATATCGTAAACGCCATTTGTTTTGGGATAAAAGAGCAATAAAAGCTTTTTCTTGCATTTTGGGGCTGTTTAGGAAAGCAGCACTATCGTTAATACCGATAGTTTTTAAAGTTTCAACACCAAATTGGTATTTTCCTAGATAACCATGAGAATTAATTTTTTTGTATTTCCCTTGCGACTCTTTAAAGCCAATTGCCTCTTTATAGCCAATAAAGAAATTTCCAGTATAGGGAATCTCAGAATTGGTATAATCAGTCACATTTAATGATGGTAGTAAGTAGGATGTATCATCTGATTCTTGAATTAGAAACCATGGGGTCGATTCTAATTTTGATGTTTTAAAACCCGAGCTTAAATAAGCGACTACAACAATTAAACTTGCGTAAAAATACCATTTTTTTATCATAAATTAGTTTTCTTCAGAACCTGTCACGTTATGAAATTTCTATGCGCAAATATACGACTAAAAAAAAATAAAGCTGAAAATCAACCCCTTAAACTTATCAAACAGTCCGAAAACGACTCCTAAGTCCTTAATTGTTCGGCTATTCGGGCTGTGTTAAAAAAAACAAAATCAAGTAAAAGCACCCCAAAAACTCGTTTTTAAAGTAGGATTCTACTTTCTTAAAAAATGTAAAAACGTCTAAAAATTCAAAAATAGACCCAAATATTTACAAATTTTTGATTTCCCTATATAGTTTTAGTCCAAAAACAAATAATTCTCGAATATCGAATTTGCAAAGCATAAGCGTTGGACAAAAAAAAAAGCTTCAAAACTGTCTTAAAAACAATTTTGAAGCTTTCTTAGCATCAGTACAATTTTGTTATCGTTGCACTCCTTGACTATTGATCCAAGCCGAATATTTCTCGGCATTTTTATTATGTTCTTCCAAAGTTGCTGCAAACTCATGGTACCCAAAACGATCTACACTTGCACAGAAATAAACATAATTGTGTTTTTCGGGATTTAAAACTGCTTCGAGTGCTGTAATATCAGGCATTGCAATAGGTCCTGGTGGAAGTCCAATATTCACATAAGTATTATAGGGAGATTTCATAATCAAATCATTATAAAAAACCCTTTTAATAACTTGATTAAAATCATTCGATTTCTTTTTCATTGCAAAAATAACGGTAGGATCTGCTTGTAAAGGCATTTCAAGTTTTAGACGGTTTAGGTAAACCCCAGCAATTCTAGGCCTTTCATCTTTTTTTACCGATTCTTTATGAACAATAGAAGCCAATATGGTAGCTTGAACAGGGTTTAATCCTTGAGCGGCTGCTTTATCTATTCGTTCTTTGTTCCAAAAATTATGATACTCTTTGATCATTTTATCGCGAAACTTCACTGCCGAAGTATTCCAATACACTTCATACGTATTAGGAATAAACATTACAAATACATTTTCTTCGTTAAAACCATTTTCTTTCAAGAAAATAGAATCTTTAAACGTATTTAATAGCTCTAAACTGTCTGGTTCTATTTGTGAACCTACACGTCCGGCCAAATTCTCTAAACGTTCTTGATTGTTAAAAGCTAAACTTACTGGATCATTAAATTTCATTGCTTTGACCAACTCGTAACTATTCATTCCGCTTTTTAGTAAAAAACGACCTGGTTTTACATTTTCGGGATAGCTGGTTTTGTTGGCGACCATTTCAAAACGGCTGATATCTTTTACATAAGGAGCCAATAAGGTTTTTACTTGCTCATAATTAGACCCTGTTGGTACATACACATAAACTTGTTTTTCGGTGAATTTAGTGTTACCACTAAAAATTTGATACATCAAAACAAACCCGTAAACAATCAATATTGATATTAATGTAACAGCTACTAATGATACTATTTTCTTTAGATTCAAAATTTAAAAATTTAAAATTACTGCGTCAGTTCACTGTCGCTTTTTTGATTATTAATTAATTGAAAAATGGCTTCGTCTTTGTAAATCCCATTAACCAAAGTCCAATCTTTTTTTATGCCTATTTTTTCGAAACCAAATTTAGTAAAAAGTGCTATACTCGCATCATTTTCGCATCCAATATTTGCATACAATTGATGTAAATTTAAATTGTAAAAAGAATACTGAATTAACAGCTCCAAAGCTTCGGTACCAATGCTCTGATTTCTATTTTCGACATCCTTGATAACGATGCCAACCCCTGCTCTATTGTTTCGTGGGTCAAAATCGAATAGGTCGATAAGTCCAAGTGCTGGAAAATCTTCATCCTGACAAATTGCCAATCGTAATTGTTTGGCTTCATAGATATCCTGATGGGCATTTTTTAAATATTGTTTGATCAAAAAACGACTATAAGGAGTATGAGTATTACTTACTTCCCAAATGCTTTGGTCATTTTCCATTGCGTAAATAAACTCTAAATCATTGGGTTCTAATGCACGGAGGTAAATGGTATCGCCTTTTAATGTTTTCATGTAATTAATTACGAAGTGTGTTTTTTTGAATTACGAATTCTATTTTTTAAATTACGAATTTGAAATTACGAATTACGAAACGTATTTTTTGAATTACGAATTCGAAATTACGAATTACGAAGTCTA